>CAIYPA010000322.1 GCA_903927965.1 uncultured Bacteroidia bacterium | reverse complement strand
CGCAGAAAGTCAGCGGGTTGTTTTCATGGCCTATCCAGATGGCGAAGCATGGAAGGATGGTAATGACAGGGATTGGCTACCCCATACTGAAGAGTACAATGCAATTTTAGGTACGCCAAACGGCCAGTCTGCTGCCTATATGTTATTAGATCATTTTGAAGAAATAGGTGAGAAAACCCTAGGAATTATTAGGACAACAGGCAGCCGTGACATTGAGATAAACTTGGATGATTCTATGGAACAACAGTGGGAGAAATCGAGCAGAAATATTTAAGCTGCACAGTTTACTACTCTTATTGAATTTCTGGGTTTAATCTATACTTGAGATAGCATTAATGGCAAGTTCATAGAACAAAACACACAACGAAAATAATCGTAACCATTCGCTGAAGTGCGTATTCTAATTTTGCATGTGAGTCTTTAAGTTTGCTTTTTACTTCAAAGACAAACGACATGTATAACGAGAAAAAATTCCGGGCCATCTACGAAGAGTTTCTGAGTTCGGGCCTGACCATTCGGGGTTATTGCGCCAACCAACATATGAACGAGGCCAAGTTTTATTATTGGCAGCACAAGCTGAAAGATCAGTTGCCACCTAAACGTGGATTCGTTCCAGTAGTTTTTGAGAATAATGTGCAATCCCGGTCATCGCGGGTTCCAGCCCCGGTGCTGTCACAGTCGGCACCTTTTTCAACTTCGGAAGCCACTACCCAAACCATATCCTGTGAGATAAGTTATCCCAATGGAGTCCTTGTAAAACTGAACGGTTTGCCAGATGCACAGATATTGAGGTCGCTGTTGGTTTTAACTCGCCGGTAGGATGTTCAGCCTCACATCGGCCATGCGGTATTACCTGTATTCGTACCCAACAGATATGCGCCGGAGTTTTTACACCCTGAGCGGAATGGTGACCAACCAAATGGGACGCAACGTTCAGGACGGGGACGTTTACATCTTTATTAACCGCCCGTGTACCAGCATGAAAATTCTGCACATGGAATGCGGCGGACTGGTGATCTATCACATGAAACTGGAACAGGGGTGTTTCAAACTGCCGGTTTTTGATGAAAAAACCAATACGTTTCAAACCAGTTGGCAGGAGTTAATGATGATCGTACAAGGTATTTCCCCGGATGGAACGGTGAATAAAAAAAGATGGGAAAAACCTTCAAAATAACAATAATATTATTGCTTTTTATTTGGCTATACGATTGATATTTAGTATCTTCAAGCCATCAAAAGCAAGGAAAAATGACAGTTGACGAAGAGGTTTTTTTACAACAAATTCTGGAGGATCGAGACCGGCTTTTCCGGGAGACATCCAAACTTAAAAGCCATCTTGCCAGCTTTGAAAACTTCGATTCAGAAAGAACCACTTACCAAAAACAGATCACGGAAAAAGACAGGACGATCAACCAGCTGGATGAGACTGTTAACAAGCTGAAACAACAAATAGAGATGCTCCAGCGAAGGATCTGGGGCAAATCCAGTGAACGGTACATCAATGAAGATCCTCTGCAACGAAAGCTCGATTTTGACGGACTTGACCTGCTACCTGAAGAAAAAGAACTTGCCACCAGTGCCAAAGAGGAGATCGAACAGTACAAAAAAGTTCGTGTTATTGAGGTAAAAGACAAAAAACATCCGGTACGCAAACCGCTGCCCGAAAGTCTACCAAGAGAAGAAACCCACCTCTATCCGCAGCACATTAATCTGGAGAACTGGACCGAACTGGCTCCGGAAATTACCGAAGTTCTGGAACGCGAATCTGCCAGATGGTATGTGCGCAGGATTATCCGTCACAAATACGCGCTGAAAGACAAAAGTCAGGATGTGGAAACGCAAATCGTTACCGCTTCCATGCCCGTACTTCCAATAGCCAAAAGCTATGCCGGTGCAACCGTTTTAGCAGATATCATTATCGACAAATATGTGAACCATCTTCCTTTCTACCGCCAGATCCAGATGTTCAAACAACAGG
>CAIYPA010000321.1 GCA_903927965.1 uncultured Bacteroidia bacterium | reverse complement strand
GAACTGCGGACTTACTTTACCAGATTCGATCAGTTTGTAATTGATCCAACCGAAGCTTTTCCCTTCCAACCCATTGGCTGAACTTGTCATGACACGTCCCTGCCAGTCGGGAATAACAAGCAACGATGCTTTAGTAAGGGAATCTTTCAGTTCGAGGCTTTCAATCTTATGGGCTGCAAGAAAAGCCACATCATAACCATAGGTTCCTTTTTCAACAACTGTAGCTGCCTTTTCAATAACTTTAGCTTTTTGCCTGGCCGGTTGGTTACAGGCAAAAAAGCCAATTGCTAATAATAAGTATATTAAATAGTTAATTCTATCAGGAAAAACATTTTTCATATCATCTGATGTTAATTATTTTCCAGTTGCTGCCAGGTCGGAAATTTGGGGAATTTATTGTGTGGGTCGGCTTGGTACCAATAACATACTGACGCAATATCAGATTGCTGGGCAAGATACCTTCCATCCTTGTGCCATCCCAAATCCTGAATCGTGACTTTCAGGTCTTTTTCGAAACGGATGGGATCCGCGATGTGCCAACGGTATAAGCCAAACCTTTGCTGTGTTTTATAGGATCCGTCACCTTTGATGACCTGCACCAGACCGGAATAAGGTGTGCAAAATTCCTTGTATTGACCGCCCCTGTCAAAATTATAGGAACCGCAGAAATAATCCTCAGTACCTGTACCACAAATAGTTGGAAATTTTGTGTCGCCATCCATAAAGAATTTGATTTCACCTTCGCCCCACCAGCCATTGTTGCGGACACCCCATGCAAGGTAAACGCCAACATACTGGCCTTTTCCCTTCACATTGTCGATAATCGTATAATCGGAAGTTGCATTTGGGTTTGACCTTCTGTATTGGGCATGGAAATACCCGGCATCGGAAGGGACATCGGTTAATGTATAATCCACCTGGTAATAGAGGGTCATGGCATCTTTGTCGTTGATGTTTTCCATCGTAATCTTGCATTTTTTGCGGAAAGGCATTTGCCAATAGCTGTTAAAAGCACTCCCCGGATTGACGCAAATGGGCAAAGAAGTTAAGGGTGCGTATTCGCCCCAACCCATTCCAAAGAAATCACCGACAGGACATTCGACAGAGGGTTCAGACTCGTCATCCCAATAGATGCGCATAATGGTAAAGCGCCAGTTTCCTGTAGGAGTCATCCAGATGTGCTGAATGGATCCCGGACCTTCAATTTCGGCAATGGTTATGTTTTCACCCGATTTAATCCGGATAAAAGGATTTACTTTCCAGCTTTGTCCCAGGTCGCGGGCGGCATTTGATGCATTCGCTGTATTCGGGGCAGCTTTGTCGCTCGGTATTGCCATTCCTGCCTTTCCTTTTTCACCGGTAAAATTTTCAGGACTGATGGAGCGGGTTTTGGCATTCGACAAGCGATAAAGGTTCCCCATGTTCACATCAAGTCCATTGAATCCTGGCTGCGCCACTGCTGCAACAGAGATCATTAAAACCATCATAAAAAATCCAATTTTTTTCATAACAAAGAGATTAAATGACTAATGAAATTTTATATTATTGTATATCAATATTTTCCATGCATTTTGCAGAGTTCTATAAATCTCAGGACCCGCTCCGGGGTTACATCATTCTGGATGATATGTGCCGGAGCAATCATGTATCCTCCACTTTTACCAAGGATCGTGATCTTTTCGATGATGTCGTTCTCCAGTTCTTCATCGGTTCCATTGGGCAACAAGTCCTGCTGGTCTATCGCTCCCCAGAATGCAAATTTATCGCCAAAGTTGTCTTTCATATCCTGTGGAAGATGCCCGGGAACCCCTGGTTGTACAGGGTTAAACACCTCAAAACCAATTTCGCGGATATCGTCAAGCAATTCCGCAACAGCCCCATCGCAATGCAGGATGGGGATGATATCCGGTTTTGCCTCCTTAAAGCGGTCGATCATTTTTTTGTAATGGGGTTTCAGTTGTTCGCGAAAGGTTTCGGGTGGAATGATCAGGCTGACCTGAGTTCCGAAATCGTCGCCAAACCAAATGGCGTCCACCCCTTTTTCTATCAGCCTCAACCCAATCTGCGTTTGATATTCGGCACACGCTTCAAATAACGGGACTACATATTCAGCCTCCATCATCATATCAATCAACAACTTCTCCATTCCAACCAATTGATGGGCAAGCGAAAAAATTGTAACTTCAATATCGCCGAATATCAGGTAATCGTCCTTGTATTTTTTAACCAGGGCTTCTGCATCCTTAAACCGTCCAGGTGCCTCAGGATCAGGAAATCTGAAAGCTTGAATATCGGCTTTTGTTTCGGCATTTGCCAATGGATAATTGACAACTTCAACATAAATATCCCCTTGTCGCATCCTCATCCCATATTCATTGAGCCATGTACCATCCTCCTCAATCACAATGCGATAATTGTCAGATACAGAAGCACCGGTGACCACAACGTCGCTGCCCATTGCCAATCTCAACTCGTTGCAACTGATCCGATAGGTCACATCCTCATAAGGATTGTCGGTATAATTGACTTCGACACCTAATTTTTCGCCGAAATGATCGGCCAATTGGCGGCAAAGATCAAATTGAACAGGGATGCGGTCAGGCAGCCCCGGCATCCGTTTGAATGCTTTTAAAACACGTTCCCTTGAATTCATTGTTATCAGATTGAAAAATGTTAATATATTGTGATACAATATCTTAGCCGCTATACGGTATATTTTACAAAGTTAGTTCGTTTCATCAATAGTTTAACCACTACGTGGTATCGTTTCAAATGTTAATTCGTTTCTACAATAGTTCAACCACTACGTGGTAGGATCAGTGAACGAAATATTGTTTTTCAGCCATCTGTTATTATTTCCGATTGCAAGAACTAAATCCTTGCACTGTCAATAGCCCATAGGGCTTAAAGTATTGTAGAACTAGGAACAACATTTTGAAGGTTACCACGTAGTGGTTAAACTATTATTAATCAAAGAATTCAAATAAATATTGTTCCTCAAATTCAATTTCATATTTCTTTAAAAATTCCAAATACTCCTCCCTAAATGTTCTTTTCAGATGATGTTGTTCCTGATTTTTAATGTAATCATATACTTTTTCAATGTGGGAACGACTATATGAGAATCCACCATAACCTTCCTGCCACTCAAATTTGTTGGAAAAAAGTCTTTGGTCATTTATAAAAACACTGGAAGCTCTTTTAAGTTCTTTAACTGTCTCTGATATTGAATTTTTTGGATTTAATCCCAAAAACAAATGAACGTGATCAGTTACTCCATTGACAATTAAAGATTTATGTCCCAGATTGGTAAGTATTCCGCTTAAATATACAAAAATCCGGGGACGGACACTTTCTATTAATAGGCAATCCCGATGTTTTGGACTAAAAACCAGTTGAATGTAGAATTGAGTAAACGCTCCAGGTTTCATAACAAAGATTTTTAAAACGTTAAACAAATTTCAATCTATAAAAATACCATTTAATTATGAATTGAATCTACAATAGTTTAACCACTACGTGGTAGGATCCGTGTATGAAATATTGACCTTCTACAATAGTTTAACCACTACGTGGTAGGATCCGTGTTCGAAATATCGTCCTTCTACAATACTTTAACCGCTACGCGGTATTGCTTCCAATTATAATTCGTGTCATCTGCAATATTATAACCCCTATTCGGTATTGAATGTCCTGCAAATTGGTCTTATCAACCCATTTAAATCTTTGCTAAAATACACGATACACCACTTTTTATTAACTTCGATTGTAATATTTTAATCCTTGCACTGTCTATAGCCCGTAGGGCTTAAACTATTGTAGAACACGGAACAATCTCGTGAAGGTTACCACGTAGTGGTTAAACTGTTAAAATGCCAAATTCCTGATGAACAACTCGCAATATCATGTAAATTAGACATTTAAATATATTCTTCTGAAAAAATCTTCATTGAATGGGTACAGCCAGAGAAATTGAAGCGGGATTTCGGGATAAGCCGATGTAAACAATTTGTACTTTTTCATATTCACCTGGTTGCTGTCATATTTGGCTTCAATGACCTTCGATCCTTCCGCAGGTCCCGAAATTACAAAATCCACTTCATTTCCAGCACTTGTACGCCAATATTGTATGGCATCTATACCAATTTTATCTGCCAAAATCCTGAAAACCGTATTTTCCCATAATTCGCCTTTATCGGTCCGTACTGCCATTGGTTGAAAGTTGTTCAACAGGCAGTTGCGCAACCCCGTATCGAGCAAAAATACTTTGGGCATCTTGGTCAATTCCTTTCTGACGTTTTTGAAATAAGGTTTTATTAGCGCGATGTGAAAGCATTTCTGCAGAATGGTGAGATAGTTATCGACCGTTTCATTCTTGATCCTTAAGGTTGATGAAAGTTCATTGACATTGACCATACCCCCTGTTTGATCCGCCATGATCCTGAAAAGGTTGTAAAATGCTGTTTCACTGATAACTCCGGATTCAAGTAAG
>CAIYPA010000320.1 GCA_903927965.1 uncultured Bacteroidia bacterium | reverse complement strand
CAATACCTACCAATGATACGCGAACCCATGCATCAACTACAACACCTTTGTCAAGGATACGGTCGATAACTTCAACGAGGCTTGATGAGCCAATTGTTTTTTCTACTGACATTTTGTTTATTATTAAATTGTTTATAAAAACCGTACTTTTTTCAAGGGACGGATTACCTTGTTGCCGGTTAGAAGACAAAAGGTGTGCCGTTATTCCAAAACATAAGAGGATAGTCAGAAATGAAAAATTAGAAGACTAATAATGAGGAAGATAAAAATTAATAAAAATTTAATGTTGGGGAAAATATCATTTTATGACTAAGTTATTAGTCGATATTTAATGCTCGAAAATGAGCATATGCTCATTTTCGAGCATTAAATCGAGCATTCTTTCTGTTCTGATCGCTTTTTTTTAGGGTATCAAATCGGTGCTTGTGGAATGAAAAGTTTGTTGGAAAAACGCGTAAACCGGCTATGGAAACGGTAGGGTTGGGATGAAAACCAAAGGTCAGGTTTTAACCCTGGTGTTCAAGGTGTGTGAACCGATGCGAAAGTCCTGGTCAGACCTTTGTTGTACTTAACCGCCGGATACCCGAACAATACAAAAACTCCTTCGCGGCTTGCGAACTTAATGCCATGCAATTCCCTGAATTTTCTGGCTTTGCTCCCGCTTTGGATGAGGGGATGGACACTTCCTATCATACAGGTGCCTAATCCGAGCGATTCGGCGGCGATCATTGCATAGGTAGCTGCAACTATAGGGTCGGCAGGATCGGTATAAGGGGAGCCATAGAAATACATCGAAAGTGGCGCATCGTAGTTGACCAAGTTGATCCCACCTTTGATATTGGTTGTGAAAATCTGAAAAAGGGGGCGCACAAATCCACGGAACAATTCGTTGTTTCAAAATCTTTACAGACCGAAACACAAAGGCCACAGCCTTTGCATTTAACTTTGTTGATGGAGATTTGAGCAGGTACTTTTGCTTTTGAAGTGGGTATCGCCATAACCTAATGATTTTTGGAGAGACCAGGATACCAAAATTCCTATTTGAATATTTTTACCTGAACGGCAATTGGTCCTTTCTGCCCCATTTCTACTTCAAAGGTTACCATATTGCCTTCCTTGATCGGTTCGAGCAGATTATTGACATGGACAAATACACTTTCCTGTGTTTCAGAATCTTTAATAAACCCAAAACCTTTGGAATCGTTAAAGAATGTGACACTTCCTTTTCGGATCGGATCCATTTTTTGGGAGTCATCCTGTTTGGGGATACTTATTTCGATATCTTCAAGTTTCGTGACAATCCTTTTGCTTGGGTCAGGCGGGGTCGAAGTGATCATCCCATTTTCATCGACATAGGCGATCATATCGTCGAGATGTCCGCTTCTTTCGTTGTCCTTCCGGGCCAACTTTTTCGCTTCCTTCTCTTTCCGGTTTTTCTCTTTTTTGTTCCTGACATCCTTTTTATTGAAGGATTCCTGCGGTCTGCCCATAAGTTTACTTTTTAATTTTCACAAATATAAGGAATTACATTCAATTTTCACAAAGAATGATTAACCTGTTATTTTTTGTGCTATTGAAATGATTCTACTTCTTCCGGATTTATTGGCACCCGGGTCCCTAAAATCCTTGCCCCGGTTTCGGTAACAAGTAGGTCGTCTTCAAGCCTGATGCCTCCAAAGCCGAGGTATTTATTGACCTGTTCGAAATTGATAAACTGATGGTTTATTTTTTCATTATGCCATTTATCAATCAAGGCAGGAATAAAGTAAATGCCTGGTTCATTTGTAATTACAAAATTAGGTTGAAGACACCGACCCAATCTTAAGTAGGCTGTGCCAAATTGTTTGACCGGGCGGATTTCGTCATCGAAACCAACATAAACCTGACCATAATTTTCCATGTCGTGAACATCGAGCCCCATCATATGTCCCAATCCATGTGGAAAGAAAAGCGCATGGGCACCGTTTGCAACAGCTTCCTGAACATCGCCTTTCATCAGTCCCAAATCTTTCAAACCAGAAGTGATCACCTCTGCCACTTTAAGATGGATGCTCAGATAGGTCTCGCCAGGTTTCACAAGTGAAGTGGCCGTATTATTTGCTTGGAGTACTATATTATAGATCTCTTTTTGCTTTTGTGAGAATTTCCCACCAACAGGGACGGTACGGGTAAAATCAGAGGCATAATGCCCGTTCGATTCGGCCCCAGCATCCACAATAATCATCCGCCCTTTTTCCAATCTGAACGAATGATCATGATTGTGAAGTGTTTGACCATTCTGGGTCAAAATTGTAGGGAAAGAGGTCCCACCTCCATAAGCAAGGGCTATTCCCTGAATTGTTCCAGCTATGTCTTGCTCCATGATCCCGGGTTTTGCCATTTTCATAGCTGCGACATGCATCTTATAACCGGTTTCACAGGCTTCTTCAATTTCGGCAATTTCAATTTGTTCCTTAACGGACCGCATATCGACCAGATGTTTGATCAGTTCAATTGAACCATTAGCGGTAAGTTCTGAGGGCCGCATACCCAATAACTCAACCAAAAAAAGAACTGTTTCTCCCCTGTATGGTGGAATATAATGAATTGCTGTGCCTAGCTCCTTAAACTGGCCCACTTTGCTGAAAACCGATTTAAAGGGGGCTACTGAATCTATGCCTACAGATGCAGCCAAATCTTTTATGAAAGGTTTTGTCCCCATCCAGATCACTTCTTCCAGGGTAATGTCGTCACCAAAAAGGATATCCTGCCCGGTATTTGCGTCAATCAACCCAAACAAACCGGGCATATCTAGACCGAAAAGATAGAGGAACGTACTGTCCTGCCTGAAATGGTAGGTATTGTCGGGGTAATTCATTGGCGACTCGTTGTTCCCCGGAACCAAAACAATACCGCTTCCCATCTTTTCACGGAGTTTTACCCTGCGCTCTGAATATACTTGTTGACTGAACATATTTTGAAATTTGATATTTTGAAAATTTGAAAAAAAATGTAGGGGCATCCACAAGGAATGCCCCTACAAATTAACCTGTAATTTTTGAAGGCAATCCTGACTTCATCACTTTTTTGTCTTTGGCAGGACGAGGAAGGAACATATCACTGGATGTCAATCCAACCTCATTGACTGCCTTCAGGCAATATTCGATCCGACCAAGGTCGTTGTTCGATCCGTTGTTGGTCCCGAAAGTGAATTTGACTCCTCCAGCTTTGGCTCTTTTGAGGAAGGCAATACTTGGAATTTTGTAGCGTGCATTGATCTCAAGTGCTACATCGTTGTTTTTAAGTACTTTGATTACGCGATCCATCCGCTCGGGTGTCCATAATTTGTCGTAATCGGGTGCAAGTTTAGCTGGAAGGAAAGTTGGGTTAACATGGATATCGACCGGTTCGTTTCCAAGGATGGCTTCGATTTTACCGACAAGCATATCCATGAATTTCTGGTCATCTTCGACAAATGTTTCATCAGGCATCCAGAGGCGCATCCTGCGACCTTTGAGGTCGGTCCAGGTCATTGCATCTGTAAAAATATAGTCAAAACGTGCGACAGCAGCTGGCGAAAACAATGTAACCCATTCACGACCTTCGCATTGCATGGCTTTGAAAACCGGTTCCTTGCTGATCCCATCAAGATAGGCATTCAGGGTCGAATCATTTGTAACAGGGAATTTCAATCCGCAATTGGCTGCAACACCATAATTGTAGCCATTGTCCCTGGCATGTTGGCAAGCCTGGTCCATTGTCAACCCACCTTTGAGGTGGCAATGGAAATCGATCAAAGGAAATTCCTGAAAATTCAATAAATCAACTACTTTCATTAAACTATCGGGTTCTGCTGTAACAACCTTGTCGGATTTGACCAGGTTTTCCATGTTTGTAACAGACATTTCTGCTACAAGTAATTTACCTTCTCCATTTGTTTTCCGAATGGTGATAAAACCTTTGGATAATAGGCAACCAGCAATTTCTGTTGGCCGGACCGGATTGGCAGGTTGATTGTATTCACTTACAGTTTTGTTGTTGACAGCAACCTTGATGTGGTTGCCGACCACCGAAATGTTCAAAATAAACCACTCATCATTGTTGGCGGTGCGTACAAAATTATTCCTGATCCGGGATAAACTTCCTGTTTTTTGTGGGTTACCTTCACGATAGTCGCTGTTGTTGATTTTTACCATATATCCTTTGTCGGGTGTGGCAACATCTGCTACTGAAAAAACAATGGCTCCCTCTGCACCTAAGGTTGTTTTGAGCTTCGCATTGATTTCAAAATTGCGTACCTGAAATTTTGAAGCAATCATAGATGCTTGATTTTCAAATAAAAAACCATCAGAAGTGGATGATACGCTGTTTTGTGTCCATGACTTTTCAAGGCTGGCCGCATCAAGTTTGATAACTTCTGCTTTTTTGGAACCTGTCTGGCAGGAGAACAATGCAACTGCAATCAGGATAACCGGTACTATTTTCGTGAATCGCATAAATGATTGATATTAGTTGATTTAATTTGAATGACGAAAATACCAAAATAATCGTTTAGATTGCGGAAAGTTTGAACAATAAATTATTTTGTCTGAATTTTGTTTTGAATTAATCCACCCGGCTTTTGTAGTGGGAAGCAAAAGTCTTATAAGTAAACTTTTCATTACTTTGTTGCACTCTCTCACAGTCTCTCCACGTCACTCCCTCTTTTTCCCATTTCCTTTGCAATAATGCTTCCAGTCAGCAATTGCAGGGCATGGTAGATCATCAAAGGGAGCAAAACTACCCCAAGGACCGCCTGGTCAGGGAACAGGACTTTTCCCATGACGGCACCTTGGACCAACGATTTCTTTGATCCACAGAAGATTACGGTAATCCTGTCTTCGCGTTTAAATCCCAGCCTTTTCGAAATTTGGTCCATCAACGCAAAAATGACAATGAAAAGAGTGAACATCTCAATTGCAAGCATCAGTATCTGCATAACAGAAAGCCGGTCGAACATCCTACCGGCAAAGGATTCACAAAACGAAGTATAAACGATCATCAGGATAATCAGTTGGTCGAAGTTTTTAAGGGCTGTTTTGTAATGCGACACCCATTTCCCGATTTTGTGGTGAAGTAGCAAACCGATGATCACTGGAAACAAGACCTGTAAACAAAGTTGAAAAATGGTGTGTCCGATGTCGAACCCCACAGTTGTTTTTTCAAGTATCCCACTCATTAACAAGGGAGTAATGAATATTCCCAGGATACTCGAAACACTGGCATTGAAAATTGCTGCAGCGATATTCCCACGGGCTATAGAGACCATCACCACCGAGGAGGAGACCGTCGATGGCAAAGCCGCAAGAAAAAAAATCCCGATCCCAGGCAAGGTAAGAAAATAATCGGGGAAAATCAGCTTAAAGAGCATGATTGTGAGCGGAAAAAGGAGGAACGTGGAGAGTTGGACAACAATGTGCAAACGCCAGTTGCTCAATCCGCTGATAAGGCTTTCGGGGCTTAACCTCGCTCCATAGAAAAAGAAAATCAGGGACACACCATAACCTGCAAGGGCTGGCAAATGCAAAACGCCTTCTGCAACTCCGATGGATGGTTTTAGCCAAGCAAGGAAAATCGAACCGATCATCAGGAAGAAGAAGGCATTCAGGCCAACTTTTGAAAGGATATTGAAAAATCCCTTTACCATCAGCTCAGAAATTTCTTTCTCAGGTCCTCAATCTCTTTTTCCCCGATGGGTTTTAGATCCCCTATGACGGAACCCATGACCAGCGATTTAGCACTGAATTCCGCAACTTCCAAACGGTCGAAAGTCTGTAAAAGTTTATCCCCGGTGACAAGTACTGAGTCGTTTTCGATAATGACCGCCGGGGTGTCCTTGCTGATCAGGTTCAATATGGTATCCACTCCTGCGAAATGGCTTCCAAACGGAACATTGGGGACATCCTGAAGGAAGATCCAACTTTCGGGGATAGTCCTAACATCAAACTTATTTCCAGTAACGCTAAAAGCCATTAAATAAGGTGATTGAGTAAGGATGATAGAATTAATATGCGGATTTTGCCTATAGATCTCCTGGTGCAACCATGTGGCGCGGCTCGGGATTTTACCCGGTTCCCGTCTGCCGTCCCTGATCTGTACAATATCATCAAGGGTGATGTTCCAACGCAGCACATTTGTAGGGGTGATCAGGAAATCGTTCCCACGCCAACGTACAGAAACAGTGCCATAAGAACTAATCATTAATCCCTGGTCACATGCCCTCCGGACGATCCGCATGATCTCTTCACGCTTCTCACGCTCATCGGATGGATGTTCTACCCCCTGGATTTCGGGCTGGAGCCTTGGGATTTGTGCCTCAAAACTTTCTATTTGTTCATCGGTCAGTGATTTGACATTACCTATGGTTTTGGCATTGATAATGGCCCTGGCACAAAATTCGAGTGTTTCAAAACGTTGATAAGCATCTTTCATATCGGTACCCCCTACAACTGTGCCATGGTTTTCCATGATCACTGCATCGAAGGATTCTGCAAAAACAGCTGCAATATTCTCGCCAAGCTCTTCGCTTCCAGGAAGGGCATACGGGGCAAAACCGATCGGGCCACAAACATATTTGGCCTGTGGGATCACATTTGTATCGGGAATGACCCGTGCAATGCTGAAGGATACCAATGCTGGCGGATGCGCATGGATAATCGCTTTCAGGTCGGGACGTATTTTGTAAATGGCACTATGAAATGGAAATTCGGACGAGGGCTTGTGCTTACCCAGGATTGTCCCATCGGCTTTAATGCAATTGATATCGTCGGGTCCAAGGGCTCCTTTGTCTATTCCTGAAGGAGTGACCCAAATATCGCCCTGGTCATCGATGATCGAAACATTCCCACCGGAAGTGGTGGTCATCCCATTTTTATAGATACGGCTGATAATCAGGACGATCTGATCCCGAGGGTGCATTAACCCGATGTCAAGTAAATTCATTGTAATTATTTTAAGATTTGGCCATTTTCCGGCGATAATTCTCCACTTCCCAGTTGTCGATAAATTCGATCTGAGAAGCGGTCATAAATTTCGGGCCGCCAAAATTTTCAGAAAGGTAACTAATTTTCAGGATATTTGTAAAGACTTCAAGGACGGTCAAAACCGATTTGATATTCTCTTCAACAGCTACAATCCCCTGACCTTCGATGGCTAGTACTTTTGGAAGATAACCATAGGTTTCAAAATAATCAGCAATTTGTTTGGATGCCGATTCAATTTGCTCAGGTTCAGTACCCTGAAGCTTTAAAAACAGGTAATGAGCCTTGCAATAGACAATATCGTCAGGTGTAAAGGCGGTATCCGCTTTCAGGAAACTATTTTGATCTTTAATAAAATGATGGATCAAATCACTTTCCAGTCCAATTGCTGAATAGGTGGCAAACGATGGATGCAACTTCTGGATACTTTCAATGATCCGTGAAGAGAACAGTTTTGGATCGGCATTGGGCATTGCGGATTGAATTTTGCCATCTATCATTTCGATAATTGTTGAATATAGCTGGTGAATCTCATCAATTGAATCGGAAGCCACAAACACGCCATGGTTTTCGAGGAAAATAATCTGTGGTGCTTTGCCGTTTTTCGTAGTGAACGCACCGATTTCAGCTTCAACTTTTTTGAACAGAATGTAACCAGGATCGGTGTATGGAATAAACAATGACTGATCGCCAAACAGCTCCTTACAGGCACTTTCTCCATTTATTGAACACATTACAGCATTCACCTTTGTTGGATGTGTGTGGACTACATATTGATAATCAATGATTTCATGCAATGATGTTTCTACAGAAGGACGATTGTTCCCGTTGGAAACGATTGCATTTGTCAGGTCTGCTTTTACCTGAGCTTCGCGCTCTACCGCATCGTGGCTGTATATTTTGGAGGAGACTACCTTCAATTTTTCGCGTGAGAGGCAGACAAAACCATTCTCGTCGATTGTTTCAAGCGCGACACCACTGGCTTTTATCCAGATGTGCTGCCTATCTTTAAAAGAGGTATTTCCGCCACCGGCAATCACAAATGTTTTGTCTTTCCCATAAAACCTTGAAACTTCAACCAATTCTGCAATATTTTGATCCATAGTTAATTAAGTATGTTTTATTTATGTTTTTACCTTTTATCAGTAGTACTTTTAATGAATGACCAACCTGAATTTTCAATTGTCTTTCTAAATATTATTCGACATTCAAAAGTAGGTGAAAATGCAGTAAGGCAATTGCAAATTTTGATAATTGATTTACACAATTTGTGATTAACTTTGCGGCTCAATTTTGAGACAAAACTCCGTGTGCTTGAATACCACGTAAAAAACAAGAAAAATGAAGAAGACCGTTTCCGTTTTATTTATGTTTGCAGGTATTTTATTTGCAATCACCTTATTGGTTTCCAATTTATTAGCCACAAAAATCATATTGGTGGGTTCCTGGGCAGCCCCGGCAGGTGTATTGATTTTTCCCATTGCCTACATCATCAACGATGTGATTGTTGAGGTGTGGGGTTATCGGAAAGCACGGCTGATCATCTGGTCGGGCTTTGCAGTCAATCTTTTGGCAGTATTATTTTTTACTTTGGGAATCCTTGCCCCACCTGCCCCTTTCTGGAAAAATCAGGAGGCTTTCTCCACAATTCTTGGAAATACCCCACGGATTATTGTTGCCAGCCTTTTGGCTTATTTGACAGGATCTTTCCTGAATGCCTATGTGATGAGCCGTGTAAAAATCCTGATGAAAGGAAGGAATTTTTCGGTAAGGGCGATCCTTTCAACCTTATTTGGTGAAACTGCTGATTCATTGATATTTATAACAATTGCATTTGCCGGGTCTTTTCCATTGGAAGTGATTTTGGGGATGGTGGTTACACAAGCCTTTATCAAAACACTTTACGAGATTGTCGTACTTCCTTTTACAATCCTGATTGTCAATAAGGTGAAACAGGTTGAAGGGATTGATACTTTTGATGAATCGATTTCCTACAATCCATTTTCCATTTCCCAAATTTAGCGGCAATGACAAAAGCATTGGTTATCTTTTCCGGAGGGCAGGACTCAACGACATGTCTATTCTGGGCTAAAAAGCAATTTCGCGAAGTTCAGGCAATTGCCTTCGATTATGGTCAACGGCATATCACAGAACTTTCTGCCGCACAGAAAATTGCTGACCTGGCCAATGTAAAACTTAGTATCTTTAAAATAAACCTCTTAAAAAGTGTTTCGCATAATTCACTAACTGACAATTCTATAGACGTCGAAACTGATCAACCCGATCACCGCCCACCAAATACGCTGGTCGAAGGGAGGAATATGCTGTTTTTAACCTATGCCGCTATTTTTGCAAAAGCCAATGGGGTCAAAAACCTGATAACGGGTGTCGGTCAAGCCGATTATAATGGCTATCCAGACTGTCGGAATGATTTCATAGTTTCGTTGAACCAGACTTTGAACCTTTCGATGGATTTTGATTATCAGATCCATACACCATTGATGTGGCTCGATAAATCAGAAATCTGGCAGTTGGCCGATGAATTGGGTGTTTTTGAAATTGTAAGGGACATGACCATCACGTGTTATCATGGGATTGCCGGAGATGGGTGTGGTGTCTGTCCGTCGTGCAAATTGAGGGGCAGGGGATTGTCCAATTATTTAAAATCAAAAAATCATGAATGACTTAAAAAGCTTGGGTAAAGCTTCAGAATATCATTTCAGCTACTCACCCGAATTGCTTGAAACTTTCGATAACCGCCATCCCGGAAACGATTACTGGGTAAAATTTAACTGTCCGGAATTCACCTCTTTATGTCCGATAACAGGGCAACCCGACTTTGCAGCCATTTACATCAGTTACATCCCCGATGTTAAGATGGTCGAAAGCAAAAGTTTAAAGCTGTACCTGTTCAGTTTTAGGAACCATGGTGGTTTTCATGAGGATTGTGTCAATCTCATAATGAAGGATTTGATCAAATTGATGGAACCACGTTACATCGAAGTTTGGGGGAAATTCACCCCACGTGGTGGAATCAGTATTGACCCTTATTGCAATTATGGAAAACCCGAAACGAAATTTGTGGCGATGGCAGAATTCAGGTCAATGAACCACGACCTCTATCCTGAAAAGGTGGATAATAGATAATAGTGACCACGAATACACGAATTATTCCAAAACGTAATAATAGGACGTTTTTCATAATATTGCATAATGGAATAATGAGCATCATGAACAAAGCTGATTACACAAAAAAAGGTGTCCCAACCGGAACACCTTTTTAATTTTAATTTAGGAAATAATTATCCTTTTTTCACTTTTTTGACGCCATAAACTGCGCTTGCACCCAATTCCTCTTCGATGCGGAGCAACTGGTTGTATTTGGCCATCCTGTCGGAGCGGCTCAAAGAACCGGTTTTGATCTGGCCACTGTTGGTTGCAACAGCGATATCAGCGATGGTTGCATCTTCGGTTTCGCCCGAACGGTGTGAAGTTACACTGGTATAACCTGCACGGTGTGCCATTTCTATTGCATCAAGTGTTTCGGTCAATGTACCGATCTGATTGACTTTAATCAGGATAGAGTTGGCAGCGCCCAATTCGATCCCTTTCTTCAGGTATTCAACGTTTGTAACAAACAAGTCGTCACCTACCAACTGGCATTTGTCGCCAATTTTCTGGGTGAGCAGCACCCAACCTTCCCAGTCGTTCTGATCGAAACCATCTTCGATCGAGTCGATAGGATAATTGGCAACAAGGCCGGCTAAGAAATCAACCTGCTCTTCGCGGGTCCTTTTGGCACCGGTTGCACCTTCAAACTTGGCATAATTGTAAATTCCGTTTTCATAGAATTCGGAAGAAGCACAGTCAAGTCCTATTGAAACGTCGCCACCATCTTCGGCACGGCCTGGTTTGTAACCTGCTTTTTTGATCGCTTCGATGATGCTGTTCAGTGCATCTTCGGTGCCATCGAGTGCAGGGGCAAAACCACCTTCGTCGCCAACAGCTGTGCTGAGGTTACGGTCGTGAAGTACTTTTTTAAGGCTGTGGAATACTTCGGCACCCATACGGAGACCTTCGCGGAAAGAAGTAGCACCAATCGGGCGGATCATAAATTCCTGGAAAGCGATCGGAGCATCGGAGTGTGACCCACCATTGATAATGTTCATCATTGGAACAGGCAATGTTTTCGCATTGGTTCCACCAATGTAACGATACAATGGCATTTCAAGATAGTTGGCAGCAGCTTTGGCAACAGCCAATGAAACACCCAAAATCGCGTTTGCACCAAGGTTTGATTTGGTCTTTGTTCCATCCAGGGTAATCAATGTACGGTCTAAAGCAACCTGATCAAGTGCGCTCATTCCAACAATTTCCTGGGCTATTGTTGTGTTGACGTTCTCAACTGCTTTCAATACACCTTTGCCAAGGTAACGTTTTTTGTCACCGTCACGGAGCTCAATGGCTTCATTTTCACCTGTTGACGCACCCGATGGTACAGCAGCACGGCCAACAATACCGCTTTCGAGCGTAACTTCTACTTCAACAGTTGGATTTCCACGTGAATCCAGAATTTCCCTTCCGATTACTTTGTAAATTAACATCGCTTTTGAATATTTAAAGTATTAAACATGAATTGTTGCTGTCAGTCTGACAGTGAGATACGAAAATCCGATTCCATCTCTTAAAACCGCACAAAGATAATCATTTCAGGTATTTGGTAGCAGACTAATGGGGGCGTGATGTTAACGTGTGGTTAAATTTTTAGCGACTGGCAGCTGGTGGCTGGCGACTTATAACGGGCGGCTGGCTGTTGATAACTGGCGACTGGCACCTTCAAAAGGAAGTATGTGCCACTTATTATAAACTTGTCGTAAAATTTATATTATTGTCAAGAGATCAGATAATCAATCAATAGTGTATTGAGAAATGAAAGATCCCCGGGAATTTCCAGGGGATCTTTGACTGATTGTTCTTTTCTACTGCATATTTACTAAAAACGCTATGTTATGGTTTATTCCATTTTTGCTTTTTCAAGTTTTTTCTGGATTTTCTTAATAGCCGATTCAATTGGTTTTTCAGGTTCTATGACGTTGTATTCGCCCCAGAATTCACGGTCCGCAAAACCTGAAATCTCATCGGTCATTACAACCGTTGGTTTCATCCGTTCCGACATTTTAACCGGTTTGTCGGTAGTTTTTTCCCAATCGGTGACTGCCATTTCGATTGTTGATTCATATATTGTATTGAACAACTTTTTGTTCCAGTCAACCTTGAAGGTAATCTGTCCCCTTGCATAACCGAAATACCATCTGCCATCTTTTTCACGGAAATCGACATGGTAGGCAGCAACAATAGGATAGACCTTTGCTCCAACAGGTTTCTTTTTGATGAACATATCACTTGCCAGACCTTTGTTTTCGACGTTGAGGTTGAAAGTGGCACTTGTGATCGCGAGGCTTTCAGTATCGATGTAGAGCTTTCCATAATAAAGCGGTTCCGTAATATGTGAGCGTTGTTTAAAGCCGAGGACATAGATCAACTTGTCGTTGATTTTGGTAATGTTCTCAATGTTGAACTCATAATTGCCAATCATATCTTCGGTAAAGACCATTTCGGGATTCTTCATAATGTCGAGGTACAAAGTTGTATAAGGGCCACCCTGAAGTTTGAAGGTCAAGGTGTCTATTTTGGTGTAATCAGTACTTTTCCTTGCTTTGTATAGTTGGGCTGCATCGAACCTGGACGACATATAAGGTTGCTTGTGAATCTGTATCACAGCCTCTGAAAGCGAAACATAGGTTCTCCTTTTTTTGATGGTCTCACGATAGAATGCCGACATTAACATTTGATCATTGAAGTAATTGTCACCCTTCTTGTTCATTACGGCCCGGATCAGCAATTCGGGATCTTTAGGGAAGACGCTGATTTCGTTCAGGGTAACAACAAGAAGTTCAAGCTCAATCCGTGTTCTTTCCTGCTTAAACTCTGTTAGATTCATGACCTTATTCTTATAACCCAAATAGGATACTGTAACCTTTCCATCCGTAACGGCTTTCGGGACTTTCAACGAAAATTCACCTTCTGAATTTGTAATGGTTGCAATGTTTGTTCCGTTTAATTGAAGAGTAACAAAGGAGAGTGTAGTCCTTGACACCTGATCCATTACAGAACCTTTGTACTGGACATAAGTCAAGGTATCGGGCTGAATCGTTTTTGGATAAACCGGCACAGCAAGTGTGGCATTTGGAAAGCCAATGCAAATCAGGATGATCACTGACAGCATGGATGCATTTTTAATCAGTTGTGAAATTTGTGTTTTCATGGCTTAATTCTTTTAAATGGAGTATTTATTAAATCAGACGATTACTAAATTTGGATCCTATACCTTAGAGACAGACATCAGACTAAACACCCTGATCAAAAAGAAACCTTTTTTTCAGATATTCAAGAATTTTCAATTATCTTGCAAAGCAATTCCAAATGAATAGTTTTAAGTGAAATAATTGTGAGAAGAGGTTTGTTTTTAACACTATTTATTCTGTTATCTTTTTGGGGGACATCTCAGGAGATATCAAAAAAACCAAAGATCGGATTGGCACTGTCAGGTGGTGGTGCCAAAGGATTTGCCCATGTCGGTGCGCTTAAAGTGATCGAGGAGGCAGGAATTCCCATTGATTACATTACAGGTACCAGTGTTGGCAGTATTGTAGGAGGCCTTTATGCCATTGGATATGATGCCCTGACACTTGAACAGATCATCGGAAATCAGAACTGGAAGGAGTTGTTGAGCAACAGTTATAAAAGGGAATATATCCCTGCAATTACAAAAGAGGAGCAATCAAGGTATCTGATTTCGCTGCCCATCGAATCAAAAAAGATCAATCTTCCCACAGGCGTTTTAAATGGTCAAAACGTGGTTGAGTTATTCACCTATCTATCATATGGTTACCATGATAGGAGCGATTTTTTAAAATTTCCGATCCCTTTTGAATGTATTGCTTCAGATATAGCCACAGGCGAGGAAGTTGTTTTGAACAAAGGGTTTCTTCCAAAGGCCATGCGGGCAAGTATGGCAGTTCCTGCTGCATTTGCAGCTTGTGAGATTGATGGCAGGTCACTTGTTGATGGAATGATTGTAAACAATTTCCCTGTTGACCGTTGCCGTGAGATGGGCGCAGAAATTATTATAGGCATTGATATCCAGGACAATCTGTTAAATAAAGAAAAGATTCAGACCATTCCGGATGTGATTTCGCAATTATCAACATTGATGTCGATGCAACGGACGGAAAAAAACCGTAAAAATGCCGATATCCTGATAAGGCCTGATATTACAGGATTTTCAGCAGGAAGTTTTGATACGGAATCAGCAATGGAGCTTATGAAACGTGGGGAGGAAGCGGCCCGAAAAGCACTTCCCCAATTGATCCGGTTGCGCGACTCCCTGGGCTTGGTTGCGACTGTTAGGCCACGACGTCATATACCCGATGAAAATTCATCCTTGTTCATCAACCAAATCGTTGTTGAAGGAACTGAAAGGGCAAATATTATCTCCTTTCTTGGGAAGATGGGTATAACGAAGGATAAAAACATAACCTTAAAAAGTATAAGGAATAGTATTTCAAGGATTTATGCAACAGGTAATTACGACAATGTGGATTTCAGGGTTTCCGGTGATACGACAAAGACAATCACAATTTCGGTAAGGGAAAGTTCCACTAACATCCTGAACGTTGGAATCAATTACGAGACCGATCTGAAAGCAGCCGCTCTGATCAATGCTACGATTTTCAGCGACCGCATGAGCGGGTCAAACCTTTCTTTAAGTGCAAAACTGTCGGAGTTGCCCATGTTTTCGGTTCGTTATTCGCTCGACAGGGGCTGGAAACCAGGTGTAACCACTGCTTTATCCTTTACTTCCGACAGGATATGGGGCTAT
Organism: uncultured Bacteroidia bacterium; assembly: GCA_903927965.1. GTDB lineage: Bacteria > Bacteroidota > Bacteroidia > Bacteroidales > Prolixibacteraceae > JAAFHB01. The sequence goes on along the minus strand of CAIYPA010000320.1, from coordinate 14,603 downwards.
GAAAACAACAAGCGGAATGCTGAGGTAAACGTTCAACTCACAAATATTCAGGTGGCAAGCCAGTCTGTAATCAACGATATTTACAGGATTTCGATTGGAGGTTCGGTTGAACGATTTCACTTCGGTTCCATTCTTGGACAGTTCAATAGTTCAGAATTGCAGGATGCTACTTTTTTTAATTATTTTGCGAAGATTTCAGTCGATGAATTCGACAAGCCTTATTTCCCGCTTTATGGATGGGCAACCAATGCTACTTTTAAAGTACTTACAGACAATGGACTAAGACTAAATGGTAGTTCTCCGATAGCAATTCTTGGCGTTACAGTCAAGGGGGTGAAAAAACTTTCAAAACGGCTAGCCGTTCTGCCATCGGGTTATGGACAGTTTTCGTTTACAAAAACTGCGCCCATTTATTACAGGTCATATGTCGGTGGTTTTCAGAAAACCAACTATTTTGGGGTCTATCTTCCATTTGTGGGTTTGAAAAGGATGGAACTTACTTCTAACAGTGTCGCCTTGTTCCGTCTTGATCTCCGTTTAAGGATGTGGGAAAAGGTATTTGTTTCCCTCAATCCTAACGTCGGAATTTATGACATTCTGGTTAGTCCGGTTTTTGAGGGAAAATTTTTGGTCGGTGGGGGACTTTCCATCGCCTACGACAGTTTTGTGGGCCCCATTGAATTCAATTTGGGTACATCCAACCTTGACAAGAAAGTTACACCCTATTTTTCATTGGGATACAGTTTTTAAATTTGTGGTATGAAACATTTTATCTTATTATTTCTGGGAAGTTTATTCTTCCTTTTTTCATTTTCTCAAGCACCTTTAGCTTTGAAAGATAGTGCTTTGGCCAATGCCGGATATTCTGTTTATGCAATGGACGCCGCAACAGGCAAAGTGATTTTTAGCACATCTCAGATAAGCCTGGTTCCCGCATCTGTTATGAAAATCGTTACAACTTCCACAGCTCTAGAAGTTTTGGGTGCCGATTTTAAATTTCATACACAATTGGGTTATAAGGGAAAAATTAACATTGAGACCGGAATTTTGGAAGGCGACCTGATCTTAAAAGGGGGCGGGGACCCGGCTTTTTACTCAAGCTATTTCCCTGAACATTACAAAGGAACCTTTGAAACCTGGGGTGCTGCCCTTACAAAAGCCGGGATCAAAACAATTCACGGCAACCTGGTCGTAGATGTTTCGTGCCTTGAAGGATGGTCTATCCCTGGCGGTTGGCCCTGGGACGATATTGGAAACTATTATGGTGCAGGTGTTTCCGGATTGACCTATTCCGATAATTATTACAAGATCCTTTTCTCATCTGCAGCAGAACCAGGCCAGCGCGTGAAAATCAGCAGCATCCTTCCTTCCATCGACAGCCTGGTCCTCACCAACAAAGTGGTCTCCTCTTCCATTAACCGTGATGAAGCTTATATTTATGGGGCACCAGGCTCGTTCAACCAGATTGTAGAAGGTTTCATCCCCAAAGGGCGTACCGATTTTGCTGTGAAAGCTTCAATGCCCGATCCGGCGAAGATTGCAGCAACCGAATTCGTTAAAGTGCTAAGGAACAATAAAATAGGCTTTGTGGGTAAGGTGTTGATTAATAATTTATTACCTATTAATGATTTTGTACAGGTCGCAGACAAAGTTTCACCCCCACTTAGCAATCTGATAGTCCCACTTAACAAAGAGAGCGTCAACCTGTTTGCAGAACATCTTTTGCGCGAGATTGGCCGTGCCAGAAAAGGATCGTCCTCAATCGACAGCAGCATTGTGGCTGTCAACGATTTTTGGAAGGAAAAGAAGATTTACCTTAAAGGTTTTTACCCAACCGATGGGAGTGGCCTTTCCAGATCGAATGGTTTCAGTGCGAGAACATTGGCTGAAATTCTCCGGTACATGTATCTTAGTGGCAATAGCGAAGTTTTCTTTAACTCCCTTCCCATTGCCGCAAAGGACGGTACGCTTCAGTTTGCATTTAAGGGGTCTAAACTTGAAAATAATCTTCGTGCCAAAACCGGTTCGATGACAAGGGTAAGAAGCCTTGCAGGGATCTTTACCAATCAGGCTGGCAAAAAGGTTATTTTTGCAGTGATGACCAATAATTTTGAGGGAAATCAGTCAGCCGCAGGTAAGGTGATGGAGAATTTGTTGAATGAGTTGTATTTGATGGATGTTGATACTGGAAAAAACGGAAAACTTTGAGACCGTGTTTTATTTTTGTTGATGAAAAAGCGCAAATTTTTGAAATCTTAATTCTTCCTACATGGGTTGCCGCAAGAAGCTTAATCAACTTATATTCAGTATGATTCTATCTTGAATCCTGGTTTCGTTCGTAACCAACTGTATTTTTGATTATTCACTTAACAGATCTTCGCCGATTTGTAATAGAAAATTGTTTAATAGTTGTTTTGAGAAATGTCTTTTGTTTTCAAGCCATTTTTCAAAAATAGGTTTTAAGTCATTTATCAATCCTTTTTGTTTTGCTTTAATCAATAAACCAAGTGATCCAATACAGTTTATGTTTAGTGATTCAGCAATGATCCTTGCTTTGTTGTCATCTATCAACAAATAATCAGCATTCATTTCTTCATACAAGATTACAGATTCAGATTCACCATAATCCATTATTACTGACAAATGATTTCTTGTTTTGATATTGATTACCCTTTTCCCAAGGTTTATAAGAAAACTCTTTTCAAATTCAGGGTTTTCGTAAGATAGAAGTTCTTCCCACACAGCATTTGCAATGTAGTAATCCCCAAACACCCCTTCAATCAGGTCAACGTGCCCAACGAGTCCGAGTGAGATTAAAGCTCCAGTATCAGCAATTACAAGTTTCATTTCTAAATCTCCCTAAGTTTTTCAATATCAGACCATATTAGGTCCTCATCCAATACGGATACAGGAATTTTATTCTTTGCAAGGGCTTTCTCAAACTCGAAACGGGTTAACCCCGATAATTGAATGGCTTTCCCAATTGTCAGTTTTCCTTCCTGAAATAGCATCATTGCGGTTGCTGTCTGAAAATGAGATTTTAGCTCTTTTTCGGATTCATTTAGTGCAACCAACATATCTGATGGAATATCCACTTGTATTGTTATGTTTTTCATTTTTTCTTTCAAAGATACGAACTTTTATTTTATCAGAAAATTATGACCAAACAACTTAAATCCGAAAAATAACTTGTTTTAATTTTTAGTCGGAGAATATCATGTATGATATAGCATATCAAGTATTTAGTAATAAATTGGATAACGGTTGAGCTTTCACAATTGGAACATAGCAATGCCAAAAACAATTATTAACTATATTTAACAGTTGAATAACTATTAAATATAGTTTATAAACTAAAATAATTAGTTAGCTTTGCTGAAAATATTTAAACAATGAAGCATCTAACGAACAGGGAAGAGGAGATTATGGAGGTCTTTTGGACCAAAGGGGCAATTTACGTGAAAGATATTATCGATGAAATGCCCGAACCAAAACCTCATTACAACACCGTTTCCACAATTGTGCGCGGCCTCGAAGATAAAGGCTTTGTTGGCCATGAGCAATTCGGGAATACTTATCGCTACTCCGCCATAATAAGCCGGGAGGAATTCTCCAAGGATACGATCAAAAGTATGGTAGGAAAATACTTCAACAAGTCGTATGCCTCAGTTGTGTCGATGTTTGTCGAAGAGGAGAAAATATCGATCGAAGAGATTAAGGAATTGATCAAACAGGCAAAATCGGCAAAAAATGGAAACGATGAATAACATCCTGATCTATTTACTAAAATCCACGCTGTGTATTAGCCTGTTATACCTGATGTTCCGGGTTGTAATGCGAAAGGAGTCCTTCTTTGCACTGAACAGGATAGTACTGCTTTCAATTGTATTCACTTCGGTTCTTATTCCATTGTTTCACTTGCCTCAAGCTATCCAGTCGCCGGTTCAGATGGAATTCCTTCCTTTTCTTACCTCTGTTGAAACCAAAACAGTGACCGGTTCTGATATACGCTTACGGCAACCCATCGAACAGTCATTTTCAATAAAATCGGTTCCTGTTATGGAGACCAACAAAACAGTATTTTCCAAGCATCAACTGTTGCAATATCTTTACCTTGCAGGATTGTTGATCACTTTGCTGATGCTGGCTCATGGCTTTTTCTCGATCTTATTGCTTTTCAGGAAAGCAAAATCCATTAAAACTGCTGGTTACAGGCTTTTGGTTATTGAAAAAGAGATAGCCGCATTCTCTTTTGGCAGGACTGTTATCATTTCGCAAAAGGATTATTCAGAGCATCGCCAGCCTATTCTAACCCATGAACAAGCCCATATCCAACTGAACCACTTTTTCGACCTTCTATTGCTCGAAATCGTCCGTATCTTTCATTGGTTCAATCCATTCGTCTATTGGCTTATCCGCGACATGAAAGCGATCCACGAGTTTCAGGCAGACGATTTCACACTTAACAAAGGCATCGATGCAACCCAATATCAGTTATTAATTATTCAAAAAGGTGTCGGATCACAACGGTTCGCACTGGCTAACAGTTTCAATTATTGTCAAATTAAAAAACGAATTGTTATGATGAACGATCAACGATCAAACAAAACAGGGAGTTGGAAAGTAGTTGCCTTTGTTCCCTTGGTTGCCATTTTACTAATGGCTTTCAGTAAAATTGAAAGCGTTTCCCAAACAACGGATAGGACTATTCAGGTAAAAACTGCTAATAATCAAATAAATACAAATGAAACCAATCCTGCTAAAGCAAATCTTACTGGCGTAACGGATGATTTATTGAAAGAGTATGAACAGATCGTAAATGGAGCTAAAAATGAAAAAGGGGTTCCAATAAGGACCAGATTATCTGAGAAGGATCAGAAAAGGTTGGAAACCATTTATTTATCTATGAGCCAAAGTCAGCAAAGAAAACAAAAGGTTGTTTTTTTACCATCCCCTCCGCCGCTTCCAAGAATCGTTCCTACCGAGGCTCAATTGGATTCATGGCAAGATTCAAAAAAATATGGAATATGGATAGATGGGAAAAGAGTTGAAAATTCAGTTTTGGCAAATTCAAAAGTTAATGACTTTGCGCAAGTATTTGTGAGCAAGCTTGGTAAAAACACTATAAATTATGGCAAATATTTTTATCAGGTTAATTTAATGACAACTGAGTATTACGATAACTATTATAAGTTATCACTGAAAAATAAAAACGAATATTTAATGTGGGTTCGTACGAAAGGTGTGAAAAATAAAAATTAACTCAAGTCTTGTAATTTTGTCGTACTTTTCACAGTATTTTACAAATCCTGGAAAGCTTCAACGGTTAATCCTGTTGCGGCATTGCGGCATGAGTAGAACCTACATCATTGATATTTCAGGATTAATACAGGATTTAAACAGTTATTAAATTGGTATTAAGCAGTGTTATTTTATTTCAAATGCCGTATTTGAAATTCTATTGATTAGTCATTGTAAAGTTCCTCTGTTTCTTTAACGGCATCGCCACCAATGGCAAATAGGTTCATTTTCTCAACAAAATCATTAATGGGTATGCCTATGGGTTTCTTAATTGCCTTGTTTTTGCGCATAGGAATCATTACCAACACATCCGAATTCAAAATCATATTTTGATCCGGAACTTCGAGCAAACGCACAGTACCTTTGTTGTAAATTCCTTTAACTGTAAAATATTGGTTCATAATACAATGTAATTATTCTTTTACAAAGATACAATAAATGATTAAAACAATCTCGAAAATTTATTTCTTAAAAATGGGAAATCTAAACCATTCAAGCATTTTAAGGTAGATGCAATCGAGACAATTCATTTTTAACGTTGATTCCACGGTAGTGTAAAGCAGCTTTCCTTTTTAAACTTTTGCCCAAAATCTTCCAAAATTTTTAATCGGAAGCGGAATTGAAGAAAAAATACCAAATTGACTGAAATATTTCTGATTCGCTTACAATTTTGTTTTGTTGTTGTAGTTTTATTCCTACTTTTGCCGCGTGATTTGGGGACAATCATCGAAAATTAGTTGTTTTATTCCAAATTGCCCGAACAAATTTAAAGTTACGTTGTTAATTGCACAAATTGTCTTTGAATTGATATGAAAAATATTTTTACAAACAGCCTTCTACTCGTGGTGATTATTCTCGTCTTAGCCGGGTGAGGAAGGTCATGTATTGTATGAAAAAACATATAAGAGCCTTTCTCAGAAACGAGAAAGGCTCTTTTTTAATAATAAATTTTGAAAGTAAAAAGTACCGGCAATCCGGTTGAAGCATCAGGACATTAAAAACTAATAATAAATGAAAAACGAACTTAGAAGTAATACAACAACGCAAGGACGCCGAATGGCAGGCGCGAGAAGCTTGTGGCGTGCCAATGGCATGAAGGATAACCAAATGGGTAAGCCTTTGATCGCTGTTGTGAATTCATTCACCCAATTTGTTCCGGGACATGTCCATCTTCACGAGATCGGACAGATGGTAAAGCAACTGATTGAAAAAGAGGGCTGTTTCGCTGCCGAATTCAATACCATTGCCATTGATGACGGGATTGCAATGGGTCATGACGGGATGCTATATTCGCTTCCATCAAGGGATTTGATTGCCGATAGCGTTGAGTACATGATCAATGCTCACCGTGCCGATGCGATGATCTGCATCTCGAATTGTGATAAGATCACTCCCGGTATGTTGATGGCAGCCATGCGGTTAAATATCCCATGCGTATTTGTTTCAGGCGGACCGATGGAAGCTGGAGTTGTTGCCGAAAAGAAATATGACCTGGTTGACGCTATGGTGATGGGTGCTGATCCTTCGGTGGATTCAGTCCTGCTTTCGGAAGTTGAGCAAAAGGCGTGTCCTACATGCGGTTCCTGTTCAGGAATGTTCACAGCTAACTCAATGAATTGTCTTACAGAGGCCTTGGGTCTTTCACTTCCCGGCAACGGAACGGTTGTCGCAACCCACCTTAACCGTAAGAAATTGTTTGAGAAGGCTGCCAAACGAGTTGTTGAAATCGCCTACGATTATTATCAGAATGGGAATGAAAAGGTTTTACCACGCAGCATTGCCTCACGTGAGGCCTTTATGAATGCCATGACCTTAGATATCGCAATGGGCGGTTCAACCAATACTGTTTTGCACTTATTGGCTGTTGCTCACGAGGCAGGAGTCGATTTTAAAATGCAGGACATCGACGCACTTTCGCGCAGGGTTCCTTGTATTTGTAAAGTTTCTCCAAGCTCGCATTACCATATTCAGGATGTTAACCGTGCGGGAGGTATCATGGCTATTTTGGGTGAACTGGATAAAGCTGGTTTGTTGAATACGACAGTTTCACGCGTCACAGAAAATACGCTTGGTGATGCCATCAATAAATGGGATGTTTTACGTCCCACTTCCGATGACGAAGCCCGTAAGGTTTATGCATCTGCGGCAGGTAATCTTGGCCGTAACCTTATTCTGGGTTCTCAGGACACCTATTATTCGGAACTTGACCTTGACCGCGAAAAAGGTTGCATCCGCGATGTTGAACATGCTTACACCAAAGAAGGCGGTTTGGCCATACTCTATGGAAATATTGCACAGGCAGGTTGTATTGTAAAAACAGCCGGAGTCGATCCTTCCGTTTTTAAGTTTACTGGCACAGCCCGTGTTTATGAATCGCAGGACGATGCCTGTGAAGGAATCTTAAAACGCGAAGTGACTGCCGGTGAAGTAGTGATTATCAGGTATGAAGGACCAAAAGGCGGACCGGGGATGCAGGAGATGCTTTATCCTACCTCTTATCTGAAAGCTTCCAAACTGGATAAAGTTTGTGCATTGCTGACAGATGGCCGTTTTTCTGGTGGAACATCGGGATTGTCGATTGGGCATGTCTCTCCGGAAGCTGCGGCAGGTGGCGAAATCGCCCTGGTTCAAAACGGTGACATTATCGAAATAGATATTCCGCAAAGGAGCATAGTTTTGAAAGTTTCTGACCAAGTACTGGCACAGCGGAAACAAGTTGAGGAAGCCCGTGGTAAAATGGCCTATCAGCCAGAGAATAGGAATAGGGTGATCAGTAAGGCTTTAAAAGCATACGCAAGTTTGGTCGCTTCCGCAGATAAAGGGGCAATACGGATTATTGAATAAATTAAAATCAAATAAATATGACATCTTTTACAAATGACAGTAAAATAGAACAGGAGCCGATCGAAATTACAGGTTCCGAGGCGGTTATCCGATCCCTGATTGCCGAAGGTGTTGATACGATTTTTGGCTATCCCGGCGGTGCGATCATGCCGGTTTATGATGCGCTATATGATTTCCGCCATATCCTTACCCATGTGCTAACCCGCCATGAGCAGGGCGCTGTTCATGCAGCCCAGGGATATGCCAGGGTTTCAGGCAAAGTTGGTGTTTGTATAGCTACCTCTGGTCCGGGGGCAACAAACCTGATTACCGGTATTGCCGATGCACTGATCGATTCGACACCCCTTGTATGCATTACAGGTCAGGTCGTTTCCGGCTTGTTGGGTACGGATGCTTTTCAGGAATCGGATGTGATCGGTATTACAATGCCTGTTACCAAATGGAATTATCAGATTACCAGTGCAGAAGAAATTCCCGAGGCTATTTCAAGGGCATTTTACATTGCATTGAGTGGCCGCCCTGGTCCTGTTGTTTTGGATATCACAAAGGATGCACAATTTGCGAAGCTAAGTTACTCCTATTCAAAATGTATTAAAATACGCTCCTATGTTCCGGAGTATCCTGCAGATAAGTCATTGCTCAAAAAGGCATCCGAACTGATCAATGAAGCGAAGAAGCCTTTCGTGCTTTATGGTCAGGGAGTTATGTTGTCGGGTGGCGAAAAGGAACTTGCCAGTTTTATCGAAAAAACAGGAATTCCGGCAGCCGGGACCTTACTGGGTTTATCTGCAATCCCTACTGACCACCCGTTAAACATGGGTATGTTGGGAATGCATGGTAACTATGGCCCAAATATCAAGACGAACGAATGTGACCTTTTAATTGCCATCGGGATGCGTTTTGACGACCGTGTTACAGGAAGTATTAAGACCTATGCCAAACAGGCAAAAATCATCCACATTGAAATTGATCCGGCAGAAGTCGATAAAAATGTCAAAACTGATGTTGCATTGATCGGTGACGCCAGGAAAACATTAAGGCTGCTTTCACGGTTGGTTGAAGAAAAGCAGCATCCTGAATGGGTCGCTGAGTTTAGGGCAGCTGAAAAGATTGAAATAGAGAAGGTTATAAATGACGACCTCAAACCTTCCAAACCAGGCCTTACAATGGCCGAGGTAATCCGAATGGTTGCCGATATGACAGAAAATCAGGCTGTTGTAGTTACGGATGTTGGTCAGAACCAAATGGCGGCTGCGCGATATTCCAAATTCATGACTCCACGCAGCTGGGTTACTTCCGGTGGTCTGGGAACAATGGGTTTTGGTTTACCGGCAGCTATTGGTGCAAAATTTGGTGCACCCGACCGTCAGGTTGTTGTTTTTACAGGCGACGGTGGGATGCAGATGACGATTCAGGAATTGGGTACCATCTCACAGGAAAACCTTGCTGTTAAAATTGTGATCCTGAACAACCATTTCCTGGGTATGGTACGTCAATGGCAGGAACTTTTCTTTGAAAAACGTTATTCTTTTACGGAAATTAAAAGTCCTGATTTTGTGAAAGTTGCTGAAGCCTATGGTATTCCTGGCAATTCCGTCCACAATCGGAGCGAATTGGAAAATGCCATGAAGGTGATGATCGATCACGATGGACCTTATCTTTTAGAGGTGAATATTGAAAAGGAGGATAACATCTTTCCGATGGTTCCGGCAGGATTGTCTGTTTCACAAATCATCCTCAGTGCCACCGATCTTAAATAAGCTTTCATAAACAGGAAAATTAAAATTCAAAACGATGAAGCAAGAATACATCATATCAGCCTATAGCGAAAACCACATTGGTTTGTTAAACAGGATCACCATCATCTTCACGAGGCGCAAAGTAAATATCGAAAGTCTTACAGTTTCCGAGTCTGCTTTGCAGGGAGTTAGTAAATTTACTATCGTAGTGAATGAGGAAAAAGAGAAAGTTGTCAATATCGTCAAGCAGATCGAAAAACAAATCGAGGTACTGAAAGCTTTTTATTATACAAATGACGAGATGATTTTTCAGGAAATTGCCTTGTACAAAGTACCAACCACTGCACTGATGGAGAGCGATCAGATCGAAAAACTGATCAGGCAGCACAATGCCAGGATTCTTGAAATTACACGTGAATATACGGTGATCGAAAAGACCGGACATAAAGAAGAAACACAAGAACTTTTCGAAGGATTGAACACTTTTGGCGTTTTACAGTTTATACGTTCGGGAAGGGTCGCAATTACCCGCTCGCCGATTGAGAAATTGTCGGTCTTCCTTAGGGAACGCGACGCACTTCTTGAAACACTGGAAGAGAAAAGGAAAAGTAAATAATATTAAATAATTAAATAGTAATAAGTTATGGATAATCGCGTATATATATTCGATACGACATTACGGGATGGTGAACAGGTGCCTGGTTGCCAGTTGAATACAATTGAAAAAATCGAGGTTGCGAAAGTGCTTGAACAGTTGGGTGTCGATGTTATCGAAGCTGGTTTCCCCATTTCAAGTCCAGGTGACTTTAAGTCTGTGGTCGAAATTTCAAAGGCGGTGACGTGGCCTACCATTTGCGCCCTTACCCGTGCCGTAGAGAAAGACATTGATGTTGCTGCCGAATCGCTTAAGTATGCCAAACGTGGCCGCATCCACACAGGGATCGGTACTTCGCCCTATCATATCCAGTTTAAGCTCAACTCCAATCCAGAAGAGATTCTGGCAAGGGCAGTTGCTGCCGTAAAATATGCCAAAAAATATGTCGAGGATGTAGAATTTTATGCCGAAGATGCTGGCAGGTCCGACAATGTTTACCTTGCAAGGGTAGTCGAAGCCGTTATTAAAGCGGGAGCTACGGTTGTAAATATCCCTGACACAACGGGTTACTGTTTGCCTATTGATTTTGGCGCAAAGATTAAGTTCCTGATGGAAAATGTTCCCAATATCGACAAGGCGATCATTTCAACACATTGCCACAACGATTTGGGCATGGCAACTGCCAACACCATAGCTGGCGTAATGAATGGTGCCCGTCAGGTTGAGGTAACGATCAATGGGATCGGTGAGCGTGCAGGAAATACAGCCCTTGAAGAAGTTGTTATGATTTTGCGTTCGCACAAAGAACTCGATTTTCACACGAATATCAATTCTAAAAATATCTATAAGACAAGTAGGTTGATTTCCAGTTTGATGAACATGCCGGTTCAGCCGAACAAAGCGATTGTGGGCAGGAATGCATTCTCCCATTCAAGTGGGATCCATCAGGATGGCGTGTTGAAAAACCGTGAAAACTACGAAATCATTGATCCTGTAGAAGTTGGGATCAGCGAATCGTCAATTGTCCTGACTGCCAGGAGCGGACGTGCGGCTTTGAAGCACCGCCTTGAATTGTTGGGTATTGTTCTTGAAAAAGAAAAACTGGACGAGGTTTACGAAGAATTCCTGTTGTTGGCCGATAAGAAAAAAGACATCAAGGAAGATGACCTTTTGGTATTGGTAGGCGAAAGGGGAATGGGCGAACGTCGCATCAAACTTGATTTCTTGCAGGTTGTTACTGGGAAGAATCTTATCCCGATGGCCACAATTAGGTTGGATATTGCAGGTGAGAAATTCTCTGCCACCGAATCTGGAAATGGTCCTGTAGATGCAGCCATCAAGGCGGTCAAGAGCATCATCCACCGCAAGGTGACCCTTCAAGAATTCCTGATCCAAGCCATCAACAAGGGGAGCGATGACATTGGAAAAGTTCATATGCAGGTTGAATACAACGATGCCATTTTCAATGGATTTGGTGCAAACACCGATATTATCACTGCTTCTGTTGAAGCATTCCTTGATGCAATCAATAAAATCGGGAATGCTGAAAAGGGAGCTGTAAAATAAAATTAGTTCAAACAATTTTTTAACAATCATAATTTTGGAAGCTAAAACACTTTTTGATAAAATCTGGGATGGCCATGTTGTCAGCCAGGTAAAGGATGGCCCCGATGTTTTGTACATCGACAGGCATTTTATTCATGAGGTTACAAGTCCCGTTGCATTTCTGGGATTGGAAAAGAGGGGCATGAAAGTTTTCAGGCCACAAAATACAATTGCAACCCCCGACCACAATGTCCCCACCATCAACCAGCACCTTCCGATCAAGGAAGAACTCTCGCGTTTTCAGGTGGAAACGTTGAGGCTCAATTGTGCCAAAAACGACATTCAATTGTATAGCCTTGATCATCAGTATCATGGTATAGTCCATATTATCGGGCCGGAGTTGGGGATTACACAGCCAGGAATGACAATCGTATGTGGTGACAGTCACACATCTACCCATGGGGCATTCGGGAGCATTGCCTTTGGAATCGGGACCAGCGAGGTGGAAATGGTTTTTGCAAGCCAGTGCATCCTTCAGCCAAAGCCTAAGAAAATGAGGATCAATGTAGAAGGAAAATTATTGGATAGCGTAACTGCCAAAGATATAGCATTATATGTAATCGCTCAAATCTCATCTTCCGGTGGTACCGGCCATTTTATCGAATTCTCTGGTTCGGCTATTCGCAGCCTGACAATGGAAGGGCGCATGACGCTTTGCAACATGAGCATCGAATGTGGTGCCCGTGGCGGGATGATCGCTCCTGATGAAGTGACTTTTGATTACATCAAAGGTCGCGAATATGCCCCAAAAGGTGAGGAATGGGAAACCAAACTGGCCCAATGGCAGCAACTAAAATCGGATGAGAATGCCGTTTTTGATGTCGAGTTTACATTTGATGCTGCCGATATTGAACCGATGATCACCTATGGCACAAATCCTGGCATGGGAATGGGCGTAAATGGAACCATTCCGACAGGCGAAAACCTGGTCGGTTCCGACCGGATTACTTTTGGTAAAGCCCTCGATTACATGGGTTTCAAACCGGGGGAAAAAATCAAAGGCAAAAAAGTTGACTATGTCTTTATCGGTAGTTGTACCAATGGGAGAATAGAAGATTTCAGGCTTTTTGCCAATTTTGTCAAAGGGAAAAAGAAAGCAGACCACGTTACAGCCTGGATTGTTCCAGGATCCAAGAAAGTCGAAAAGCAGATCAGGGAAGAGGGACTTGTCGAAATTTTTGAAGCAGCCGGTTTTGCTTTGCGCCAACCAGGTTGTTCAGCCTGTCTTGCAATGAACGATGACAAAATCCCGGAAGGTAAATATTCGGTTTCGACTTCCAACCGTAATTTTGAGGGACGTCAGGGGCCAGGTGCGCGCACCATGCTTGCAAGTCCGCTTATGGCTGCCGCTGCTGCGATTGCTGGAGTAGTTGCAGATCCGAGAGAAATATAATTAATTCATTATATGCGAATTAATAACCCTGAAAGGGTTTAATGTGAATAACCATGGGTGTAACCCATGGAATAGAAACAAGAGGAAGGACAACCCTGAAAGGGTTGAACATTGTTTAAGTAAAAAACAATTTTTCAAATAGAAATAAAATGTCGATAGAAAAATTCAAAAAACTGGTCAGTAGGGTAGTGCCGCTTCCCATAGAGAACGTGGATACCGACCAGATCATCCCGGCTAGGTTCCTGAAAGCAGTTGAGCGAAAGGGATTTGGGGACAACCTTTTCAGGGACTGGCGATACAAAAAGGATGGTAAGCCCAATGAAGATTTTGTATTGAATAATCCGTTATATTCGGGTGAGATATTGGTTGCCGGAAAGAATTTCGGTAGCGGATCTAGTCGCGAACATGCAGCCTGGGCAGTCTATGATGCGGGTTTCCGTGTTGTGGTTTCAAGTTTCTTTGCCGATATATTCAAGAGCAACGTACTGAACAATGGTTTATTGCCAGTTCAGGTCCCGGACAATTTCCTCTCTGAGATATTCAGCACAGTCGAATCTGATCCAACTTCATTATTTGAGGTTGACCTTGAAAGTCAGACCGTACGAAATCTCAAGACGGGAAGCAGCGTTCAATTTGAGATCAATTCCTATAAAAAGGAGTGTCTGTTGAATGGTTACGATGACATTGATTTTCTGATCAGTCTCAAAGACAAGATCGTCTCGTTCGAGCAGGCTTAATCAAAGAAAGGTTCAACCTTTAAAACAAAAATGCGTATGGTTTATATCATGGATACGACCCTGAGGGATGGAGAACAAACCTCTGGGGTCTCCTTTTCCGAGATCGAAAAGTTGAATATCGCCAAGATCCTTCTTGAGGAACTCAAGGTGGATTTTATTGAGGTCGCGTCGGCACGTGTATCTGAAGGAGAATTAAGGGGCGCCCGGAAAGTAATGGATTGGGCAAGTCGTGCCGGATTTCTCGAAAGGGTCGAAATACTCGGCTTTGTTGATGGGAGGACCTCCTTGGATTGGATCGTCCGGGCTGGTGGTAAAGTGATGAATCTTTTGGCCAAGGGGTCATTGCGCCATGTGACACAGCAACTTAAAAAGTCTCCTGAAGAACATCT
>CAIYPA010000319.1 GCA_903927965.1 uncultured Bacteroidia bacterium | reverse complement strand
TTGAGGGCTGTTATCACAGCCGTTTTTACGGATAATTCGGATGATCAGTCCCGCGTTGCAATTGCCCAGGATCATTCGCCCGATCTTACACACATCAGAATGGTAAAAGCAGGAAATAGGCTTCCGGCAATGTGCTATGAGATCTATGGCGATGCGAACTATTATCTCGATGTGGCTCTTGCCAATCAGATTGATGATTACCGTAATCTAAAACCCGGTTCAAAAATTTTATTTCCACCTCTTGAAAAATAAAAATGGCTGAAGAAAGAACATTGCCAATTCCTGGAGAACAGCGCGAATTCACGGTCAAAGTGGATGGGGAGGTTGTAAAACGCGTCCATCAGCTACTTTCGGTGAGTATCGTCAAAGTGGCAGATAAAATCTCGTCTGCAAAACTGGTCTTTCTGGATGGCAGTGTTGCTCAAAGCAGTTTTGAACTGAGCAATTCTGGTTTGTTGACACCTGGAAAAGAGATTGAAATATTATCGGGTGCAGCAAACAATCCTGTATCATTGTTCAAAGGTATTGTGATTCAACAAAGTATCAAAGTAAGGGACAACACTGCTCCTCAATTGGTGGCAGAGTGCAGGCATAAAGCTGTGAAAATGACCATTGGGCGCAAAAACGCCTACTACTTCGATCAGTCCGACAGTGACATCATTTCAACCCTTTTAGGCAATGCTTCCCTTTCGGGCGATGCGGAAAGTACAAAAGTCACACACAAACAATTGGTTCAGTATTACTCCACGGATTGGGATTTTATGCTAACCAGGGCTCAGGCGAATGGTAAAATGGTATTTACAAACGACGATACAGTCACTGTCAAAAAACCATCGCTTACCGGAACGTCTGTATGTACACTGCTATTCGGGGCGACCTTGCTTGAGATGGATGCAGAAATTGATTCGAGGTCCCAATACAGTGCGGTTACAAGCGTTGCCTGGGATCCTTCCCAACAGGCATTGATAGAGAAAAACGGTGCCGATCCTGGTACATGCGCACCAGGAAATCTGGCGAGTTCGGATCTTGCCGCTGTAGCCGGACCGGATCATTTTCATCTTCAACAAAATGCGATTGTCGAAACCGAAGCACAGGCTTGGGCCGATGCAACATGGCTTAAATCCAAACAAAGCCAGGTAAGTGGCCGGATGAAGTGTGAAGGGATCGCCACGGTCAATCCAGGCGATTTGGTTACAATAGCTGGTATTGGTGATGCGTACAATGGCGATGTGCTGGTAACTGGTGTCAGGCAAAGTTTCGATCTTGTTGAAGGCTGGAAGACCCATATCCAATTTGGCAATACAAACGATTGGCTCGCAGAAGCCAATACGGTTTCTGCACCTAAGGCAGGAGCCCTTTTGCCGGGAATCAATGGGTTGCAAATTGGGGTGGTTGTCAGTAACGAAGATCCGGATGGTGAGCATCGGGTAAGGGTCAAAATGCCAATGGTCGATTTTGCTCAGGATGGTATCTGGGCGAGGGTTGCTTCATTGGATGCTGGAGACCAGCGTGGGTTCTTTTTTCGCCCTGAAGTTGGGGACGAAGTGATCCTTGGTTTCCTTGACGACGATCCGCGACAGGCGGTCATTTTGGGAATGCTTCATTCAAGTGCAAAAGCAGCACCTCTCACCGGCTCGGACGACAACCACGAAAAGATGTACAAGAGCCGTTCAGGGATGAAACTTTATTTCAATGACGACACCAAAATTATCAGGTTGGAGACCCCAGCGGGGAAAATTATCGCATTGGATGAGGATGCCGGAGAGCTGAAACTGATTGATGAAAATGAAAACAAAATCGTCATGAACAGCGATGGAATACTGATTCAGAGCAATGGCAAAATTGAAATAAAAGCAACACAGGATTTAAAAATGTCGGGAATGAATATTGAATCCAAAGCCCAGGCAGCGTTCAAAGCTGAAGGATCGGCCAGTGCCGAGGTAAAAGCTTCGGGTACACTGACGCTGAAAGGGGCAATGGTGCAGATCAATTGATGCTTCGACTTCGCTCAGCAACCAGTGCTTCGACTTCGCTCAGCAACCAGTGCTTCGACTTCGCTCAGCAACCAGTGCTTCGACTTCGCTCAGCAACCAGTGCTTCGACTTCGCTCAGCAACCGAAGAATATTGATGAGCATGGGGCAAGGGGCAG
>CAIYPA010000318.1 GCA_903927965.1 uncultured Bacteroidia bacterium | reverse complement strand
TACTGTTTGATCAGGTGGTTGTTCTGCAACGAAAGTCCAAGCGCCTCCTCAAAAGTAAGGCTCTTTGTTTCGGCTGGACTAGCCTGCCCCCACAGCAGTTGTCCCGTCATTAGAATTAGTAAAATCAATAAATTTGCTCTCATAGTATCTTATTATCTTATTTTAAAGCGTTGATTGAAAATTCGGCCACCCGGTTTTGCTCCTCTGTGGTCCATTCCTTAATCCCAAAGAATCCCTTCATACGCAGATTGATAAACTCGATCGGATAGATAATCACCATCCCGTAAGCCTCCTCGGCCGAAATCCGACTGTTCAGTTCCCCGTTTGCAATGCCAATGCTGATCACCTTGTCGATAAGTCCCTTAATGTGTTGGCGTTGCAAATCCGAAACCTGGAAATTATAATCGTGCATCAATACATAGATAAACCTGATCTCTTCAGGCGTTTCTGTTCCCATTCTGAACAATTCACCGATCAACTGTGTCATCACCTCCCTGGTACTTGTGCAGGTATTCAACAATGACTCCAACTTCCCGACGATCCGGGCCACTTGCGAATAGAGCAGTTCCGTAACTAGTTCCTGTTTGCTGCTGTAAAACCGATACAGGTAACCTTCGGCAACACCGGCGCGTTTGGCAATCGAAGAGATCGAGGCGCCACCATAGCCGTTTTGGACGACCAATTGGATGGTTGCCAATTTGATCCGCTGAATTTTGCCCTCGTCGATTAACCGTGCCATTTTTAAAATTAAATGAATGATTGTTCATTCATATTCCGGTGCGAAAGTAGGCAAACAATTTTAAATACAAAACAATCGGGTGAAAATTTACAATTCGTTAATGAAACAACGGAATTCATTCCGTTGCATACGAAGAAGGACTATCCCAAAAACATGATAAAACCGAGCCACCGACTTTTAAGAGAGTTGTCATCCCCGTCCGAGAATACATTTGCTCTTCCCCGAACCTTCGAGCGCGGATGGTTTTCGTGTTTGCCATTTTACCCTGGGTGGTGCGGTCCCAGATAGTTTTGTGCATTGACTGGGATTTGCTTCGGGGACCGCTTACCCTTGCTATTTATGCTTTGCCCTTGCAGAATTGCGAATTCGAGAAAAGTATGTCATTAACTCCTTCTTATAATTTAAGATTGGGATATTTTGTATATTTGAATAAAAAATAGAAATATGAAAACAGTCGAATTGCAGGATAGTATCATTCAAAAAGTACGCGGCACCGATGATGAAGATTTGCTGAACTATGTCAACCAGTTGCTAAGCAACAATGGCGAGCAGAGAACCTACCAACTTTCTGATTTTGAAAAAACTCTGATAGCAGAAAGTAAAGCTGATTATTTATTAGGAAGGACCATTTCAAATGAAGATGTATTTAACCAGAATGAAAAATGGCTCGCAGAATAGTCTGGACTAAAAGGGCAAACATTGTATTCACCAAATTACTTGAATATTATATTCTTTAGTTATAATTCTCATCTGGGATTGTCGTCAAAATCCAGAGACGATAAATCTGAAATCTAATTTATGACAGGTTCATCTGTCAATCAATTGATATTTAATTCACAATCGTTTGGTTTAAAATGAAAGTTCATCGAGGGAGAACGCCCTAACTAATTTAGTGCCAACCATATTGTTTTGCACTATCACAATCCCGGCACAATCAACAGGCTGAAAGCCCAGCATACCCTAACCCAATGGCAACGCCTTGGGTAACGATGAAACAACAACCAATGGCAAAACCTTAGGAAAACAGGCAAAATTGTGGATTGCGCCACAAAGTTTATAAAGTTGTAGGAAGACCACAAACCTCTTGACAACGCATTCCCACTCCAGATACATAAGGGCAAGGAGTGCGAAACAGAATAAATTAATGGATTAAGGTTAAAATGAAAATATAAATTAAGTTTTCTTTGCCAACAAACCTTATTTCAAATTTTTTAACCTTAGTAACCAAGATATATATCTACTCCCATTTAAACCTTATTACCTTATTTTCAGCTATTTAATTCTCCCGTAATTAAACCGTTCAAATCTTGCTTTAGTGTCCGTATGACTGCTGATGCGGTGAAGAGTCACCGGGACACTGCATCCAAAAAAGGTTCATAGCTGCGATAATCAGGATAAGTCGAGCATTAGTTATTTGAATTTAGGGTAGCGCATTTGCAATTACGCTTGATAAAAGGCGATTAGAAAATCGCCTGACCCTTTTCAGCCATCAATTAATTACTGTGCAGACAAGAAAGTTGCCTGACCACTGAACTGGCGGGTATTCCCAAAATAAGTATTGACGAAAGCATAAAAAAATACACCTTCGAAAAAGCCTCAACTTTTCCAAAGGGGTATTTATCTATTTGATAATGAATTGCCCTGTGCTAAAGCACAGGGCAATTCATTAAAACAATTTCCTCGCATTCTGCAACAATACCGGTATCCCGGCAGGTTCCTTGCCACCTGCTGTGGCATAGAAGGGTTGGCCACCACCACCTCCATTGACCGCTTTTGCAAGGTCGCGGATAATAGTGCTGGCATTCAAGCCCCGTTCTTTTATCAGATTTTCGGCGATCATCACATGAATGTTGGCTTTCCCATCTATTTCAGCCGCCAACACCAGGAACAGGTTTTCTAACTCTCCTTTTAACTGAAAAGCTATATCTTTTACAATTGCGGCGTTTTCTACCTTTATCTGCTGTGCCAAAAAGCTAATCCCATTTATAACTTCTACCTTGGCCAACAATTCCTTTTTAATCTTTCCAGCATTCTCCTTTTCAAACGCTTCGACCTGTTTGGCCAGGGTATTGTATTTGGCGAAAAGATCCTCAACAGCCCCTTTAAGATCGGCAGGGTTGTTAAAAAGGGCCGAGACCTCCTTCAACGATTTCAGGTGCCGGTTCACATACTCTTCGGCTTTGTCGGCTGTAATGGCTTCGATACGGCGCACACCGGCTGAGATCGACCCTTCGGAAAGGATTACAAACTGTCCGATGGTTCCGGTTGACTCCACATGTGTGCCACCGCACAACTCAATAGAGTCGCCAAACCGGACAACACGCACATGGTCGCCATATTTCTCACCAAACAAGGCTATCGCACCCATCTTTTCGGCCTCTTTGATCGGCACCTCACGACTTTCGTCCTGTTTTGAATTTTTTCGAATTAATTGATTGACAATTAATTGAATTTTAGTCAATTCTTCTTCTGTCAATTTCTGAAAATGGGAAAAGTCGAACCTCAACCCATCGGGTGTCACCAACGAACCTTTTTGTTCGATGTGTTTACCCAACACTTCACGCAAGGCATGGTCGAGAAGGTGGGTGGCGGTATGGTTATTTTCAGTTAGCTTGCGGTTATTGATGTTTACAATGGCGTAAAAAGTTGACTCCGGATTGGATGGCAATTTTTTGCTCAGGTGGACAGTCAATGTATTTTCCTTGACAGTATCAAAAATTTCGATGGTTTCGCCATTGGCTTCGATGGTCCCAGAATCGCCAACCTGTCCGCCGGTCTCGGCATAGAATGGGGTAGTGTTGAATACCAATTGGTAATACTCTCCTTTTTTCCCTTTGACCTTGCGGTAACGGTTGATCTTTACTTTCGCCTCAAGGGTATCGTAACCTACAAAACCTTCCCCATCGTTCTGTTGCAGTTCGATCCAGTCGCCTGTCTCCAGTTGGGTCGCACTTCGGGAACGGTTTTTCTGGGCTTCCATGGCCAATTCAAACTCGGCACGGTTCACGGTAAGCCCTTGTTCGCGAAGGATCAGCTCGGTAAGGTCGAGCGGAAAACCGAAGGTATCGTACAACTCAAAAGCGATTGTGCCGTTCACCTCTGTCCCTTTGTTCTTTTTGGTGGTTTCAATAATTGAGTCAAGCATTTTGATCCCGGTTTCGAGGGTACGCAAAAAAGAATCCTCCTCTTCGCGGATCACGTTTACGACCAGCTCCTGCTGCCTGATCAATTCGGGGAAAGCACCACCCATGTTCTCAGCCAACACTTTAACCAATTGATGGATAAAGGGTTTCCTGAATCCAAGAAAGGTATAGCCATAACGGACAGCACGGCGCAAAATCCTACGGATCACATAACCGGCCTTGTTGTTCGATGGCAATTGCCCATCGGTGATCGCGAACGAGATGGCACGCAGGTGGTCCGCAATCACGCGCATCGCGATGTCCGCTTTTTCGTCAGTGCCGTAAGGCCTTCCCGCAAGGTAGCCGATCTCGGTAATGACAGGTTGAAAAACATCGGTATCGTAATTTGACTGTTTTCCCTGGATCACCATGCACAGCCTTTCAAAACCCATACCGGTATCGACATGCTTGGCTGGCAGCTCCTCCAGTTGTCCGTTGGCTTTCCGGTTGAACTGGATAAAAACAAGGTTCCAGATTTCAATCACTTGCGGATGGCTTTCGTTGACGAGGTCGCGGCCTGGAATGATCGCCTTTTCGTCTTCGTTCCGGATATCAACATGGATTTCGGAACAAGGTCCGCATGGGCCTGAATCCCCCATTTCCCAGAAGTTGTCTTTCTTGTTCCCCTTCAGGATCCGGTCGGCTGGAAGGTATTTGAGCCAGAGGTTATAAGCTTCCGTGTCCATCGGGACACCATCTTTTTCATCCCCTTCAAAAACAGTCACATACAATTTATCGACAGGAATTTTATAGGTATCCACCAAAAGTTCCCAAGCCCAGTCGATCGCCTCTTTCTTGAAATAATCGCCAAACGACCAATTGCCCAACATTTCGAACATGGTATGGTGGTAAGTATCGTGCCCAACCTCTTCGAGGTCGTTGTGTTTGCCAGAAACCCGCAGGCATTTTTGTGTATCGGCAATCCTGGGATTTTTAACGGGTGAATTCCCAAGGAAAATATCTTTGAACTGGTTCATTCCCGCATTTGTGAACATCAGTGTAGGGTCGTTTTTTACAACCATGGGTGCAGATTGAACAATTGCATGTTCCTTTGATGCAAAAAAGTCGAGGAATGTCTGACGTATTTGTTTTGAATTCATAAAAAAAATTGTTAAAAAGCTTTAAATACAACCCCGAACGAAAAGATTTGGGCTTCAAAATAGATATATTTGATAGTTTTGCGCCCAAGCGTTCAAGGAAGTTTTTTGAAAAACGTTGCAAAATTAGATTATTTCGCTAATTTTGACTCAAATGAATTAAAATAAAAGAGAAAAGAGATGGGTAAAACCAATTACAGATTCAATCCCGACACCCTTAGCTTCGATAAAATCGAACGGAGCATCAAGACGCTAGTGCGGATTGTGCTTGGTTATTTATCGACGGGCGTGGTCTCTGGGGTGATCTTTTTCTTTATTTTCCTTCAGTTTTTCGACCCGCCACAAACCAAACGGCTGAGGCGGCAAAATGAACAATTGCTTTCGCAATACAACCTTTTGAACAAGGACTTTGAGAAAGTTTCAAAGGTTTTAGAAGACATTGAAAACCGGGATGACAACATTTACAGGGTTATTTTTGAGTCGGAACCGATCCCCTCTTCGGTACGCATGGCGGGTTTTGGCGGAACCAACCGTTATTCAAAACTTGAGGATATGGACAATGCGGAGCTGATCATCAGCACGACGCGAAAGTTGGACATTCTCTCTAAGCAGGTTTTTGTCCAGGCCAAATCTTACGATGAAGTAGCCAAGATGGCCATGAACAAGGAAAAGATGATTGCCTGTATGCCTTCGATAATGCCCGTTGCAAATAAAGACTTGAAACAGACCGCTTCTGGTTGGGGAATGAGGATGCACCCAATTTACAAAATCCTCCGTTTCCATTATGGGATGGACTTTACCGCTGCCATTGGGACGGATGTTTTTTGTACAGGAATCGGTGTGGTGAAATCGGCCGAGCGCGAATCGGGATATGGCAACACCATCGTGATCGACCATGGCTTTGGTTACGAGACCTATTATGCCCACCTGAGTCGCATCAATGTCAAGGTTGGGCAAAAAGTCAACCGGGGCGATGTGATCGGATATGTCGGGAGTACGGGGACTTCCACTGCCCCGCACCTACATTACGAAGTGAGCAAAAACGGAGTTAAGGTAAATCCACAGAACTATTATTTCCAGGATCTTACACCTGACGAATACGAAAAGATGATCGCTATTTCATCGAATATGGGACAAAGTTTCGACTAAAAAAACAATATACCGTGACATTCAAGGAACCGAAAGCAGAGAAGCATTATTA
>CAIYPA010000317.1 GCA_903927965.1 uncultured Bacteroidia bacterium | reverse complement strand
TCAATAAGGCTACCTGCATACTTTATGTACCGGGAGGATCAAAATCGGCCTATCAGTCTGCAAGCAAGTGGAAGGATTTTACAAACATTACCGAAATGCCTTATTTGTCGTTATCGGCCAATACTGCAACAGTAGCAGCAAATATGGACAGCAAGGCTACCGTTAACATCGTGTCAAATACTTCATGGACTGTTGGTTCCGACCAAACCTGGCTTGTTGCCAGTCCAACCTTAGGTGCTGGTAACCAAATCCTTACTTTTACGGCAGCGGCTAATTTTTTGGGGACAACCCGCACTGCAACAATTACGGTCTCATCATCTGGCTTAGCTTCCCAAAAAGTTGTCGTGACCCAGATGGCAAAGGTACAAGGAGTTAATGTTGTAAATATTAATGCAGGTGGCCTTTTTAATGCCTTGTCAGCCGATGATTTAAATACCACCTACAAGCTTACGGTCACCGGGACAATAGATGCCCGTGATTTCAAGACCATGCGCGACAGTATGCCGCTTCTGGCTGAAATCGATTTGAGTGGGGCAACTATTGTGGCTTATACAGGCGTTGATGGGACATCCATTATAAATAACACGTATCCAGCCAATACCATTCCAGAGAGTGCCTTTTACAATAAAAATCTGCAAGGAAAAAAAACTTTGACGTCAATTGTTTTACCCCCAACCGCTACGGATATAGCGAGATATGCTTTCCCCAATTGCACTGGTTTGAATTCGATTGAAATACCGTTTGGCTATTTATCGATTGGAGAACAAGCATTTTCCGGTTGCGCAAATTTATCAGGTACAATGACATTGCCCTCATCGCTTAGGTCAATTGGATATCAATCCTTTACAGGCTGTATTGGGTTGGATTCATTTAGTATCCCTTCCTCTGTCATTTCAATTGAGTCGCCAGCGTTTTTGAACGACCCTGGTCTGATCAATGTTGATCCGGAAAACCCAAATTATTCAAGTATTGAGGGTGTATTGTTCGATAAGAATTTTAAAACATTGTTGCAATGTCCAAACTCAAAAACAGGTACTTTTTACATTCCCTATTCGGTCACCTCTATAGGACTTGCTGCATTTTACAATTGCAAAGGAATAGATTCATTTGTCTTTCCAGAGGGATTGATGTCAATAAATAATTATGCCTTTATATTGTGTGAAGGATTGACCGATGCAAAATTGCCGGAAGGATTGGTTTCAATTGGAATGAAAGCTTTCTATTCCTGTTCCAAGTTAAATTCAATCTTCCTACCCTCCACAGTTAAAACGATCGGTACTCAGGTTTTTCAATATTGCACAAGTTTAAATTCCATTACTGTCAACATCAGGGAACCGGTTGACCTGATTTCATCCCCTGGCGTTTTCGATGGCGTGAATACCTCAACCTGCAAATTGGTTGTCCCCATTGGATCCAAATCCCTCTATGCCACTTTTAACCAATGGAAGGAATTTATCAATATCAGTGAAATGGCGGAGTTCCGGGTTTCATCGACATCTGCGTATATTCAGGCTACCGGTGGCAAAGCCTCGGTTGACCTCAATACCACACTTGGATGGTTCGCCAGCTCCGACCAAAAATGGTTAACAATAGATCAATCAGAAGGAACAGGGGACAAGACATTTACGTTTTCCGCTACTTATAATTCTTCAATGGAGCCACGTGTTGCAATCGTGACGGTTTCGGCACTTGACGTTGACCCGTTAACAATCACCATCACACAACAAGGCAATTTTTCACCGGTTGCCTATGCCGGATCGGATCAAACAGTGAATGAAGGGATTGTAACAACATTAGATGGTTCGGACTCGTCGGACCCCTACGGCAATGCCCTCACCTACAAATGGACTTCACCAAAAGGGATCATACTAAGTTCGGACACCGACTCAAAACCTACGTTTACCGCACCCCAAGTAAAGAGGGATACACCCTTTATTTTCAGTCTTGTCGTAAACAACGGTGATGTTGATTCCAAAGCTGATACAGTAATTGTCAATGTTAAAAATGTTAGTTCCTTACAGGATATCTCCCTGCTCGCCGGATGGAACATCATTTCTGCCAATGTAATCCCGGTCAATATTGACCTCAAGGATATTTTCCAACCCTATATCGATTCTGGAAACCTCAAAAAGGTGATGGACGAAGCGGGAAAGACCATTGAAAACTTTGGAATCTTTGGTGGATGGAAAAACAACATCGGAAACATCAAAACTACCGAAGGTTACAAAGTGAACATGACATCCACAGCCACACTTTCGCTTGAAGGGGTACTAGTAACATTGCCCTTGGACATCCCACTACAGGCCGGGTGGAACATCATTTCCTATCCAAGCACAACTGCCCAGAATGCCATGGCTTTGGTCCAAAAGCTCATCGATGCAGGAAGTCTGATCAAGGTGTTGGACGAATCTGGTAAAACAATTGAGAACTTCGGCATCTTTGGTGGCTGGAAAAACAACATCGGCAATTTTGTCCCGGGAAAAGGGTACAAGGTAAACGTGAACACATCCTGCACTTTGACCATTCAGGCCAATCCATCCAAGGCAGCAGTATATGTTCCTGAAGTCCTGGCTTCATCCCATTTTACCAAAGTATTCGAAGGGAATGGTACCGACCATATGAATGTAAGCTTAGTAGATTTACAAACATCTGGTTTACAGACAGGTGACCAGATCGGCGTCTTCGATGGAAAATATTGTGTAGGTTCGGCCACAATTGGAATTGAACAGTTGAAGTCGGGGAACATCAGCATACCTGTTTCTGCAAACGAAGGCAGTGGCTTGTCGGTGAACGGCTTCTCCACAGGCAACACAATTGAGTTGCAACTGTACCGTGGGAACATTTCCTACAAGTTGCATATGGAAACCCTTGCAGGAGACAAGTCATTTGAAAAGAATGGGTCGGTGTTCTTTAAAGTATCGGCAAGCGATCTGCCTGTGATTAAAGTCGTTAATAATGACAACCTGTTCACTGTATATCCTAACCCATTTGCAGTTGAGATCACCATTGGGATTCAAAACTCCGAAAAGACAGATGATGATGTGGCCATTTACAATCTGCTCGGACAGCGAATCAAGAACCTGTTTAAAGGTACAAATAAGGGGCAATTGCTGTTAAAATGGGACGGGACAAACGAATCTGGCCAAAAAGTAGTTCCTGGAGTCTATCTCTGCAAAGTCAACAACAATTCTAAAAAGGTGTTCTTCAAGAACGGAAAGTAAATTGAACGAAGATTGGATGCCCTTAAAAGAAAATAATTTAGTGATCGTCTCACTCGAAGTGAGGCTATCACTACCTCAACACCGATGTGCCGTTTTTACGCAGCAGATAGGTAAAAATTGACACTAAACACCACCAGATTTATACCGAAATCGATGCTCTCATTTTACCAATTATAGGACAAAACCTACCAACCATTGGCAAATCCCTACCAACCGCGGGAAAATCTTTATCAATTGATCGAAATGTCGAAAAAGTTGATTGAAAGTGAAAATATATGAAATTTTTATTGTAGCTTTCGGGGTTAGTTGGAATGTATTTTTGGCAATAAACGGATTTTAAACCAAACATGTAGGTCATATAGTTACCAAAACATTCTCCAACGAACAATACTTTTCAAAATACCAGCAACGTACTCAACTAAATGTCATAAATATGAAAAAGTTCATCATTTCCATCATTGGTGCAACCCTTTTTTCAATCGGGTCGTTCGCACAAACGAACCTAAGTACCAGTTTCTCATCCAACACTGTTTTAACGGCTGCCAACAGCCCTTATCTGATTACCAATTCAATCGAAATCAATCCAGAAGTTACTGTGACAATTGAAAAGGGGGTTGAGATCAGGTTCAATTCGGGAACTTACCTCCATGTACGCGGAATCCTTAATGCCAAAGGGGCTAAGTTTACTGCCAACGGCAGCACTGCCAAAGGTTTTTGGGATGGCATATATGTTTCATATGAGTATTATGAGGTCGGTAGTGTCACATTGGATAGTTGCACTTTAGAGTACGCCACCAATCTATATGCAAGAAATGGCCGATTGACTTTAAAAAACTTCTGTAACCTGAATAATTTTAGTGGACATGGAGTTCAGATTTCCAACAAGGGGTCGTTGTATCTTGAAAACACAACAATCAAGAATGTGAATAATTTTCCCATCTATTTTTATGGAGCCGGCGAGCTAAAGGCTGGACCCAATGTTCAATTGAAGGGCAATGCATATGATTACATCATGCTTAACTTCAATGATATTCCCGGCAATTTTTACATGCCCAATCTTGGGATACCCTATTATTGCAATTATCTGAACGTTACCCCAACAGGTACTTTGAATATTTCGGCAGGGGTAGAACTAAAAATGATGAATTGCGAAATGACTATCCAAGGGAAGATTAAAGCTTTAGGCACTGTTGAAAAGCCTATTCTTTTCGACAATCATCCTGGATCTTCGTATTTTCTTGGAATTAATATTACAGATAGTTCAATTGATACAGCATGCGTATTTAACAATTGCATTATAAAAAATGCAAACTGGCAAGGGAGTGACGCCTATGTTGCCCTGGAAATCAACAATGCATCGCCCACTTTCGACAGATGTAATTTTACCGGTAACTGGCGAAATCTCAATGTTACAGGGATAAGCAAACCTACATTTACAAATTGCAATTTTGGGGCATCCTCGGTATTGAATGGCGAATGTTACAACATCGGTATGGATTTGAACTCAAATGTCGATTTTAGTACCGACACCATCAAATTCAACAACAACGAAATTAGGGCTTTGAAAATAATCCCTTCCACT
>CAIYPA010000316.1 GCA_903927965.1 uncultured Bacteroidia bacterium | reverse complement strand
TACAGGTATGGATTTTGTTTCACCCTGAATTCCATTCGGATAAACCTCGGCTTCGAGCTTGGCAATCTGTGTTGCCAGTTCATCGTGCTGAACTTTCAATTTTTCCAATTGCCCTTTCTTGTCGGTTGACTGACTGCAGGAAGCAAGGGCTGCTGTAATCGCTAATGCGTAAATAATGTTTTTCATAGTATTTCTATTTTGTGATATTCTGATTGATATTAAATAATTTCTCTAATTTGGTCTTGGCACCCACTACATCATAAATTCCCTGATAGTAGTTGGTAAGGTTGTTAAGATATTGATTTTGAATTGTCATCAGCTCCTGGCTCGATGAAATCCCCTGTTTGTATTTTTCGAGCGTGCGCTGATAGATCACGTCCGACAATTCCAGGCTCTTTTTCTGGATACGGAACTTATCAAGTTTTGACTTCAGATCGTTTTGAAACTGTACAGATTGCATGGTTAATGTATTTCCTGCATAAAGCTTGTTGTTGGTTGCCTTTTCAAAAGCCATCTTTTTCTGTGAAACGGTTGACGACCGCTGTCCGCTGCTGAAAATTGGCAAGCTTACATTGATGCCAAAGATATTTTTCGGGGCAAAGTCGAAAGCTGGTTTTTTCCATTTTTCCTGATGGTTGTAGTAAGCAGCGATAACAGGCAAAGAGCTGGTTATTTCACGCTTGTAATCATATTTTGCAAGCAGTTCCGCCGTGGTAGCCAATTTGAAATCGACATTTTTGTCAATGATAAAGGGTTCATTGGCCAATGAGGTCAAGTTGGTTACCTGTATATCCTCCATCGCCAGCTTGTCGGTCAATTTTACGTTGGTATTCTCAACAAGGCCAAGGTGGATTTTCAGGAGCCTGTTTGCAACATCCAAATTATTATCGACTTGAAGGATGGCATTCGAAATCGTATTGGCGGTAAGCTCCAACTGATCGACATCAGTCTTTTCGACAAAACCAGTTTTGTACATCTCCCCAATCTCAGCAAAGGTTTTGTTCACATTTTCAAGGTTGCTTTTCAAAATCTTGCGGCTTTCCTGACCGACAAGGATCATATTATAGGTATTTGCAACCGCCTCGTTGATCTCAAGCTCCGCCTTTTCAAGCGACTCCTTTGAAAGGTCGTAATAGACCCTCGATGCTTTTAACCCGATCAGGTAAGCCCCGTTGAAAATAAGCTGCGAAGCAGTGAGGTCATACACAATGTTCTGTTTTACACCCAATTCGATTACATCGGTCGAGTTGGCCGGGCCACCAAAACTTGAAGCCGGCAATGTTGGCACAGTTGGGCTAAACGTATATTTGGCCGTTCCATCCAGATGTGGCAGACCAATTGCAGTGGTCTCCCAGATTTTCTTCTGGGCCATTTTTAAATCGAGTTGCGAATTTTTAAGGTTCAGGTTGTTCTCCCGTGCCATTTTAAGCGCATCGCTTAACGTAAGCCGCAGGGTATCCTGTGCCACACTGATCTTTGCCCCTCCGAAAGAGAGAAGGATCAATAAGATAATCTGATACTTTTTTGCTGACATAAATTCAATTTTTGTACTAATTACTATTTTTGCTTAAATTTTCTGTAATTTCTTTCTTTCGGAACTCAAAATAGGCAACCCCCTCAGTCGTGGAAATAGCCCTGATGTGGTTCTCGAATAAAATTTTGAAGAGATCGTCGAAAGTCATGTCTATTGTTTTGCATAGATCATAGTTGTGGATTTCGACAAGGTAGTTGATATAGAGGGCGACAACTACATCGATATTCAAATCGGGACGGTACAAACCTTCTGTAATTCCCTGTTGAAGGTTCAATTTCATCAACCTCGAAATCTGGGCCATCTTCTGCGCATGAAACACGGTGAACAACTGTTCGTAATACTTGCGCAACTCGAACATGATCTTGGGATCAAACCGTTTCATCTCCTCGAAAACGTGGAGGCTTACCTTAAAGAGCTTTTCAATGGCATTGACGTTTTGATTGCCAATTTCATCCATTATTTCATCGCCTTTAATTTGCTCATAATCAAAAAGCTTCGCAATCAGGTCTTCCTTGCTTTTAACATAGCGGTAAAGGGTCTTTTTCGAAATTCCCAATTTCCGGCTAATGTCGTCCATGTTGAGGATCTTGAGCCCGAATTCAAAAAACAACTCGTTGATCTGATCAAGCATTGACCTGAACTGCACATCCTGATAATTTACTTCCTCACCCATTTTTTAATACCTAAAAAATTTAATCCGGCACAAAAATAGGAAACGATTTTCATTAAGATCGTTTCCGTATGTTAATTGTTTCTTAATTTTTGTAGTACAAATTTTACATTGTAAACATCGGTTAATGTAAGTTAATGTTTTTCAAGCCATTGAATTCTTCACAAAATCTTCACGATTGGCCTGATAGTTTTGCCGGTACAAGATTTAAGTAATTTGTTTAACAATTAAAATTTTAGAGATATGAAAACAGCAATATTTTTCTCAGTTGGGGTCTTTTTAATGATCGGTATGATGCCCGCAAAAGCAAACGAGAATAGAACAACCAATGCTTTGGCCACAAAAATGGCGAATGGTCCTGAAAGTGTCCAGGCAGAGAATAATTTTAACGCCGATTTTATGGGTGCGACCAATGTCAACTGGAAGAGGACCGACAATTTTTACGAAGCGGCTTTTGTGTTGAATGGTAAACCGGAAACAGCCTTTTATGATTTGGATGCAAAACTTGTCAGCACAACGCAACATGTCGATTTTGGTGCTATTCCAGTCCAGGCGCAGAAAGAGATCAGCAAAAGGTACAAAGATTACACGATTGGATCGGTTATCTATTTGGATGACAATAAATTTAATGAATCGGGAACAGTACTTTACGGCGATCAGTTTGCCAACGAAGACAATTGGTTTGTATTTCTTTCAAAAAACAACAAGACCGAAATTGTGCGGGTTGACAGTCACGGAGCTTTGCATGCCTTTTCAAGCAAGTAAACGCCATTCCATAAATTCACTTATTAATTTTGAAGAGGACGTCCCTGTAAAATCAGGTGGCGTCCTCTTTTTTTATTGGAAATCCCAACATGTCTCCTGCTCAATCTATACCTCGCAGAGGTTACATTATTGTAGATAAGGACAATCCCCCAGGACCGAGCGGCGCAATCAGGATCTTCTCAAATGACCAAATGTGATCTGCGCCGGAAAAGGTAAGCCAAATTAAATGTATTTTTGAAAGCCTATTTTGATTGTTATCCCAAGGCGTTGCCGTTAGGCTATTGGTTTTTTGTTTCCAAAGGCGTTGCCATTGGGCTGGGATATATTGAGCCTTCAGCCTGTTGACCGTGCTGAGATTTAGACTGGCTTCCAAAATGCTGAAAAAGAACCTTCTACAAAAAGCCATATTATCATCCCAGCAGAATTCCCGCCACGCAGTGGCAGCATACTCTGGCCCAATGGCAACGCCTTGGGAAAAGTGCAAGACAAAATGGTTGGCACAATCAATTAATTCAAACTTTTGGAAGCCATTCAAATTCCTTCTACAGTCCCTGCCCCTGGAAGGGCAGCATATCCTAACCCAGGGCAAGCGGTACTGAAAAAACCATGTCAAAGATCAAAAGACTGTTAGACCGCGTCGCCCTTGCAAAAGGGGCCGTGCCACCCAAGGTAAAGGATCAGCAGCCAAATCGTCCGTGTCCGAATGTTCGGAAAAGTGCAAAGCTCCTTTCAGACGGGGAGGAAAAGCCGTTTGGTAGTTGGTGGTGTCATCCAGAACAATGATTTTTGGATAGTTCTTCTTAGGATGAGATTGGATGAGATTGCTTTGGAGAGCAGTTGATTATCTTTCAAATTTAGATTGTGCCGCACTCCGCGCAATGACAGGTCCTGAGGGTGAGGGTGCTGTTATGTTGTTTGCAACCTTCGGCAAACTTTAAAAACTTTGTGCGCAAAAGAAAACCAGCTCTAAGATCAGAAGCTGATTGACTCATGATAAAAAAGGCGGCTTCCAGCCGCCTGACCCGTTCGTACCTCCTG
>CAIYPA010000315.1 GCA_903927965.1 uncultured Bacteroidia bacterium | reverse complement strand
ATATAACAAATAAAATTAACACTGCCCCTAACATAAAATTTGTGTTAATGCCAACCCTCTTTTTGCCAACGCACGGGGCTGACGCACAGAAAAAAGTGGGTTTGCACGCCGCAAATTGTTTTTCGTTTTGTGTCCTGAACCTTTCCATTCCAAAGGAAAAGGGGCTTTATTAAAGATGGAAGAACATTGCAGGAGTTAGTAAAGACTGCGGAGGACGAGCGAACAGTCTGGCTGAGTTATACAAACAGAGAACAATGAAGTGATCTTCCGGTTACGACTGTCAGGAGTAGTAATCAAACCGGCTTATGCTGCGGCTTCACGAAAGCGGAGCGGTGGTGAACGATAAGTTAAAAGGGCTACGTAAGTAGTTCAGGTATGAATAAAGGAGTTGAATCGAGTAAACCACAGTTATAAATCTCGTTAAGCAAATGAAGAATTGTCGAAACCTTTCAGATAACGAAATGATTGGGAGCAAGGTACAGAAGACGGCCTGATTACAGACTGTACGACATTCGGGGTATATGTGGCAAGAACTTTATTCGGGCTTTAATAAGGAACAGGAGAACTCTACATCGTTCTGTTAATCTGAACAAGAGACGCGGACAATATAAGGATGAATTGAGATGTAGGGGGCGGACTAAGTCGTAGTAGTGATGATACCTTGCAAAAACAAGGAGTAGCAAAGGGCTTAGCATATTCAGTGGAGTGATGAACAACAAGTAGAAATACGATGACTGATTATTACGAAACAAAATCACAACCAATTTCCAGAATCATGGTATGGAAAGCATACCACAAAGTGAAGGAGAACAAAGGAAGTGGTGGCGTAGATAAAATGACTTGGGAAGATTTAGACAAAAATCTAAGTAAGAACCTTTACAAGTTGTGGAATCGCCTCACGTCCGGCAGTTATTTTCCACTGGCAGTAAAAGAAGTAGAAATAAAGAAGAAAGACGGGGGAATCCGAAAGCTCGGCATTCCTACTATCTTAGATCGCATTGCACAACAAACAGTCAGAGCACATTTAGAACCAATAGTGGAACCACAGTTTCACGAAAATTCGTATGGTTACCGGTTAAAACGGAATTGCCATCAAGCCATAGACCGAGCCAACCACAATTGCAATTATTTCGATTGGGTAATAGACCTCGATATCAAAGGCTTTTTCGACAATATAGACCAAGCATTATTACTAAAAGCCGTAAAACACTATTGCAAAGATAAATGGGTATTGATGTACATAAAACGATGGCTACAAGCCGGAATAGTTCAAAAAGACGGCACAAAAACAGAGCGCTTAACAGGTACACCACAAGGCGGAGTAATAAGTCCATTATTAGCAAATATATACTTACATGTAGTATTTGATAAATGGATGGAAAAGCAACACCCTGAGAAACCATTTGAACGCTTTGCCGATGATGTAGTAGTACATTGTAAAACCGAAAAGCAAGCCAAATTTGTATTGTGGGAAATCCAGAATCGGATGAAAGGATGTAAATTAACTTTACATCCGGTAAAGACGAAAATAATCAATCTCACAGGTATAACCACAGAGAAATACCCCCGAAAGTTTGACTTTTTAGGCTATACTTTTAAACCCTTATGGTCGAAAACCAAAAAGGGTTTTCACTTGATGATAGCACCGATAATGAGCATGAAATCAAGGAAAAGTGTAATTGAAAAACTGCGAAATCTGAAAATCCATAAAATGCGCTGTAAAATAGAAGAAATAGCAGAAAAGCTAAATCCGATATTAAGGGGAGTAATCAACTATTATTGTAAGTTTCTCCCTAAGAAAACAAATCATTTATGGTATATGGTAAATCTTCGAATACAAAAATGGATAAATTGGCAAAAAGGCTTAAGCAAAAAGGAATCAGTGCAATGGTTACGAACCAAGTGGAAAGAGACACCCGAATTATTTACGCATTGGAAGTTGGTACATCCATGAAAAATAGTAAATTTGTGATTGAATATGAAGAGCCGTATGAAGCGAGAGTTTCACGTACGGTTCCGTGAGAACGGTTAAGTGAAAGTCTTTTCCGTGACTCGGCTTGTGTCCTGAACCCTTCCATTCCAAAGGAAAAGGGGCT
>CAIYPA010000314.1 GCA_903927965.1 uncultured Bacteroidia bacterium | reverse complement strand
GGTTGCAGATGGTACTCGCCTAAAGTTAGTGTGATCCCGAAAAGGGACGAACTCAAATTCACCTGGTACAACCATTCCGAAAAACCAGGGGTGCGTGTCCGCAATGATTTCTATTATGAGGCATTTGAACCCATCTGGGCAGCCAGGAACCGGGTCAACGGATCGATGGGTTTCCGGGAACAACCAGGGGGCATCGAGAGTTATTGGGGTGTCCACACCTTTTATCCGTTGATGCCACCTGAAGAATTCTTCAAAAAACACCCTGAATATTACAGCATGATCGATGGCAAGCGGACTTATGACCGCGCCCAATTGTGTCTCTCAAACCCGGAAGTATTAAAGATTATGACTGAGCGGATTAAAAAAAGGATGGTTGAAAGTCCTGAATACCTGATTTATGACGTTTCCCAAAACGATTGGCACAACGCCTGCGAATGTGACAAGTGCCAGGCCATTGTTAAAAAATATGGCACCGAGTCGGGAATCATGATCTGGTTTGTCAATCAGGTGGCTGAAGCTGTCGAAAAAGAGTTTCCGGATAAGTTCATTGGCACATTGGCTTACCAATATACACGTACCCCTCCAAAAAATATAAAACCGAGGAACAACGTGGTGGTCAGGTTGTGCAGCATTGAATGTTGTTTTGCCCACGATTTTAAATCCTGCCCTCAGAACAAATCGTTTATCGACGACCTGCAAACCTGGTCATCTCTTGCACCACACATGTACATCTGGGATTACGTGGTCAATTTCAATAACTACATCATGCCTTTCCCGAATTTCAGCGTCCTTCAGCCAAACATCAAAACCTTGCAGGAAAACAACGCGATTGGCATAATGGAACAGGCTGCTTATCAAAGTCGTGGCGGTGAATTTTCAGAGCTAAGGTCTTACCTGATATCCAAGCTTTTATGGAATCCTGAAGCCAATACGACAGAGATCATCGACGATTTCATGTCCGGCTACTACGGAAGGTCGGGGAAATTTGTAAAACAATATTTCGACCTTGTACAAAGCCTTGTGACGCCACAAAAACATTTCCAGTATGGGATCAATGCTTTTGACCCTATCTATTCGGATGTATTTGTCAATCAGGGTTGTACCATTTTTCAGGAAGCTGAGAAAGTGGCCGATAATGTTGAAGTGCTCCATCGTGTTGAGGTGGCCTCACTTCCGATCCTCTACCTGAAATGCAAACGAATGCCTAAGCTTGCCCTTCAGGATGGAAGTTACGACAAATTCTGCGAAGTGGTAAAAAGGGAAGGAATTACCCATTATGCCGAAGCAGGTGTACCTCATAATGTAGCCTTCCACAATGAAATGGAACATGCAAGATAATTAAAAGATATGAATACTTTAATATAATTTTCAGTCCATAGAGGAATTATATATTAGCAAAAAAACATCAATTATGACAGGTATAAAAATTTCAGTTATTCACGGTGATGCATTTGAAACAAATGCTGACGCTTTAGTGGTGAAATATGCACAATCCAATTATGGACTTGACAAAGAAATTGTAAAAAGATTTACCAATATAGGGAATTCAATCATCGACAAACTGCCTAAACTAGGGGACTTTTATTACACAGACAGTAATAGAATTACTCATACTAGAACTATTATTTTTGTTGGTGTTCCCGAATTAAGAGAATTTGGATATAGAGAAATAAGAATATTTGGAAGAAAAGCACTTATGTCATTGGCAATTTTAGATCCTTCAATTAAAACAATTTTAATGACAATTCATGGAGCTGGTTATGGACTTGATGAGATTGAGGCTTTCGAAAGTCAAATTGCGGGAGTAATGGATAGCATAACAAATGAAGAAATTCCGGATAATCTATCTGAAATTATTTTTATTGAGCGTTCTCAAGGAAGAGCTATGCGTCTTCAAAGTACAATAGAAGGTTTATTTCCTTCTGGAAATATTCCAACTCGAAAATCAGGAGGATTTAAAAATATTGAAAACCATTCTGCTGAAACACTCAGAGCTGCAGGATATGGATCTGACAGTAAAAAAAGAATCTTTGTTGCAATGCCTTTTGCATCTGAATTTGAGGATTGCTTTCATTATGGTATTCAAGGGGCTGTTAATGCTTCCGGATACTTATGTGAAAGAGCAGACCTTCAATCATTCACTGGAGATGTTATGGAATGGGTAAAAAATAGAATTGCAACTGCTGACTTTGTTATTGCCGACTTAACAACGGCTAATCCAAATGTATATTTAGAAATAGGTTATGCTTGGGGACTTAATAAGAAAACCGTTTTACTAATCAAAGACACAAAAGAATTAAAATTTGATACTCGTGGACAACGTTGTTTAACATATACGACAATTAAAGATCTAGAAACAAAATTAAAGAATGAACTTGCCAATTTAAGTTTTTAAGGATATAGAATTACGAATAAAAAATTGCTTCTAACAGCAAATATTGTTTTATAATATCAAATATTGTAGGAAATCATCACTGCTTGGATTAAACAGATTAAATCACATCAAATGAAACAATTAACGTCCTCCTTAATCAGTATCACATTGATATTCCTGTTTTTATGTAGCACAACTGATGCGAAAAAAGAGCCAAAATCTGTGGATCTGACTGGTTATGTCAACCCGATGATCGGGACCGACAAAGAGGGGAATGTCTTTCCGGGGGCATGCCTTCCTTTCGGGATGGTTCAACTGAGCCCGGATAATGGTTACCAGGGAGTCAAAGCCTACAATTATGCCAAAACTTCGATCCTTGGTTTCAGTCATACCCAACTGAGTGGAACAGGTGACGGAACGTTGACAAACTACTGCAATATCCTCGTGATGCCCACAGTTGGCGAATTGAAAGTTTTTCCCGGGATCGCAAAATCTCCTGATCTTCTGGCAAGGAAGAACCTTCAGAAAAGGCTGAGGGACCTCCCTGAATCGGAACGGCAGAAAACCGAATCATTGTCACAGGCTGACCGCCGGATAAGGACACGGCTCCTTCTTGCCGAAGAAAGGCTGAAAATTATAGCCGATTTGGCAAAGTCCGGGATTGATACAATCAAAGCATTTAAAGGTTATGAGTCGGCATATAGCCATTCTGAAGAGGAAGCCTCTCCCGGATATTATGCTGTTCAATTGAAGGATTATAACATCAAGGCTGAATTGACAGCCACTGAACGTGCAGGATTTCACCGCTATACTTTTCCCGAAACGAAAGATGCCCATGTGATCATTGATGTGACGCACTCCCTGACGCCAGACCGCGAGTCGTATGTTAAAGTTTTGAATCACAATCAAATCGAAGGATTTGTGATTACCGATTCCGATGGGGACAATTCCATGCCGTTGAAGTGTTACTTCTTTGCAGAATTCAACAAACCATTTTCCTCCTATGGTACATGGAACGGCGAAAACATCAAACCAGACTTAAATGAAATGACCGGAAAAGATGGCGTAGGCGCATACATCAACTTTTCAACCACAAAAGGGGAACAGCTATTGGTCAAGGTTGGAATCTCATTTGTCAACATCGAAGGTGCAAAAAAGAACCTGGCAGCAGAAATACCGCATTGGGATTTTGACAAAACACGGGCCCAGGCAAAAGCGGTATGGAACGAAAAGCTCAACAAGGTCCAGGTTAAAGGTGGCACGAAGGAACAGAAAACGACCTTATATACTTCAGTTTACCACGCCCTGATGTTCCCAAGGACATTCTCTGACGTGGATGGGTCGTACTTCAGCCATTTTGACAATAAGGTCCATCAGACTAAAAATGGGCACTATTATGTGGACTTCTCATTGTGGGATACTTACAGGGCTGAACATCCTTTGCTGGCTTACCTTGAACCGGAACGGCAGAACGAGATGATCAACACCTTTCTTGATATGTACGATCAGGGTGGCAGGATTCCCATGTATGTCTGCTACAAGAATTATTTTATGAAAGGGATGATTGGCGACCATGCAACTTCGGTCATTGTCGATTCGTACATGAAAGGGATCCGTGGATATGACATTGAGAAAGCTTACCAGGGGATGCGGAAAAACGCCATGGAGACCGGGGCGATCGCCGACAGTAGGGTCGGACTGGATTATTATAAGAACATGAAATACATCCCTGCAGATAAAGTCAGGGAATCGGTTTCGGTTACAATGGAATATGCCTACGACGACTGGTGCCTTGCAGAGATGGCAAAAGCGTTGGGAAAAATGGAGGATTACAAGTTGTTCTCAGAAAGGGCGAAGTATTATACCAACCTGTTCGATGCTTCTTCTGGATTTATACGACCTAAAAAAGCGGATGGTACCTGGCTCGAAATGTGCAACGAACCCCCAAAAATCCTTACAGGGGAAGGGAACCGGTATTACAGTTGTTGGGACCCATTGTGGGTCGGGGTAAGTCCCAACCGGCACTATACCGAATCGAACGCCTGGCAATATTTGTGGCATGTCCCACACGATATCCAGGGTTTGATGAACACAATGGGTGGTAAAAAAGAGTTCCTTACAAAACTCGACACTCTCTTCACGATGACACCACACGAAACCGGTCCCGAATACGCACCCATGTTCAGCAAGATTGGGCAGTATGTGCATGGCAATGAGCCTGTTCATCATGTGGCATACCTGTTCAATTATGCCGGTGAACCCTGGAAGACACAAAAACGGGTTCGACAGATCATGGACGAAAAATACATCGCAGCCCCCGATGGTTTGTGCGGCAACGACGATATGGGACAAATGTCGGCCTGGTATATTTTCAGTGCGATGGGGTTTTATCCTGTGGCTCCAGGACAAAATGTGTTTGTGATCGGGACACCACTTTTTGAGGAGGCCACTTTAAACCTTGGGAAGTATTTCGGTGGACATCCATTTACAGTTAAGGCGAAAGGCGTTTCCTCTGCCAATTTCTACATCCAGTCTGCAACACTGAATGGCAAACCTTATTCCAAAAGTTATATTACCCATGACGACATCGTAAAAGGCGGTACACTTGTTTTCGAGATGGGGCCAAACCCAAATAAAAACTGGGGAAGCAAACCGGAAGATGTTCCACTATCAATGAGCCAAATGGGCAACATTAAATAAATCAGGCTCTTATAATTACAAACGTAAATAATGATATAGGAGGTGTACAATGGACAATTTCAACTATGATACCTATTGTGGGATTTATTGTGGGGCCTGTGATATCATGATGGCCCATAAGACAGGAATGAAATTTAAACTTGCCTCTTTCTGGGACGAATCGACTGTAAAAACTTTTCAGAAGAAACTTGGCATTCCTTACGATTCTACCCAACCGTTTACTTATAAATGCAATGGTTGTAAATCGGGCAATTTATTTGTGAATTGTTCGGTATGCCAGATTCGGAAATGTGCCATCAACACTGGCGTAGAGCATTGTATTGATTGTGGCAAATATCCTTGTAACCTAATCGTTGATTCACAAAAAATGGCATCCCTTTTGCCCCACCTGAAATGTAACCGTACCAATATGGAAATAATTCAATCGAAAGGGGTCGGACAGTGGCTTGCAGAACAGGAAAGCAAATGGAAATGCCCTGATTGTCAAACAAGTTTTTCATGGTATTCAGGTAAATGCAAGAACTGCGGCACAGACCTCAGAAAATACACTTACAAATTTTCCTTTTTGAAGGCAGCAATTTTAAAAACTGGCATCCGTTATTTACCATTTAAACAAAAAGCAACTTAGGAGATTGAATTTACCTTTAACCGATGGGAAGAAAAGCATGTGAGGAGGCTGTCCAAAAAGTCGTCGAACAATGTTTTTCTTTCTCTATGCAACTCTGTGAATCCTCTGTGTAACTCTGTGATACAAATAGTTACACAACTTGTCCCGATCTATCAGCGATTTTTTTGCCTATGTTTATTTTAGTTTTTTTTGCTGAAGTTTCGGTAAGCCTCTGTTGTCATTCTTTGAACCTCAAAGGTTATCATTTCTTTTCTGTTTGACATCAATAACCATTTTT
>CAIYPA010000313.1 GCA_903927965.1 uncultured Bacteroidia bacterium | reverse complement strand
GGCATCTTCAGGAAGTCCATCCTGCTTGTTGAGGGCAAACCTTGGCCTAAATTCCCATTTGCTTCCAGCACCCGAACTTAAAAACTTTAGGTCTCCTTCTCCAAACCCAAGGGCAACCGGATTATTGTGGCACGACTTGCAACCCCGGCCCTCACGAACAGTTGTGTGTCCGGATGCAGGTGCATAAAGCCGGTGAAAAGAGTTCCCTTTCCCGGCAGAAAACGATTCCTTGTCAATGGTCATTACCATACCAGGCATAACCGGAACGATTTTGCCTGAACCTTTTTCACTGATCCCCAATGTTGGTGCCTGGGCAAAGTTCTTCCCTGCATATTCGACCCAGGTTCCACTTGTAGATTTGCCAGTCAGGAGGTCAAAACCTGAAGTTCCTTTCTCGTATGCGGTGTGGCAACCAATGCATCGCGGTGTCCAGGAAGTATGGCACGATTCACAGCTCAAGCGGTTATGCGCCTTTCCTTTAGTACAAACAGGTGCTTCAGGTTTAGAAATGTG
Source organism: uncultured Bacteroidia bacterium (assembly GCA_903927965.1). Lineage (GTDB taxonomy): Bacteria > Bacteroidota > Bacteroidia > Bacteroidales > Prolixibacteraceae > JAAFHB01. The sequence continues at coordinate 1,183 of CAIYPA010000313.1, read as the reverse complement.
ATTTTTTCCGGTCAATTTGTCTGTCAGGATGATCTGTCCGATGGAATCAACAGTCGTATTGATCAGTGGGTAATTTCCTTTTGCAGTTAAGATGACCTTGTTCTTGGTAGGATACTTTCTAAGCCAGGCAACCACTAGCGATTCACGGTCAGGCAACTTGACGATTAAAGATGTTTTGGGCTTCCCGGTAGGGTGGCAATCGATGCATTGCACATGAACAGCATCTTCTTTGTGGATAGGATGTTTGCCATCGCCCATAATCTCGTACGATCCATGGCAGTCGATACAGGCCATCCCTTTCTGATGATGGATATCGGATTGGATAAATTCGACAACCCTTTCATCAGGTAAAACTTTAATATTTGATGTATCAGTAACTTCCGAAGTTTTCAAATCAGTCTCATTCCAGCCTTCATAACTCAGGGAAATCCGACCCGAACGGCTATGGCAGCTTTTACACCTGTCGTTCGAAACCTGGATATTGATGGTAGGGTGGACTTCATTTTTAAAATTGAGGGTTTTGGTTTTCATGCTGTCCATACTTGCCAATGCCAGACTGTTGTAATTCAAATGACAGGCATTGCACCCTCCTCCCCTTTCGAGCCAAGTGGCATTTCCGGTGAATTCCTTTTCTTTTCCAAGATGGCAACCTGCACAAAGATTTCGCAGATGGGTATCGGCAGCCGAATGGCCGAGATTTGCGACCTGAAAAGTATCGTTTAAGGAAGATGTCTCACCAAAAACATATTTATCGACACCTATAATCCCACTTTGGGTCGTCATTAAGGAGTTTAACATGCGAACTGCAATCTCCTGATGGCAATTTTGAGTTCCACAGGTTTGTCTCACATTCGAAAAATTACCGGGTATCTTTATCATTTTGGAATGCGCCACCGACTTGTCAGATGAGAACGGATCGCCTTTGTGACAGGCATAACATCCTATAAATGCAGGGTTATGCGATTCAGATAAACCACTCATCGCACTGTGGCACAGCATACAACCCTCTGTTTTCCGGTTTTCCTGTGTAAAGGTCAGGGTATTCTGCACAAATAAATTGACGGGATCGAATATAATCCTTGGTTCACTCGGTGTGGTTGTTTTGTTCCACCCTTTCCACTCCCAGTTATCGCCACGGAACATAAACACGACAAGGGTCAATGCAAGGTAAAGTCCAACAATG
>CAIYPA010000312.1 GCA_903927965.1 uncultured Bacteroidia bacterium | reverse complement strand
CTGGGTCCGAATCCCGGCTGGGTCACCAAAAATGTAGGAGAAGTCTTAACGGCTTCTCCTTTTTTCTTTGATACAGTAGCTCAGATGGTAGTGCATTCCGTTAACAGGAGGGTCCTGGGTCCGAATCCCAGCTGGGTCACCAAAATGAATTAAGAGAAGTCATTAAAGCTTCTCTTTTTTTTTAACCTTTACTTTTGCCATTACAATTCTTCGTAACCTTTTTCCCGGAAATAGTACAAAAATATGTAGTTTTGTCAATTAAAAATAGACGAAAAATAGATATTATATTAATATTCAGATATTAACCATGAAAGGAAAAGTCGTAGTAATTACTGGTGCCTCCTCTGGAATCGGATGGGCTTTGGCAAAAGAATTTTGTGGCCGTGGAGCCAAACTTGCACTTGGGGCGCGTCGGGTTGAACTGCTCAACGAATTGACTTTAGAGCTGAAAAGCCCGGATGTATTGTGTGTTCCGACAGATGTGTCGAAAGAAATTGACTGTAAAAATCTCATTGAACAGACAATTGAAAAATATGGACGAATCGATATCCTGATCAACAATGCCGGAATCTCGATGCGTGCTTTGTTTAAAGATATGGACCTGGAGGTGATGCACCGGTTAATGGACGTCAATTTCTATGGTACTGTTTATTGCACAAAATACGCTTTGCCATTTTTGCTTGAAACGAAGGGATCCCTTGTCGGCGTGATCTCAATCGCAGGATATGTGGGCTTACCTGGAAGGACGGCTTACTCTGCATCCAAATTTGCTGTCAGGGGATTTCTTGACACTTTGCGCATTGAGCATCTTAAGCAGGGATTACATGTTCTGATTGCAGCCCCCGGGTTTACAGCATCGGAAGTCCGAAAAGTTGCTTTGACAGCCAATGGAACTCCACAAGGTGAAACGCCACGAAACGAAAGTGCCATGATGAGTGCTGAAAAATGCGCTTTTCTTATTACTGAAGCGGTCAGGAAGCGAAAACGGGAACTGATCCTGACCTTTGTAGAGGGAAAAGTGACCGTTTTTCTTGGAAAATTTTTTCCATCATTATTGGACAAGCTCACCTACAACCACATGGCCAAGGAACCAGATTCTCCGATAAAATAATCCGATACGGTTTGGTCAATTAAAAAATGGGGTTATCTTTGCACCACTTTTGAGCGAATGCAACTAAACGACTCTGTAGCTCAGCTGGTAGAGCAATTGACTCTTAATCAATGGGTCGTGGGTTCGATTCCCACCGGGGTCACAACATGAAATCATAAACCTCTGTAAATTAAATATTTGCAGAGGTTTTATATTTTTTGTCTGGAATTCATTCTGGATTCATCAATCTGAAAACATCGATTTCTTTTGTATTTCTATTTATTTCTATTTTATTTTAATTATTTCAGTTTATGTTAAGTTTCGATACACAATATCGTGTTTGTTACGGTGATACAGACAGGATGGGCGTGATGTATTATGGAAATTATCCGCGCCTATATGAGATCGGACGGACCGACCTGATCCGCAGTGTTTGGAAGTCGTACAGGGAAGTGGAGGAGAGCGGATATTTCCTGCCCGTTCGGCGGTTAAATGCAGTGTTCCATAAATCGGCGATTTATGACGAATTGCTTACAATTAGGACTATCATCAAAGAAGTGCCGATTGTGAAATTCAGGATTTTCTCCGAAATTTACAATGAGAAAGGTGAATTGATCAATGAAGGAGATGTTATGCTTGGATTTATGAGCTCTTCGACAGGCAAACCTTGCAGGGCTCCTGAAGAGTTCACCAATATCCTGAATGCGATGATGGTTTAGACGTCAATGAAAAGTAGGTAAACGAACAATCCGATCGCGATCAGGATCACACTAAGCCCAATAATCTTATTTGCCCACCATAAGGTGTTGATTGTGAGTTTATGTCTGAAAAGATTGGCCAAACCGGTAAGTACAAACCACCATGAGGCACCTCCCAGAAAAATACCACTAATAATAAGGAATGTTTCAATTAGGTGGGACAATTGAAGAACAAGACTATAGCTTGTGAAAATTGCAATAAATACAAATACGGATAAGGGATTGGATACTGTCAATAAAAAAGCGGTAAGAAAATCCTGAACATAGGAAGTCCCTTTTCTTTTGAATTTAAGCATATCCTTCGTAGGGTTTGAAAAGAAAATGTAGAGCCCCAGAAAGATCACCATGCTTGCCCCAAGAATTTTAAAGTAAATTTCGTAATGCCTAACAAAATCAATAATCATGGTTAGGCTGAACCCGGCAATAATTGCATAAATCACATCTGATGCAGCAATCCCCAAACCGGATAAGAAACCAGATTTCCAGTTCTTATTAACTGTTCGTTTGATGCAAAGCATACCTAACGGGCCTAACGGAACGGATACCGCTATGCCAATTATAAACCCTTCCCAAAGCAGACGTAAACTCATAAATGCAAAAATAACTGAAAAATTGATCTGCGCTATTCGAATTTAATGGACAAAGGTAAAATTAGCCGCGATATTTTCTATTTTAGCCGCAAATAGTTGCAATTGTTGAAGTGGCAAAGAAGGATTGCCAAAATAAATATCAGTAAGTGAATTGATTGATAATTAAGAAGATGAAACGAAAAATTATTTTTATGCTTTTTGCAATCTCGTCAATGCAATTGGGTTTTGCACAAAATATTATGAAGCTTTGGCCAAAAGGGGCTCCCGGAAACAACGAATGTCCTCAACCGGAGGAGACATTCAACGGCAAAATGGTCCGTTTTGTATCGGATCCTACGCTCACGATCTATCTTCCTGATAAATCAAATAATACAGGTGCTGCCATTGTGATTTGTCCTGGAGGTGGCTATGCGCTCGAAGCCATGGACCACGAGGGTTATGCCTATGCCGAATTTCTCCAAAGCAAGGGAATAGCAGGTATAGTGCTGAAATACAGACTTCCATATGGTCATCACGAAATACCACTTATGGATGCCCAATATGCTTTGCGCACTGTTCGCTACAATGCAGCTGCGTGGGGCATTGATCCAAATAAAATTGGCATTTCAGGATTTTCAGCTGGTGGCCATCTCGCTTCAACTGCGGCCACCCATTTTGATAGGGGAAAACCCGGGTCAAACGATCCAATCGAAAAGGTAAGTTGCCGCCCCGATTTTTCGGTACTTGTTTATCCTGTAATAACTTTTAATGAGCAGTGGGGACATATGGGATCCAGAGAAAATCTGATCGGGAAAAACCATGACCTTAAATTGATCAATTATTATTCCAATGAATTGCAGGTCACTACAGAAACACCACCCACATTTTTGATCCTTGCCGACGATGATCAGGCTGTACCTCCGCGCAACAGCATTGAGTTTTACAGGGCCCTTAAAGAGAAAGGTGTTGCCGCCGAACTCCATATTTTCCGTGAAGGTGGCCATGGTTTTGGCATGACAAAGAAGAACAAACCCCACGATCAATGGCCGTTGCTTTTAATTGATTGGATGAAGGCGGAGAAAATTATTAAGTAAGGAAAACGGAATAGATGCATGGGGCATAGGGCGCGGGGCGTGGAGTTTCGGAAGTTGAAATGATTAAATACCTTAAAATATGGGGCTGGATACACATCCTGTGAATGTGATCAAATTTTGTCCACGTTGTGGCAATAATCACTTTATTACCAACGATCAAGGGCGATCATTCAAGTGCGAAGGGTGTCATTTTAGATTCTACGTAAACAGTTCGGCGGCGGTTGTCAGCCTTATTTTTAATGATGAAGGGGAAATATTGCTGACCAGGAGGGCTATTGAACCAGGACTTGGAATGTTGGATCTGCCCGGTGGTTTTGTAGAACCGATGGAGAGAGCCGAGGAGGCTGTAATACGTGAAATCCATGAAGAACTTGGAGTGAAAGTAATCAATACAAAGTACATGACTTCATTTCCAAATGAATACATATTTTCGGGCTTTTCCGTTTTCACAATGGATTTGGCATTTATTTGTGAAATTGAAGATTTCTCCATCCTTGTGCCTGCCGATGACGTTTCGGCTGTGGAATTTAGATTTGCCAAGGAGGTTAAACTGGATGAACTTTTTTCGGATAGTATGCGGAATATTATCGGTTACTATATCAATAAATATCTTTAATAATATTCATAAATAAAATTAAATGAGCATTGTAGAACATGTTTCCTCACTCCGTTGTTTAATGTTGGAGAGGGGAGTTGACGGATATTTGATTCTTGGTACAGATCCACATTTAAGCGAGTATGTTCCCGATGCCTGGAAGACCCGTGAATGGATCAGCGGTTTTACGGGATCCTATGGGAAAGTCGCTATTACGAGGGATCTTGCAGTCCTTTGGACTGATTCACGTTACTTTATACAGGCAGAAGCGCAATTGGCTGGAAGTGGAATAGCAATGCTTAAGGACCGGCAAGCTGATACCATTTCAGCAGATGATTGGTTTATTCAGAATCTTCCATCCGGAAGTGTTGTTGCTATTGATGGATTAACTGTTTCAGCTTCAGAAGCCAATGTTTTGGAACAGAAGTTGGGTGCGAAGGGGCTTACTTTTATTCAGGATATGGATATGCTCTCCCCAATTTGGGAAGGACGTCCCAAATTTCCAAATTCGCCCATTGTTGACTATCCGGTTAAATATGCCGGTTTGGGCAGGCAAGAAAAACTGGTACAAATCCGTAAAAAGCTGGTTGAAGCAGGAGCAGAGGCGACCCTGATAACTCCGGCTGACGATCTTGCATGGTGTTTTAATCTCAGGGGAAATGACATCCGGTATAACCCACTTTTTACTGGTTATGGTTATATTGATCAACAGAAAGCCGTTTTAATTATTGATCCATCAAAATTGGATACTGGCTTAAAAGAAGAATTGGAAAGGGAAGGGATTTATGTAATAAATTATGATTCAATATTTTCCTATTTGGATTTGATCAATCCGGTTATTTTCCATCTTGATCCGGCACAGACAAATTCATCGATTTACACCCATATATCCAAAAGATGTCAGGTAATTTCCGGACCATCCATTTCAACTTTGTTAAAATCGGTAAAGAATGATATTGAAATCGAAGGAATGAAACAAGCACATATCCGTGATGGTGTCGCAATGGTCAATTTCTTATACTGGTTTGAGCAACAATTCGGAAGAGAGAAAATTACAGAAATTTCAGTGGCTGAAAAGCTTAAGGAATTTCGCGCCGAACAGGATTTGTATATGGGGGAGAGTTTTAGTCCGATTATTGGATTCGGTCCACATGGTGCCATTGTCCATTATAGTGCAACACCTGAATCAGATGCAGAAGTCCTGAAGGACAGTATCCTACTTTTCGATTCGGGTGGCCAGTATCTTGACGGAACAACCGACATTACAAGGACAATACCAACAGGGATTCCAACTGCACAGCAGCGATCGGATTTTACGTTGGTCCTAAAAGGGATGATCCAGCTTGCGAATATTGTGTTTCCTGAAAACACAAAAGGGTATTCGCTCGATACTATTGCCCGTAAGGCATTATGGGACAATGGACTAAATTATGGACATGGAACCGGGCACGGAGTTGGGCATTATTCGTCAGTTCATGAGGGACCCATGGCAATCCGTCAGGAATACAATGGTGAACCGATACGGGTAGGTCAGGTTTTATCGAATGAACCAGCTTTTTATCGTGCAGGACAATATGGAATCAGGACAGAAAATGTAATTGTATGCAAAAATTACTGTCAGACAGAATTTGGGAGATTTCTTACTTTCGAAACATTAACCTTGTGTCCGGTTGACAAAAGATTGGTGAATCCTGATATTCTGACTGATTCAGAATTAACATGGTTGAATACTTATCATGACAAGGTTTATAGTGTATTGAATTTCAGGTTAAAACCCGAAGTTCAAAATTGGTTAAGTGACCAGTGTTCTCCTATTTCTAAATAAAAAAGACGAAAATGAAGCGAAAATTTGTACTTATTTTTCTTTTTGCTTTGCCATTCCTTCTGAAAGCCCAATATTATGTACAGGGTGAAGATCCTGCAGGGATCCATTGGAAACAAATCAATACTGAAAATTTTCAAATTATTTTTCCTGATAATTTTGAAGCCAATGCCCAGCGAACAGCTTTCATACTTGAAAAGGTCTATAACTATGCCGGTCAATCACTAAAGCATCAACCGCGTAAAATATCTGTGATCCTTCATACCAATACAGTCCGCTCAAATGGATTTGCTGCCTGGGCTCCGGCGAGGGTCGAACTTTTCACAACTCCCGATCAATCAATCTATGCCCAGGATTGGCTTGAACAGTTGGCAATCCACGAATTCAGACATGTGGTTCAAATCGACAAAATCGGGTCAGAAATGCCCGAAATTTTCAAGATCATACTTGGAGAGCAAGCTGCTGCAGTTGTCATAGGTGCCTATTTGCCTTTCTGGTTTCTTGAAGGTGATGCAGTTGCAACAGAAACAGCACTGAGCCACTCCGGCAGAGGACGTGTCCCATCATTTTCAATGGAATTAAAGGCACAGGGTGTTGAGAAAGGTTTTTATAGCTATGACAAGGCTTATCTTGGTTCATATAAGCATTATGTTCCAGATTATTATCAATTTGGTTATCAGATGGTAGCTGGAATCCGAAATAAATATGGGGCTGATGTCTGGTCAAAAGTCCTTACAAATGTAGCCAGGCAACCTCTAGCTTTATTCGCGTTTTCGACGGGATTAAAAGAGGCTACTGGAAAGAATCAAAAAAAGCTTTACCAGGAGATCTTCTCAGACCTAAAAACGAATTGGAAAAAAAATGATGGATTATTGGAAAAAACAGAATTCCAGATCGTTACAAAGAACCAAACTGGTTATGCAAGTTACAGGTATCCTTATCAGATGAATGATTCTACAGTTTTTACGGTAAAATCGTCACTTGATGACCTGACAAGGTTCGTAAAGATTGGACCGAAAGGAAAGGAGAAAGTACTTTTCACCCCTGGAAGTTTATTTGAAGAATCGGTCACTTACGGATCGGGGAAAGCGTTCTGGATTGAAGCGAAGCCGGATATACGTTGGGCGCACCGCGAATATTCGCAGTTAAGGATATTGGATGTAGACTCGGGCGAATTGATTGAAAATCAATATAAATATAAGATTTTTGCACCATGTTTGTCACACGATGAGAAATACCTTGCAGTTGTCAAATTGGATAGCCTTAATCGTTGCTCTATCGTGATCTTATCCCCATTTTCAGGCAAAATTATCCAGGAGACACCTTTATCAGAAAATATTTTTATTATTTCCCCTACTTGGGCAACGGACAATTCCTGTTTATATGCAGTTGTTTTGGGAAACAAAGGAAAAACATTGGCCAAAATTGACCCTTTTAAAGGAACCATTAATGAACTTTTTCCATATGCTTTTAGTGAGGTTCAGCACCCTGTACAATCTGGGAATTGGGTATTTTACACAAACACGATTGATGGGACAGACGATATTTATGCCTTTGATTTGTTGGAAAAGAAAAATTTCCGTGTGACCACTTCCAGGTTCGGTGCCAAAGACCCTCAGGTGACTACTGATGGAAATCATTTGTTATACAGTAACTATACGTCAGATGGTTTTAAACCTGTTAAAATGGGGCTTAATATCTCTAAATTCAAATTGACCGATCCTGCCACCATTTATAAATATGGGCTTGCCGATCAATTGACTTCCCAGGAGAAAGGAATTCCTGATTTTACGGGTGCAGATACAACGAAATTTGAGTCTTTCAGATATTCAAAATTGGGACACCTATTCAACTTTCACAGTTGGTCGCCAGTTCATATTGATTCCGAGACACAGGACATAAGACCTGGAGTATCCCTAATGTCACAGAATAAGCTAAGTACGGCAATAACCCAAATTGGATATGATTATTCAACGACCAATAAAACAGGTAAATGGGTTGGTAAATTTCAATATTCGGGCTTATTCCCTGTTTTGAAACTAGATGTTGATTTTGGCCCCGAAAAATCGCAGTATAATCAGATCACCCGATATACAAATTCTTCGGGACAAACAGTAAGAATTGATACTCAATTGATTAACTTTACTTATCATGTAATGGATCTTACCGGGAAAGTCAACCTTCCGCTTAATTTATCACATGGTAAAATGTACCGTTTAATTCAACCTGAATTTCAGGTGGGGTATTCAAAAATAACCCAGGAAGCAACAGCACCCTCCACTTTTTTCAGAGGGTCGATCATTCCATTGACTTACAGGCTATACGCACATAACCTTCTTCGACTGGGTACAAAGGATCTGCAATCAAGGTTTGGGCAGGTCGTTGATTTAATGTTTCGGCACTCTCCATTTGGGGACCGCAATTTTGGAACAATATCCCTTGCATCCGGTACATTGTACTTGCCAGGTGTGTTAAAACATCATGGCTTGAGTATTTACAGTGGTTGGCAGCAAAAAACCAGTGCTGAAAGCACGTTTTCCGATTTGATATCCTACCCAAGGGGTTGTCAGACCATATCAAACAATCAATTTTTCAGTTTAAAATCCGATTATGTGTTGCCCCTGTTTTATCCCGACCTCAGCATCGGCAATTTGGGCTATTTTAAAAGGTTCTCATTAAAGCTTTTTTATGACTACGCCAGTGCCATGGTTCCGATTCATGGTACAAACACACAATATCGTTATAACTTTGGTTCAACAGGCGGGGAGCTGACAACAGATTGCAACCTTCTGCGATTAATGGTACCGGCCAAATTAGGTGTAAGAACATCATACCTTTCAGCTTCACATACTGTAAACGTCGAATTTCTTTTTTCGATTAATTTCAACGCTCTTTAAATCCAAAATTTACGGACGTTGATCAAGGACAACTAAAATATTCGATCCTCACAAAGGCAAAACGACCAGAAACATTAACCAATATTCAATTAATCAATACTTTACCGGCAGAAGAGCTGTTTCCATTTTTTCAATTATTAAAATCTATTGAGCTGGAGCAGCACCATGAAATACAATCCCAAAGCCAATCTTTTCAGTTTAGGGTTCAGTTCCCCGAACATTTCCTGAAATAGCAACACATCAAAGCCCTTTGGTTGTTCTGTTGCTCATAAATCCCAAAAGGTTTAGAAATAGACGCAATTCACATATGTCACAGACTATAAAACGATTACAAATGTAATGCAACGGCATTGAAATTGCTCCTATTCACATTTGGATACAATTATTATTCGTTAAATATTTACCTTAATAAATAATTTTAGGCAAAAAAATTGCCCTTATTGTTTTCATTTGATTATAACACATAATGTAGATATAATCAGTTACTTACAATATTTTATTAAATAATTTAATTAAAATAAGGTGGTACAAATGTGAATAATGCCTTATTATTTATATTTTTCAGCTAATTCAGATGTATATATTCCTATTATTCAGTAATTTAATATCTTCTGTTCAATTATTTCTTTATAGAATGCAGGGTTTCCCGAAATATCAGTAAAGTATTATATATAACCGTTGTAAATAACAGATAAACAATAAAATAAAATCTTATATAATACTTAAAAACGCCAATCCAATAAGATTACAAATCTCACTCCATGAAATTCACTAATGTAATTACGCACATTGGTTCACTAATGTAAATTCACAAATAACACTTAAAAATATTTTGTATTCACATAAATGATTTGTACATTTGTAATCAAAGTAAATTACAAATGGAATGAAAGATCGTATTAACCAATTTTTGGCGCACGAAAGTATTTCGCCTGCCGAATTCGCAGATAAAATCGGTGTTCAGCGCTCAAGTGTATCCCACGTGTTGAATGGCCGTAATTATCCAAGTGCCGCTTTTATTCAAAAGATGCTGAGCTCTTACAAGGCATTGAACCCTCGATGGCTTTTACTTGGTGAAGGGACGATGTTTGAAGTTAAATCGGGCCAGGCACAAGAACCCCCATTGCTTCAATTTTCGGATGAAAAAGGGACTTTAAAAGCCCAAATACCCCCCATTTCCGAGGTTATTCCCACAGTTGTGACTCAATTATCACAACCTCAAATAGACAAGCCCTTATCCACAGAAAACAAGATTGATTCCCCCCTAAAAACAGTATCTCCGGTCCAGACTGTTCCGCCTCAAAATGTATCCGAAATCCTTTTACCGGAACTATCCGAAAAGGAGGTTGAACGGATTGTATTGTTCTACAAAGACAAAACTTTCACAGCATATACCTCTTCAAAATAGAATTTGCCCTATCTTTGCATGAATTAAATTTCGTGTGGATGAGAAAATCTGTTCAGGACCTGAAGGTGGTTTCAAACCTCAGGCTTAATGATGATCAACATATATTGCACCTGCAGGCATCAAACCAACTGGAGTATATCCATCCCGGACAGTTTGCCAATATCCTTGTCGATCAGTCCAAAAATGTCTTCCTTCGGCGGCCATTTTCGTTTTATAGTGTTGATTATCAAAATAATATTGTCTCTTTTCTGATAAAGGGGATCGGGGAAGGAACACGGACTCTGTTAAACGCCGGAGTTGATAGTGTTCTTGACGTTTTGTTTCCATTGGGAAATGGTTTTACACTGCCCGAACCGGAAGAAAAAGTCCTATTGGTAGGGGGAGGTAGTGGTGTGGCGCCACTGTTGCACCTTGCACAGGTTTTAAGCAAGAATTCAAATAAAATCCATATGTTGGTCGGAGCAAGGTCGGTAAGTGACCTGGTTGAAATGGATAATTACAAAAGGTATGCAAACCTCCATACTACTACGGAAGACGGTTCTCATGGCGAGAAAGGTTTTGTGACCGATCATTCCATTTTCAGTGAAGGAATGACTGAATTTTCGCGCATTTACACATGTGGACCTGATCCGATGATGAAAGCCGTAGCAGCAAAAGCCAGGGTAAAATCGGTTTTTTGTGAGGTTTCGCTCGAAAATTCGATGGCATGTGGTTTCGGAGTATGCCTTTGCTGTGTTGTCCAAACTATTCATGGTCACAAATGTGTATGCACCGAAGGGCCTGTCTTTAATATAAATCAATTGAAATGGCAGATCTAAAAACCAAAATTCACAACATTAAACTAAAGAATCCTGTCTTAACTGCTTCTGGTACATTTGGATACGGAGTGGAATTTGATGATTTTTTTGATGTTGACCTATTAGGAGGGATTATCGTCAAAGGGACCACCATCTTTCCACGCCAGGGAAATGCTTACCCGCGAATGGCAGAAACCGCTTCCGGTATGTTGAATGCAGTTGGTTTGCAGAACGGCGGAGCTCCCTATTTTGCTTCTGACATTTATCCCAAACTGTTAAAATACAAAACCAATGTATTGGTAAATGTTTCCGGTTCAACCATTGAGGAATATGTTGCCTGCGCCGAGATCATCAACGAATTGGACCATATTTCAGGTATAGAACTCAATATTTCGTGCCCGAATGTAAAAGAGGGTGGAATGGCATTTGGGATTAGCTGTCCTTCGGCTGCAGCTGTTGTAAATGCCGTAAAAAAGGTCTATCAGAAGACCATGATTGTTAAGTTATCGCCCAATGTTACAGATATCACTGAAATCGCAAGGGCTGTTGAAGGAGCAGGAGCCGATAGTGTTTCATTGATAAACACCTTATTGGGTATGGCCATCAATGCCGAAACCCGAAAACCGGTCCTTTCGACTGTTACCGGAGGCCTTTCCGGCCCTTCCATAAAACCGGTGGCCCTTAGAATGGTCTGGCAGGTTTCGCAGGCAGTTAAAATCCCGGTTATTGGCATAGGCGGTATTATGAATGCGACCGATGCGGTCGAGTTTTTCCTTGCCGGTGCAACTGCAATCCAGGTTGGAACAGCCAGTTTTATTGACCCACTTGCCAGCCTGAAAATATTAAAAGGTATCGACGATTACCTTAATCGTCATCATTTCAACCATATAAATGATATTATTGGTTGTTTACAAATGTAAATTACATTTGTAAACAAGTTTCATTTTGTCATTTTTATAGTTGAATAAATTTTTCAATCATCATATGTCTATAGTTCGTTACCTATTGTTTCCTTTTTTAACACTGATTTTTCTTCTTTTTCCAGTCAAAAACGGTGGCCTCACAGGCCAAAACAGCTTTTTAGCATCCCAAAGTAGCACATTTAATCAACTAATAATTAATCAGTTAATTGCTGATACAAACAATGGGTTTATCGATTCCAGTATCGAAAAATTCAGGGAACGCAACGGCTTAAAAGGTGTGGCTGTTGCCATAGTCAAAGATGGAAGGCTTGTTTTTGCAAAAGGTTACGGATTTGCAAATGTACAAGCACAGATCCCGGTGACTCCAAACCACCTTTTTCGGATTGCCAGTGTCTCAAAGCTTGTAACTGCTGTTGCTATTATGAAACTCGTTGAGAATTCGAAAATTTCGCTCGAATCAAAAGTCTTCGGCAAATATGGGATTCTCAACGATCCGCAATTTCTTCAGATCAAAGACCCTCGACTCGAAAAAATTACAATCAGGAACCTTCTGAACCATTCCGGAGGCTGGACACAGAACTACGGCGACCTTGCATTCCTCCCGCTCGCAGTGGCGAAATACCTTGACGAACCACTTCCTGTAAATATCGATTCATACATCCGGTTTGTGATCAGCCACCGTGTCCATTTTGAACCCGGTTCCTATAGTGCCTATTCCAATTTGGGTTATATGATCCTTGGAAAAGTGATTGCCAAAGTTACCAAGCAATCTTATGAATCATATGTACAACAGGAGGTGTTAAAGCCTGCCGGAATTACAAACATGCAGCTTGGCAATAGCTTCGAATCCGAAGCTCTTCCCATTGAGGCTCATTATTACCAGCCGGAAGATGCCCAACCAATTGAATCCTTTGATGGCACCGGACAGATGGCGTCAAAAACTTATGGCGCAAACGATATCCACCTTTTAGGTTCAGCAGGAGGATGGATCGCCTCAGTCATTGATCTGATGAAATTGGTCAATGTGATCGACAATAATCCCGCTGTGGCGGATATTTTGTCTCCTGGCAGTATTACAGAAATGACAGCTGTTGATCCCAATGGATTGGACCCTTTGGGATGGAGAGGCACCAATTCGAATGGCGAATGGTGGAGGACCGGTACTCTGCCTGGGTCTTCGGCGTTGATTAAACGGCAACCTGATGGAATATCATGGGTAATACTTTCTAATACAAGTACTTATAAAGGGCCTAAACTTGCAATTGAAATGGATCGGGTAATGTCACATATTTTAATGAAAGCAGACCATTGGCCAGACTTTGACTTGTTCTCCTATATAAAGAATTAAACATTTTTGTGGCTTTTTTAAACTAAATCTTATTTCATTTTGTTAAAAGGGTGATCCAATTAGATCAATTGCATTTATTTATGAATACTAATTAAAAGTTACAAACAGACAATGTCAGATTTTCATGTACTTATACCAAAATTGGGTGAGAGTATTCAGGAAGCTACGGTTACGAAACTATTTGTCAAACAAGGAGATACAATTGTTGAAGATGACCTTTTGTTTGAAGTGGCTACCGACAAGGTTGATTCTGAAATTCCTTCACCTGTTGCCGGAATCATCAAAGAGATCCGTTGTGCTGAAGGAGATATAATTCCAGTGGGACAGATCGTCATGATTATTTCGATGGGCAATGAAGCTGTTTCAGTTCCTGAAGTCCCTGATAAGCCTTTAATACCTGATACAAGTCCTGAAACCCCAACTCCTGTAGTCGTCATACATCCACCAGTTGTTCCCATTGACAAAAATGAACTAAACGAATCGGGGCGGTTCTATTCCCCACTCGTAAAAAGCATAGCAGCCAAAGAAGGAATTTCATTAAATGAATTATCCTCCATAACTGGCAGTGGATTAGGGGGTAGGGTACAAAAAACAGACATTGTCGATTATATCGAACAGCGTAATTCAGGTAAAAATAGTGCCTCTTCGCAGGTAATTCCACCAGCTTTGCCCTCTAAACCTCAGGTTCTCCAAACAGAGAAACCCAAAATTTCAGTTTCGATCGGAGCAGAGGATACAATTCTTAAAATGGACCGTATCCGGAAGCTGATCGCAAACCATATGGTGATGTCAAAACAAGTATCGCCCCATGTCACGACAGTGGTCGAAGCGGATGTGACAAACCTTGTGTTGTGGCGGAACCGGTCCAAAGACGAATTTGAACGCAAATATGGTGAAAAGCTCACTTTTATGCCATTTTTCGCGGAAGCAACTGCCAAAGCACTCTCAGAATTCCGGCAGGTCAATGCTTCAGTTGACGATGACAATATCATCCTTAGGAAACACATTAATGTTGGAATTGCCGTAGCCACCAACGACGGCAATCTTGTAGTCCCTGTAATCAAGGATGCAGATTCCAAAAATATCATAGGAATTACACGGGAATTGAATGCTTTTGCAAAAGCGGGCCGTGAAAATAAGCTTAGTCCCGATGATCTTCAAGGTGGTACATTCACGATTACCAATTTTGGTTCTTTCGGTGGCTTGATCGGTACGCCGATCATCAATCAGCCACAGGTTGCAATCCTTGCTGTCGGCTTGATCGAAAAGAAACCTGCAGTGATGGAAACACCAACAGGTGACGCAATCGTTGTAAGGCACAAGATGTTTTTATCATTATCCTACGATCACAGGGTCGTTGATGGTATGCTTGGGGGAAGATTTCTCAGAAGGATTGCGGATTTATTGGAACAATTTGAACAGAACAAAAATATTTGATATGAAAGTTAAAGAAGACTTAACTGTTCCCAAAATCTTTACGATCAAAGACACCGAAAAAGCTGTCCTTGAAAAATGGTTTTACCTGATGTCATTGGGCCGTTTGATCGATGAGAAAGCGCCAAATTACCTTAAACAGGCAATAGGTTGGTCCTACCATGCCCCTTATGCGGGTCATGATGGGATTCAACTTGCAATCGGCCAGATCTTTGATAGGGAACATGACCATCTTTTCCCCTATTATCGCGACATGCTCACAAACATGTCAGCTGGAATAACAGCTGAAGAGGTCATTTTAAATGGAATATCAAAGGCTGCCGATGTCTGTTCCGGGGGACGGCATATGTCGAACCACATTGGTAAACCGGCATGGAATATCCACAATGTTTCGTCGGCAACGGGAAACCATACCCTCCATGCGGCAGGTGTTGCAAGGGCGATCAAATATTACAAGGGAAAAGGTGTCGCTATCAGTTCACAAGGGGAATCATCAGTTTCTGAAGGATATGTATATGAGGCGATTAACGGTGCTTCAACTGAGCAATTGCCGGTGATCTTTGTATTTCAGG
>CAIYPA010000311.1 GCA_903927965.1 uncultured Bacteroidia bacterium | reverse complement strand
TTTTTATTCCGATTAAGGATGGGGCAACAGCCAAGACAATTGCAGTACTCGGAATGGATTTTAATGCAAAATTGTGGGATAATTTCCTTTTGATCGAATTGACCGAATCAAGTGTCCTGATAGTGATCTTGTTTATTGCACTTCTTTTTCTGTTTAGGATCAAGGTAAAAAACTGGTCGTTAAGAAATGAAATGGCTGGACGTAAAATGGTGGAAGAGACGTTACGGGACAGCGAAGAAAAGTATCGTTTGATATTCGAACATTCGCCGTTGGGCCTTATTTCGTTTGATAAAAAGGGGATAATTCTTGCTTGCAATGACAATTTCGTCAAGATTATTGGTTCTTCAAAGGAGGTATTGATCGGCCTTACTATGTTGAATCTAGCCGATAAAAAACTGGTTTCAGCGGTTCAGAAGGCACTGGATGGGAATGCTGGATTGTACGAAGATGTTTACCACTCAGTAACTTCAAAGAAAGTCTCTTATGTAAGGGCCCTGTTTGCCCCAATGGGTGAAGATGTGGGCTGTGTCGGCGGAGGTGTGGGAATTATCGAAGATGTTACCGCGCGCAAACAAGCGGAAGGTGAAATTGAAGAGAACAAGGAAAAATACCGTGGTTTAAGCGAAGCAACTTTTGAATCGATTTTCCTTTCTGAAAAAGGGAAATGTATTGAGCAAAACCTGACTGCCGAAAAAATGTTTGGTTATACCCACGAAGAAGCTTTGGGCAGGTATGGAACTGATTGGATTGCAGTTGAGGATAGGGAAAAGGTATTAAATAACATATTGAAAGGTTTTGAAGAGCCATATGAAGCATTGGCATTGAGAAAAGACGGCACAACTTTTCCATGCATCTTACAAGGGAGAATGATGCATTACAAAGGCAGGGAAGTGAGGGTTACCACGTTGACCGACATTACGGAACGCAAGCAGGCCGAGCACTCCTTTTTGCTTAGCAGGGAGCGGGCCCGGCAACAACGCAATGCGATTGCAAAGATTGCCGAGGATGAGGTAATTTCATCGACAAACACAATAGGGGCATTCCAAAGGTTGACAGAGGAAATTTCAAATGCAATTCATGTAAGCCGTGCCGGCATCTGGTTGTTTTCAGATGACAAAACTGACTTGGAATGTATCAGTTTGTTCAATGCTGAAACAAAAGAACACAGTTCTGGCGCAAAGCTAACAGCAGCCGACTATCCGCTTTACTTTGAAGCCATCAACAACGAAAGCAGGATTTCTGCGGCTGATGTCCAGAACGATCCGCGAACCATCGAATTTACCGAAAACTATCTTGCACCGCTTGGAATTACTTCAATGCTTGATGCAGGAATCTATGCCGAGGGTGAGTTGAAAGGAGTGGTATGTCTTGAACACACTGCAGAAAAAAGATCATGGCATGCCGATGAGGAATCGTTTGCGAGCACAATAGCATCCATTGTTGCTCAAATACTTGCAAACGATAAACGTAGGCTTTCTGAAGAAGCCTTGCGCGAAAGCGAAGAAAAATATCGCAACGATTTTATGTTTTTACGGTCAATAATCGAAAGCCCGACAGACATCATCATATTTGCGCTCGATAAAAATTATTGCTATACTGCATTTACAAAATTCCACAAGGAAACAATTAAAAAAATATGGGGCGTGGATATCCAGATTGGAATGAATATGCTCAATATCATTTCAAACCCTGAAGATCGGGAAAAGGCAAAAATCAACTTCGACAGGGCATTGCAAGGCGAATATTTTGTTTTTACTGAAGAATATGGGGATGAGAAACGATATCGCACTTATTACGAAGATTACTATAGTTCAATTCGGAATTCTGAGGATAGAATTGTTGGCGTTTCGGTTTTTGTGATCGACATTACCGAGCGCAAAAGGGCAGAAACTACAATTCAACGCAATCTGGGGTTTATTGAAGCCTTGTTAAAATCAATACCGGTTCCAGTTTTTTTTATGGATAAAAAAGGCCGCTATCTTGGCTGCAACGAATTGTTTAGTCAATTATTGGGGGTTACCAATGAAGAAATTATGGGAAAAACAGTTGTGGATTTATGGCCTGGCGAAGGATCTGAGATCTTCTTGAAAAAAGACATGCAATTGATTGCAAATCCGGAAAACCAGGTTTATGAATCTAAATTGGTGGATAAAACAGGTAATAGCATCGACGTAATTTTTGCCAAAAATGTGTATTACGATGAAAATGGGCATGTTGATGGATTAATTGGGGCATTCATCGATATCACTGAGCAAAAGCGGATCGAAGAAGCATTGCGGATAAAAGATTGGGCAATCGAATCGGCGATGAATGCGATAGCGATCGCAGACCTGTCGGGCAACCTGAAGTATGTGAATCCCGCATTTCTTAAACTATGGGGTTATAAAACCCAGGAAGAGGTGCTTGAAAAATCGCCAATGAGTTTTTGGCATATAGTTGGAAATGAGGCAAATAGTTTGGATGCTTTACTCAAACAGGGAAGTTGGTCAAGTGAAATGGTGGCACAAAACAAGGATGGGTTATTTTTCGATGTCCAGGTAGAAGCTTCCATGGTCCTGGATTCCAAAGGTAAGCCAAACTCTTTGTTGGCATCGTTTGCAGATGTTACTGAAAGAAAAAAAATGATTTCAAGTTTGGAAGAAGCTCTTATAAAGGCAGAATCGGGGAATAGCCTTAAAACCGCTTTCATGAACAACATTTCACATGAAATCCGGACTCCTTTAAATGCGATCATAGGTTTCAGCAATTTGATCACAATGCCCGAAATCAGCAGTGAGGAAAAGATACAATATTTCTCGCACCTCGAAATAAGCAGCCATCGCTTGCTGAGTACCATCACCAATTACATGGATATTTCGCTCATTGCTTCAGGAAATATGGAAGTACACCGCAATTCCATCGACCTGCACCTATTATTCCATCAGCTTTGTGCTCAATTTCAACCCTTTTGCGATAATAAGAACCTTGTATTACATCTTGCAATTCCCGAAAAAACCGATGGTATCCTATTTCATTCCGATGAAGGACTGTTCCGGAAAATTATGTCGCATTTGCTCAACAATGCCATCAAATTTACCTTCGAAGGCGAAATTATTTTTGGCTATACCATAAAACAGAATGGTTTAGGAGATTCTGCTCTTCACACTCACCCAAAAACTGAAATTGAAATCTTTGTGAAAGACACTGGCATAGGTATCAAGCGGGAGGCACTTTCGGTGATCTTCGAAAGTTTTAAACAGGAAGAGTTTTCGTACAACAGGGGTTTCGAGGGCAGTGGACTGGGATTGTCGATCGCGCAAGGATTGGTACAGCTATTGGGTGGCGAGATAAGATTGAAATCGGTAAAAGGCTCAGGATCTGAATTTTCATTTTCCTTGCCATTTAATGGAGTTCCTGTTAGTTTGGTCACTGAAGAAATGGTTGACAAGCCCATTATCCAGGAAAAACCTGTCATCCTGATTGCCGAGGATGATGAAGCCAATTTATTCTATCTTGAATCCATATTAAATAAGAAGTCCATTTCAGTCATTTCAGCCATAAATGGGAAAGAGGCTGTTGACAAATGCCGTGAACATCCTGAAATATCATTGGTCCTGATGGATATCAAAATGCCGGTGATGAATGGGCTTCAGGCTGCCAGCGAAATTAAAATGTTCCGTAAGGAATTGACAATCATTGCTTGTACCGCATTTGGAATGAGTGGCGATGAGAAGAATGCACTTCAGGCAGGTTGTGACGATTACCTGACCAAACCTGTTAGCAGGGCAACCCTTTTAGGTAAATTGAAGAAATATGGTGTGAAGGTGTGATCAAAAATTGAAAAATAATTAAATAATATTGTAATGGGCTCTCCCGAAAAAACAGTTGAAGACCTAATTTTGGAACTACAGGTTTTGACAAAGGAACATGAAGAATTGAAAAAGCTTTATCGGTTGGGTACAACTGAACAGAAATATGCAGAACTTATAAAAGAGTTGAATGTGCTCCGCGAAACAAACAAAAAACTTGAAGCCATTGTTTCGGCATCTCCGGATGGGATAGGAATTATTTCACCGGATGGAAAAATACAATTTGTATCAGAAAAATTGGGGACTATGTATGGTTTATCAAATGATGAACGGGATGAAAACATTGGAAAATCATTATATAGGTTTATGGATCCCACCAACCACAAAAAGGTGAAAAATAATATTCACAAAATTTTAAAAGGTGAAAATGACAATGAAATGACCGAATACCTTGCCATAAAAAAAGACAAAAGCAGGTTTTATGTCGAATTGAATTCCTCTTTATTGTACGATCCTGATGGTAATGTTACCGGTATTTTATTCGTTGCACGTGATATCACCGAACGAAAACAAGTTGAAGAAGATCTGCGTGTTGTGACAGAACGGTTATATGAGGCACAGGAAATAGGCAACATTGGCAGTTTTAGTTTTGACATGGCCGTAGGTAATTTCAAACCATCACCACAGTTTGTAAAAATCTTCGGATTTGCTCCAGGTCAAGTTGTTGATGCAAATTCATGGATCCAGGTTGTGCATCCTGATGACAGGCAAACCATAAATTCACTCTTGGTGAACAGTCTTGAACGGGGAATTCCCTACAATGTGGACTTCCGGATAATCAGGGATGGGCGGTTGGGCTGGCTCCGGGGAATCTCAAAGGCCGATACGGATGCCAATGGAAAAGTTGTGCGTGTCAGTGGGATTAATATTGACATCACGGACCGCAAGATAGCACAAGAATTGTTGCTACAAACACACCAGAACTATGAATCATTTTTTAATACGATCAATGATTTTCTTTTTGTGCTCGACGAGCAAGGTAATATGGTGCATGTCAATTCAACAGTGATCAACCGACTTGGTTATTCATGGGACGAACTATCGGGAAAATCTGTCCTCATGGTCCATCCCCCTGAACGGCGTGGGGAAGCTGGGCGGATCGTGGGTGAAATGCTCCAGGGAATAGCGGAGTTCTGTCCTGTTCCACTGATTACCAAGAATGAG
>CAIYPA010000310.1 GCA_903927965.1 uncultured Bacteroidia bacterium | reverse complement strand
GGTACACGATTTATCTTTTCAAGAAAGTCAGCTCCTGTTTCATTATAATTCCTATCATGCTTTGTAAGCTGATTAGTAATATAACCAAAATTACCATATTTTCGGATAAATGTATCCTTTGTTTGTCGTACCAACATTCTTAAATAAATTAGAGATTTATTTTTGATAATATTTTCCTTCCTCATTGTAAATGATAAAGCATCCTCACTTTTTGAGGATGCTTCAATAAAATTTTAGGTGTGTCTATCGCAATGGTGACAATTTGAACCACCACCACCAGTGGGACATCCAGCTGCATAAGAACCTTGTGGGTTGTTTTTAGCCACAACCTGGGCTTTCACGTACTTTTTCATTCTTATAAAGATTAAATTTTTCCTACTCGTAAGGCTTTTCGGTTCGGCCCCGTTTTTTAAAGTGGGTTCTGGACTCCACTTATGGTTTTATAAAGAAATTATTGATTTAAATTATTGTTCAAATTATTATTAATTAAACACTTACCTAAATTATATTGATGCGATGATCTGGAAAATTTCGGCACAAAAAAAAGGCGTGGTACAAAACTGTATCCGCCTCTGAGGTACCGCCAAGCACCCACGCAACAAATAAGTAAAGCCCACGCCGTGGCGTGAGCGTCTCACTTATTATTCTTGTTGCGTTTGAATATTTTTGGCGGTTTTCAGATGCACGAATAAAAGCTTACGCTGCAATATTTTTAGTAAACTATCTTTAGTTGTCGACCATACGCATATTTTGTTAAAATGTCCTTCAAAACTAAATAATTAATTTCAATATCATTGCCGGGTTGGCAGGTTATTTTTTGGAATGGGTCAAAGCCTTCGAGTCTCTTCCTTTGTCAATCCGTTCATTTCAATTAATTCATCCATCGAATAACCTTTTCCCCGCTCATTTTCTTTGCAATTTTGAGTCCACCCTGAAAAGATAAAAACAATAAATGCCACAAAGACTCTAAGACACAAAGGTTTCACAAAGAATTAAATATCAGCACCATATCCTTAGTGTAGCCTTTGTGTCCTTGTGTCTTTGTGGCAGAAGAGGGCTTTTCTGAGTGGACTCAATTTTAAATTTCTGGAAGAATAAGGAATTCTAATTGGCCTGACCGTTGGTTAAGCAAACTACATACTTGGAATATATCCCCAAAATTCAAGTTCATCCTTGTTTTTAATCTCTTTTGTGCCCCCATCGTGGATCAGGACAATGCGGGTGGAGAGATCCAGGATATTCCGGTAATCGTGGTCGGTTATGATAAAACCTTTATTCTTGGATTGTTCCCTTATCATGATTTTGATTTGTTCCTTATAAATGGGGGCAATTCCATTAAATGGTTCATCGATAAGGATATAGGTGGCATTTGAATAAATGATCAGGAAAATCTCGACAAGCCTTTTCTCCCCGCCCGAAAGTTGTTTGGCTTTTTTATGAATGAAGGGTGCGATAAGTTCATTGGCTGCAATCAATTCCGCATTGGACTTGTCACAGAAAAGTTTTATGATCTGGCTGATTTTTAAATGATTGGGCAAAAAGCTGTGCTGAGGAAGATAATTGATCAGATTTCGGTTATCGTAAAGCCCATTAATTCGTTTGTCGCCGATCCTCACAAATTTAAAATCTGCCTGCATTGAACCAAAAATGATCTTCAACAGCGTTGATTTTCCTGCACCGTTCCTGCCCAGCAATCCAACAATTTCTCCAACATTACACGAAAGGAAAATATCGGTCAGGACCTGTCTGATCCCAAAGCTTTTGGTAACACTGTCAACGTATAAACCTTTCATAATATTAACATTATCAGGCTTATAAATAAACTCAGGATCAATGTTGAAATCCACAAAACAAGTTTGCTTATCCCCATATTTAAATAGAAATAATACTCATTGGGGTTCCGGACTTCATAAATAAAGTATTGAAAGAAAGGGGTTAAAGTAATAAATGAAAGCCATGACCACCTCCATGCCAATGGCAAGGAATTTGAATTCATAAAGGTCAGAAAACCGGTCATTGCAGACATTGACAATGTTGGTATGATCAGTTTTTTGTAAAACATCCAAATACTTAAGGCAATTCTCATGGTTTTGAAATAGTTTTTTTCAAAAATTGTTTTTTGCTGAAATTCAGACGCTGACAGGTCGCAGGGACGCTG
>CAIYPA010000309.1 GCA_903927965.1 uncultured Bacteroidia bacterium | reverse complement strand
TTGACAATTGAAAAATTGGGATGGTTTTCATTTGGTGGCATTGGTAACACGGGTCATAAAGAAGGTTGACCAACGGCTGGATGCCGTTGGTCCTGGAGGGTTCAAGGAATATGGAATGCAATTTTTTCATGTCATGCTTCCATTATTAATAAATTGTAATTAGTTCGCTCTTAAACTTACAGATATTTGACCAAAGCTAAACCATGTTTTCGCCAAATTTGTCAAAATCCAACAGTTGGTAGGGATTTTCCAACGGTTGACACGATTTGGCACATAACTGGCAATTTTTGATATACAATATGTTAAATTAAGTGGACTTTATTGAACAAAAAAACCATTTTTTGAGAGGCCAAAACGCGCAAAATCCCCAAAAATAAATTGCCCATGACTTTAGTCATGGGCAATTTATTTACATTTTCCTGTTTTTGTAATGCTCATGGAACTCATGTCTGTTCGCCCTGCTCAAACAACATTTCAGGTTGTCGGTGAGCGTAATTTCATCGTTGTTGGTATATTTTCTCACATGGTCGAGGTTGATGATGTAAGAATAATGCACCCTCATAAATTTCATGGGGTCGAAGATCTCTTCAAAATATTTAAGGTTCCTGGCACTGGTTATGGTTTCATTGTTGATAAGGTGGAGGGTTGTCGAGCAACCTTCGGCTTTGCACAGGATGATTTCATCGGTTTTGACGACCGAAAACCCACCCGAATCGGCAATGACAAGATCCTTGTTCTGTTTTGTTGGAAAAACAAAACTCTCCATCAGGTCCTGCAGTTGATTGATTGGTCCCGACAACATCTGTCCACTTTTTACTTTGTTGACAGCCTCGGTCAATTCGGCCACCTTGATCGGTTTCAAAAGATAGTCAACGGCCGAAAACCTGAAGGCATCTAGAGCATACTCTGAGTGTCCGGTCACGAAAATAATTTTGAAATCGAAGGTTCCGAACATCCTTAACAGTTCAAAGCCGCTTTCATTTGGCATGAGGATATCGAGGAAGACCAATTGTGGTTTTTTGATGTTGATGGCCTCAAAAGCGCTTTTTGCAGAACCGCAAACGGCGACAATTTCAATTTCGGGACAGTAATCGCAAATGTAATTTATGAGCACTTCTTGCGCCGGTTGTTCGTCATCAACAATGATGGTCCGAATTTTTTTTATTTTGGAAATAGGATCAGCCATTCATTGAAATTTTAATTGATTGGATACTAAATGTGCAATTCGACAAAAATTGCCATACAATAGTAGATCAATTAAGGTCCAGATTTTTCAAGATCCAACAGTTGGTAGTGATTTTCCAACAGTTGACACGATTTGGTCTATAATTGGTAAATTAAAATCTCTTTTTATACAAATCGAGGAAGTCTTGTTTGTGTGCCCTGCTCAAGGAGCTTTTGTTGTTGCCGGTCAAAAAGATCTCGTCCTGGACCGTGTATTTTTTGACATGGTCGATGTTGATGATGTAGGAGTTGTGCACCCTCATGAACTGGTCTGGGTCGATAACATCTTCAAAAAATTTGAGGTTATGGGAACTTGTGATCGGAAGGTCATCAACAACGAACACTGTGGTACAATAACTGTCGGCTTTTAACATGATAATATCGCTGGCCCTCACAACGATAAAGCCATTTGCCGATGAAATCACATAATTTTTGTCGGTTTTTTTAGGGGAATTGTAACTTTCGAGCAGGTCCAACAATTGGGCATACGATGAATGGACTTTCAAGGTATTTTTTACTTTTTCAACAGCTTCGGATAAATCGCCGATCTTTAAGGGTTTCAAAAGATAATCGACAGCCGAAAACCGGAAGGCTTCAATGGCATATTCTGAAAAAGCGGTGACAAAAACTACTTTAAAGTCGATTGTTTTAAACATCCGCAACAAGTCGAAACCGCTGCCATTGGGCATTTCTATATCGAGGAAAACCAAATCAGGCCCCTTTTCGACGATCACGTCATAGGCTTCTTTAGCGCAACAACATACGCCGACAATTTCAACATTTTCGCAATATTCACCGATGTAATTGACCATTAGTTCCCTGGCATGAAGCTCATCGTCAACGATTATGGCGTTCACTACACGATTAAGCAATGGTTTATCAGACATTTGTGTGATATTAGTTGATCAGTTTGTACTTAATTTATATCAGACAGAACATGGCAAAATTAATAATAATCTACAATTACCTAAGTATTTCAAAATATTTACAAACATTTCAATTCATTTCCAAATATTTATATATCAGTGTCTTACCGGAAGTTCCACAATAACCTTCGTACCAGTTTCAAACCTATCGGTATAAAGATCTTCCATATTAACTTTATAGTTGGTTTTGTGCTGGCTGTTGTACAGCTTTAAACGTTCGTTGATAATCCCCATGCCCCGTGATTTTTTATGGGAAAGGGTGTTTCGATGGGCCGATGAGAGGCCGCGTCCGATCCCATCGTCTTCGATCACACATTGCACCATGGTCTGACTGACAACATTGAATTCAATTTTGATGTGCCCTTTCCGGTTTTCAAGCCCACTCATCCCATGCCAGATGGCATTTTCAATAAAAGGCTGGATGATCCCTGGAAAAATAGAAACATCAATAATATCATTTAGATTGTTGACATTCAATGAATAAGTGAATTTGTCGCCAAACCTTAGCGATTCGAGGTTCAGATAATCTTTCAGCAACTGCAATTCGGATTCAAGTGGAATAAAGTCGTTGGAAAGATTCGTCAGAAAAGAACGGATCAGTCTCGAAAAATCGGCAATATAATGGTTGGCCGCCAGTTTATCGTTTTTAGAAATGAAATAATTGATCGAATTCAGCGAATTAAAGATAAAATGGGGGTTCATCTGGTTGCGCAGGGCCTCCAACCTTAATTCCTCCTGCTCCTGCCTTGCCTTCAACCTCAATTGCCTGTTATACATGACGATCCAAGCCATAATTAAACCCAGAAAGAAGACTACTGAAAGAAATTTGAACCAAAGTGTCTGAATAGTTCTGTATGGAATGTTGATTGTTAGCGATGTTTTTGAATTCCAATTGCCATTTTTGTCGGAAGCTTCGATTTCGAGATTGTAAGTCCCGGGAGTGAGGTTAAAATAGCCGATGCTCCTGTTCTTCCCTTCCATTTCTTTCCATTCTTCTGAAACTCCTTTCAATCGGTTCCGGTACTTAATTTTTAAATCGTCCTTAAAATTAAGGGAAGCAAACGAAACATTAAAATTATTATCTCCTTTTTGGAGTTTAACTGATTTTAATTCATAGATAGGGTGATCAAACCAACGTGAAACACCTGAAACGCTCATTGTAGTAATTACCAAAGGGGAAATGGGTATATTTACATCCATAACCTCCTCCGGATAAAAACTGACAATCCCATTTACCCCGCCAAAAAACATTTGACCATCAGGTGCAAGAAAATAGGAGTCACCGGTGAATTCTTCAATTTTTATCCCATCTTCATGTCCAAAATTTCTGAATTGGTTGTTCTTCGGATCAAAACAGGAAATGCCTTTGTCATGGGAGAGCCAAAGCCTTCCTATTTTATCCTTTAATATTGAATATAACGTATTGTTGGACAGTCCATTGGTTGTTGTGAACAATTCCGATTTCCCCGAATTAAGGAACTGATGCCCCAATCCGCCACCTTGAAGGGCAATCCATACATCGTTGTTGTCTCCTGGCAAAATATGTTGTACAACATCTTCCCTGTTTCTAAACCTGAACAGCGTATCCAATTCAAACCGGGAGTTTAAGTGAAAAAGGTAAGCCGAAAAGGAACCGATCCAATAACCATCTCTTTTGTCGGTTACCATTGTAAAAGTTGGAGTGAACTTATAAACAGAATATTCAAATTTCAGATCTTTTTTCCGAATGTCATAAGTGAAAATACGGTGGTCGCCATTTACAATGATTTTATCTTTGATTTTCAGAATATTGTGCAAAGTATTACGAAAATAGGTGTTTTTAGTATAGAGTGGAACCGTAATCTGATAGGTAAGTCTACCTGTAAGAAACTCATAGTAATTCAGGCTATTATCGCCATTTCCGATCCATATCCCAAGGGAATCTTCCACCATGGATTTCGGATCTTGTGGACTTTTGATTGCAGAATGATTAAGATATTTTACCTTGTTGATCTTACCTTCAGGTTTGATCTGGTATAAATAATCAAGCCCCTTGGCCCCCGCCCAAATATCCCCAAAACGGTCTTTAAGAATGGGAGTTACATGGTTCGATTCGTTGTTTTCATTTTTTTCGGTCAGGTAATGTCTAAAATATTGTGGAATCCGGATGTACCTGTTCAACCCGATTTTATCTTTTGACTGGGATATTGTACCGGACCAAACAGTTTGTTGCTGATCAATAAATACCGCTTCAAAATATTGACCTGGTTCGGGCTTCAACGTGAAATGAGATTTTGCTTCAGTATCGATGATGTTGATCCCTGTCCTATCGTCCTGCCAGATAAAATAGGGTTGTCCTTTAAACTCCCCGGGATCGATTTTGGATGTATAGGAGAGGAATTCATTCCTGACAGGATCAAAAAGGAACAGTCCAAATTTTGAGAACATCCAGATATGGTTTGTTTCGGATTGATAGATTGAGAGTTGGTCGGAATTGTGCAATTTAAAAGAGCTATAATTTTTTTGTACAATTGGTTTTATATTTACCAGCCGGAGCAAGGAATCATTTTCCCATTCACTACGGAAGATCATCAAACCTTCATCCGTATTGCGATAGGACCAAATCCCACCTTTGTTGTCGATCGTAATGAACCGAAACTGATCACTAATAGGTTGAAAATTCTCGTTTACAACTTTGATGGTGTCAAAAGAATTGGTCGCACCTTTGCTTACATATATTGCATTGTCTCCTGATAACCATGTATTTCCCTGTTTATCGATGTCAATCCCAAAATACCTGATTGGGTTTTTCCCATTCATGCGAAAGGGCTCGAACCTATCCAAGGCACGGTTGTAAACAGAAAGTACACGGTTAAGGCAATAAACAAATAAATTCCCGAAACGGTCGGTCACCACTTTATCGAGGCAGAAAAATGGTAGGGAGGAGGTATCATTGGGGTTGGAATAATAATTTTTGAATTCTGCACCATCGAACCGGCTAAGGCCGTCCCATGTCGCGACCCAGATAAAACCTGTCTTGTCCTGGCAAATACTTTGAACAAAATTGTGGGCAAGCCCATCATTAGTGGTAAAGGTTCTCGACATGTAACCTTCCTGAGCTTCAACCCTGTAAATGATACAAGTGAAGGATAGGATTAAGATCAAAATGAATATTGTTGATGTGATAAACTTCATTTTTGAACCAATTTCATAGTTTAGAGCATCCCAAAGATAACAATTAACGGAAGATGAAAATCATTGGCAGGAGTACAAAAGAAATAAATTGAAATAATTAGAAATAAAAAGAAATAAATTGAAATACTGTCATCTTTGGTGCACTTGTAGCTTGCCAGTCGCTAGCCGCCAGTTCGCCAGTTGCAAGTCCCCCCAAGTCAGTGCCAAATTTTAAAGGTGCCGTTTTTGCGGTTGACAAAAAAATACTACCTTCGCCATACGAAAAACAAAAACAGATCAATATGTTGAAAGGAATTTTAGCCATTGCCGGTCAGCCCGGCCTTTTTAAGGTAATTTCGGAGGGTAAAAACAACGTTGTCATTGAATCTTTATTAACGGGCAAGAAATCAACAGCCTATGCTGATGCAAAGATGAGCACACTCGAAGATATTGCTATTTACACCTTGGAGGAGGACATGCCTTTGAAGAAAGTGTTCAAGAAAATTGCCAACAAAGAAAATGGGGGACAGGCCATCCCTTCCAAATCTTCACCGGAAGAGCTAAAAAAATATTTTGCGGAAGTTTTGCCTGAATATGACAAGGAGCGTGTTTATGTTTCGGACCTCAAAAAAGTGGTTACATGGTATAACCTATTGAACGAAAAAGGATTGCTAGTATTTGAAGAAGAAAAAGCAGAAGAAACAGTAATAGCTGATGAACCAGTTGTTGAAGAAATAAAACCCATAGACGAAATTCTCAGCGAAGAGGCTCTGTAATGTAAAATAGCGGCCATTCGCATCTATGGATGTGCTTTGACCCAAAAAAGGGAGGGCGGAAATCAAACGATTT
>CAIYPA010000308.1 GCA_903927965.1 uncultured Bacteroidia bacterium | reverse complement strand
GTTCCCGTATTTGCAGAATTGGACGAAACCCTTTGCCTTAGTCCTGAAGGGATTGAAAAAGCCATTACTCCAAGAACAAAGGCGGTTTTACTGATCCAGGTGTTCGGGTCAATGGGAAAAATGGATGAAATACTTGCAGTTTGTGAAAAACACAATCTTATATTGATTGAAGATGCTGCACCTGCCCTTGGGGGCAGTTACAAAGGCAAAATGCTTGGAAATTTTGGGAAAATGTCGGCCTTTTCTTTCGATTTCTACAAGATCATTACAGCCGGGGAAGGTGGTGCAGTTGCAACAAATGATGATGAGTTATACGAAAAAGCCCATAAATACTCCGATCATGGGCACGATCACATCGGGAATGCCCGTGGTGCAGAGCAACACCCAATTCTTGGGTACAATTTCCGGGGATCGGAACTTGGGGCAGCAGTGGTTCTGGCTCAACTACGCAAGTTGCCCTATATGATCGAAAAACAAAAAGAACACCAAAAGATATTGAAACAGGTGGTACTGGAATTTCCTGAAATCAAGCTCAGGGATGTTCCGGACGAAGATGGCGATTCTGCTACCTTCCTATCTTTTTTTCTGCCAGATGCTGACAAAGCTTCAAAAACTTTTGATGAGTTCCAGAAAGTGGGGCTAAGTGCATCTTACTGGTACAGGAACAATTTTCATTACCATCGCCAATGGGGACATTTAAAGGAGATGTCGTCTATTTACAACTTACCGGTGATGAAAATGAAAGATGCTCCCGATTATCGGAATATGGAAGTACCTCAATCAGATGCTATTATGCAAAAATTGATGATGACCCAGATTATGGTGAACTGGAGTGAAGAAGAGTTGAACACGCTGACTACAAAAATGAGGTCGGCACTTAAAATTGCACTTAAATAAAAAGAATATGTTTAGAAATTTAAAAGCAGTAGGACGGATACTTTATGGTCGGAACAGTTTTGACCAATTGGAAGATGTACTCGCAGAACTCAGGATTGAAAAGGACTCCTATGTTCTTTTTCTGCTCGACCCTTATTTTGAGGGCAAAGATTTAATGAAAAGAATACCCCTTCATACTCAGGACATCCTTAAGATTATTGACATAACCGATGAACCTAAAACGAAAACTGTGGATGCCATCGTTGCCGAAGTCAAAAGCCTTCGTAATGGTTTGCCTGTATCGGTGGTTGGGATCGGTGGGGGAAGCATTATGGATTATGCAAAAGCCATCCGGTTAATGTTTACAAACGATGGCTCATCTGCTCTTTACCAGGGACTTGACTTTATCAAAAATAAAGGAGTGCATTGCACTGTGATCCCAACAATATCGGGAACAGGTGCAGAAGTCTCGATGACTACGGTTTTAAGCGGGCCTGAGAAAAAACTTGGGATCAAAGGCAATTTTACACCCGCAGATCAGTTGGTGATGGATCCCGACCTGATCGCTTCAGTTCCAGAGCCGCATCGGTTCTATACTGCAATGGACTGCTATATCCACAATATCGAAGCGGCAAACGGCCATCGCAAAACGATTATGGGCGATTCATTGGGAACTGAGTCCTTACGCCTTTGCCGGGAAATCTTTCTTTCAACGGATAGCCATACTCCCGAAAACGATGAAAAACTGATGGTTGCCTCCTTTTTGGGTGGACTTTCTTTGACTTATTCGGAAGTTGGTGCCTGTCACGCCATTTCATATGGTCTTGCTACAGTTTTAGGGATCCACCACGGAATAGGAAATTGTGTGGTCTTTAATCAGTTGGAAGAATTCTACCCGGAAGGGGTGAAAGAATTCAGGGAGATGATGAAGAACAACAATATTGTGATTCCTACGGGGGTCACAGCAAATTGTACTCAAGAGGAGATCGAGAAAATGATCGATGTAACCTTGACCCTGGTTTTTATGTGGGCACATGTTTGCGGACCGGATTGGGAGACAATCATTACACGTGAAAAACTTCGTGGTCTGCTACAAAAAATGTAAATCATTAATAATGAAGAAAATAGTTAATGTTGGGAATGTCCGTTGCGGAGCAGATCAACTTTTTCTGATTGCAGGCCCATGTGTGGTCGAGGATGAGAAAACGATGATGGATACCGCTGAATTTCTTGTCGGTTTATCTCAAAAATTGGATTTGCCACTTATCTTCAAATCATCCTTTCAGAAGGACAACCGGAGTTCTTCGGATTTTTATTCGGGACCCGGAATCGATAAGGGATTGGCAATCCTTCAGAAAATAAAAGAGCAATTTGGAGTTCCATTACTCAC
Organism: uncultured Bacteroidia bacterium; assembly: GCA_903927965.1. GTDB lineage: Bacteria > Bacteroidota > Bacteroidia > Bacteroidales > Prolixibacteraceae > JAAFHB01. The sequence goes on along the minus strand of CAIYPA010000308.1, from coordinate 34,111 downwards.
CGATATCCATTATCCCGAACAGATTTTAGCCACTGCTGAGGTTGTTGACGTAATTCAGATCCCGGCATACCTGGTAATGCAAACGACATTGGTTGTCGAAGCTGCAAAAACAGGGAAAGTGATCAACCTGAAACATGCCCAGTTCCTGGCGCCAGAGAACATGATCAAGCCGGTTAAAAAAGTTGAACAAGCCGGAAATACGAATATTCTGGTAACTGAAAGAGGTTATGCTTTTGGTTACAACGACCTGATCGTTGATCCCAGAAGTTTCTACCATTTGAGGACTACAGGATACCCAGTAGTATTTGACGTGACCCATTCCATCCGCAAATATGGTATTCCAAGTTCAGACCCAGCAGGTGGTTCCCGCGAATTTATTCCGACTTTGGCACGTGCCGGGGTTGCTGCAGGTATTGACGGCCTTTTTATCGAAGTACACCCTGATCCAACAAGGGCATTGTGCGATGCTGCCAGTCAAATGTGTATAGCTGATGTCACAGAGTTCCTTAAACCGCTTATCGACATCCATAACATTGAAGTCAAATACAGATTGTAAATTTTAAATATAAAATAAATATGGAATTTTTTCTTGACTCGGCTAATCTGGCTGAAATTGAAGAAGCCCTGAAATTAGGGATCATTGATGGTGTGACGACCACGCCAACATTTATGCACAAAAACGGGATTACCGATATCGATGGTGCAATCATCAAATTGTCAAAAATGGTCCCAGTACTTATGATTGAGGCGTTGGGCGAAACATCTGATCAAATCATTGCTGAAGCACACCGGTTATTGGGCCTGGGTCTCGACAAGAAAAAAACAGTGTTTAAAATTCCGGTCAATCTTGAAGGGGTAAAAGCTTGCAAGAAGCTTCATGATGAAGGGTTCCTGATCAACGTTCACCTTGTTTACAACATTCAGCAAGCCTTTATGGCCTTGACCGCAGGGGCAAACTATGTTTGTGTCCTGGTTGGCCGCATGCAGGACCAGGGTCACGACGCACTCAGTCTGGTCAAACAAATTGTCGATGTCATTAAGGAGTACAAATATGATTGCAAAGTAATGTTCTCCTCCGTAAGGTATCCTGAACATGTGAAAGATGCCCTGACACTTGGCGCCCATAATATTACACTTCCCTGGAGCATTATGAAAAAACTGGCTGATAACCATCTTACAAAGCTTGGTACGGACCAGTTCTTTCAACATACACGGTTGATGACCATTCAGGTAAAGAGTGTGATATCTGACTCCAATCCTGTTGTTGACACTGGGTGCAGAATTTTGGATGCCCTATTAAAGATGACCGACTCCGGCATGGGCGCAGTTTCAGTGGTTACAAAAGAGGGCAAGCTTGCAGGTATATTCACAGATGGGGATTTGCGCCGTCAAATGCGCCAGCTTGGTGACCATATCCTAACTGCCACCGTTGGCGAATGTATGACAGCCAATCCAATTTCAATCGAAGGGGATTCGATGCTCCAGAAGGCAGCAGATATTTTCAATGCCAATCAGGTTGACAATATCATTGTCACCGAAAATGGTGTACCTATCGGGATGCTTGACATCCAGGACATGGTCAAACTTGATTTAATGAATTAATATACAGATACTTGATAATAAAGGCGGAACAGTTTGTTTCGCCTTTGTTTTAAAACTATTTTTTTTAATCCAACACTTTGAGGGTCTCAAGACCGCTTGAAGTTTTAGAAATCGGAGGTTTTAGAAATCATATGGACTTTAAATCATTGGCATTGTCACGGCAAAGCGACAGGAGTTATCTCGATACACCTATTGCCACCGACATCCTCGACCGGATCCTTGAATCTGCAAGATTGGCCCCATCGGCTTGCAATGCCCAACCATGGCATATCATAGTTGTAAATGAAATTGAACTAAAAAACCAGATTGCAGATGCAACTTCCGAAAAGATATTGGGGATGAACCACTTTACAAAACAGGCACCTGTTCACCTTGTCCTTATTGAAGAGGCTGCCAACTTCACCTCCAATTTCGGTAGCCTGGTTAAACGCAAGCATTTCCCACTGATCGATATTGGGATTATTGCCAGTTACATTTGTCTTGCGGCTGCCTCGGAAGGTATCGGCAGTTGTATGATTGGTTGGTTTGATGAAAACAAAGTGAAAAAACTGCTGGATATTCCCAAATCAAAACGGGTCCAGTTGATCATTACATTGGGCCATCCTGGAAAAGAAATACGCACAAAAATCCGCAAACCGATTGATGAGATTGTTACCTACAATGGGTATCAGGAGAAAAAACTGTAAATCTGAGTTAACTTATAGAATATCAACGTAATATTCGTCTGGGTTTTGTTTTTTTCGTTGTTTTGCTGTAATCGAGCACGACCCAAAATGTCCAGAAAGAGATGCACAGAAGAAGGCCTGCAATCGCATTAAAAAATGAAAGGGCAAAAGCTGCCAGATAAACAAAAAAACCAAGCCAGTAGGCATTCCTGATTTTGTTGATCAAGGCATCTGAAATTTCATCCCTTACAAGAACCCTTTTGTAAGCTGTGGTGAACCAGAGCAGGTTATAAGCTATACTTAACAAAACCATTGATCCGGTATAAAAAGCCGCCGACATATTGGCCGCCGGAGAATTGATGTATTTGGCCAGTACGGCTGTTGGAAAAGGGATGAATGTTACCACTAATAGTAAAAACCCATTTGCATAAAGAAAAGGTGTGTTTATTTTCTTTAGGTATTTAAAAAACCCATGGTGATTGATCCACATGATTAAGACAGCCGTAAAACTAAGCAGGAATGCAAAGTAGGAAGGCCACAAACTTAAAAGTGACGCAAATAATTGATTATTCGTAGAATGTTCGGGCACCTCCGGTACTTTGATCTCCAATATCAAAAGGGTAATTGCAATTGCAAAAACTCCATCGCTAAATGCCTCAACCCTTGAAGTCTCTTTTTCTTCAGCCATATTATAAAATTTTTAATTCCACTTTTGGATTGCTGCAATATTCCTTTCATTGTTAATATCCTTTGCATCAGGAGTATAAATAAATGCCATTTCAGATATGAAATATTCCAGAATTTTCCCCCTTACCATTTTCATGGTACTGTTCAACAAATGGTTTTGCTCTGTAAAAGCTTCCGGTAGGATAATCGTGGCTGTCGGGAGCCATCGTTCGGGAAACATCCCCTCATATTTACCTCCCTTACGGTAAGCGTCCAATTCCAGCTTGATCACTTCAAGCGATTTACTGATACCTTCCTGAGTTTTTGGATCTATTCCAAGCTTGCTTAAAACCCTGTTAATGGCAGCAACATTCGGGACAATCAAACCAACAGTATAAGGATTTTGATTGTTGAAGAGCATGGCCTGGTCAATATAGGGCGATTGATCGACGATAGCTTCCTCAATACCTTCCGGACTGAACTTTTCACCATCGTTCCCAATCAACAAGCTTTTAAAACGGCCCAAAACATAAAGGTATCCATCTTTCGAGAGGTAACCTGAATCACCTGTATAAAGCCATCCGTCTTTAATTGTTTCTTCTGTCGCTTTCGGATTTTTCCAATAGCCCTTCATTACATTGTCGCCACGGACAACGATTTCCCCTTTGCTCCCAACGGGCAATTCTTTGCCGTCCACATCACAGATTCTTACGTCGAGGTATTTGACCGGTTTTCCGGAGGAGCCAAATTTTACAGCAAAAGGCGAGTTGGCTGAAATTACAGGTGCTGCTTCTGTCAGGCCATATCCCTGATAAACAGGGGTCCCAATTGCGAAGAAAAAGCGCTGCAGTTCAATGTCGAGCAGGGCACCCCCCCCAATAAAAAACTGAAGTTCGCCTCCAAACGCCTGCCGGATCTTTGAAAAGAGTATTTTGTCAAACAATGCATATTCTGGCTTTAAAAGTGCACGCCATCCTTTGCCACGGTTCCATCCGCTCCCATTGTATAGATAGGCTACTTTAAGGGCATGGTTAAATAATTTCTCCGTGATTTTCCCTTTTGCCTGGATCCCTTTCTCAATGTTTTTCCTAAAGTTTTTGGACAAAGCAGGAACGCTCATCATAATGTTCGGTTTAAACTCCTGAATATTGATTGGAACATTCCGAAGCGTTTCAATTGGAGTTTTTCCGGTTTGTATAGAACCAACAGAAGCTCCTTTGAGCATAAAGGTGTAAAGACATGCTGTATGTGCGAAGGAGTGGTCCCATGGTAAAACCGCAAGTGTTTTGTAACCAGCGTGGATATCAAGTACAGTATGGGCTTGCAAAACATTGGTGGTATAATTCAGATGGGTAAGCATGATCCCTTTGGGATCGGCTGTTGTTCCTGAGGTGTAGGAAATGTTCGCCACATCGTCTGGTTTAACGCCCTGCCATACGGAATCAAATCTCTTGACATTCCCCTCCGATTTTAAAAATTCACGACCTTTAGTTAGAATATCCCCATAATAGATATGTTTCGCTTCAGCTTTCGAAATAGGATCTAGGTGGATAATATACTCTATATTGGGTAATTCACCAATTATTTCTTCAATCTTTGGATCTTGTCCGGCAGAAACGATAATCATTTTTGCCCCCGAATGGATCAAGCGGAACTTCAGTTCAGTGGCTTCGAGCTTAACAGATAACGGAACGTTAATCGCCCCACAATACAATACCCCCAATTCACTCACCATCCAGCTATTCCTCCCTTCGGAAAGAAGCCCTGCCCGATCTTCTTTGGCAAGCCCAAGTGACATCAGCCCTGCGCCAAAATCGTAAACCAGCTGCCTGATTTCGGCATAAGTGGCTGCGACATACCGGTCTTTGGGCTTCTCCCATAGAAAAGTATTGTTTGGAAATTTCCCTACGCTTGTTTCAAATAGTTCGATCAGTGTTTTCATTCTGAGGGCTTTACAATATTACAAAATTTTGGTTGCTTTCGTATTCAATTAAAAAAAGTGTTCCCTTTCGGATAAAATAAAGTCTGTAGTTTTTGGGTACAGACTTTTTACTTCAATCGTTTTTTTAATGTTATTTGACCCCGAACTTATATACAGTTTTCGATTTAAAAACTTCGCCGGGCTTTAATGAAGTGGTTGGAAATTCAGGATGATTTGGTGAATCGGGATAATGCTGAGTTTCAAGTGCCACGCCTGCATAACTTCCAAATTTCTCCCCATTCTTTCCCTCCATTTCAGGAATCCAATATCCTGTGTACAATTGTATTCCTGGTTCTGTTGTTGAAACTTCAACAGTCCTTCCTGTCGATTCTTCCGACAATATTGCAGCCTTAACAAGTTTCCCCTTCGGATTGTTTAAAATGAAATTGCAATCATATCCTTCGGCAAGTTCACCAATCCTGGAACCAATTGTCATAGGGGATGTAAAATCGAATGGTGTCCCGGCTACCTCTTCAATATCTCCAGTTGGGATCAGGGATGCGTCATTGACAGTTTTGGTTTTTGCGTTGAGTTGGAGCGAATGTCCAAAAATATTTTCTTTGTTTCCCGTAAGGTTAAAATAAGAATGGTTTGTAAGGTTGATTATTGTTTCCCTATCTGTAACAGCCTTATAATCAACATGAAGTTCGTTCTTGTGATTTAAGGTATAAGTCACGGTCAGATCGACATGTCCAGGGAATCCTTCTTCCATATGCACGCTCCGGTATTTCAGCTCAACTCCGACCATATCGGGTTTTTCAATTTTCTTTGGAACCCAAATCACTTTGTCGAATCCGGTAATCCCGCCGTGCAAAGAGTTTTCACCATTGTTGATCGGAAGGGTGTATTCCTTGCCTTCGATGGCAAATTTCCCCTTTGCGATCCTGTTGGCATACCTTCCGACAAGACAACCGAAAAACGGGCCATTTTCTATATAGGCATCGGTAAGGTAATCATCAAGAGACTGAAAGCCAAGGACAATATTGGTTTTGTTCCCATCTTTGTCGGGTGTTTTAACCGTTGTGATGATTCCCCCATAATTGGTAATTTTGATGGTTATCCCGTTGTCATTCCGAAGGGTGTATATGAAAATTTTTTCGCCTCTGCGGGCATTTCCAAAAACGTCGCGTAATAGTTCCATAAAGTGAATTTTAGTTATCTGAACACAAACGTAAAGATAAATATTAAAAAAACATATTTTCATTCTTTTTATAGAAATGTATGTTTTTAAAACATGTTTTGCCACCCTCCATTGTAACTAAAATATTATACTTTTGCGCCTATCAGTACCTACCAGTTTAGAATTTAATTTTTAAAATATGACGATCGAACAGTTAAAAGCAAAGTTTATTGAGAAATTTGGCGAAGGTGAAGTAAGTGGTTACTTTTCACCGGGTCGCGTAAATCTGATTGGCGAACACACCGACTACAATGGGGGATTTGTATTTCCTTGTGCCCTCAGTTTCGGAATTTATTGCCTTGTTCGGAAAACAGATCGGAAAACAGTCCGTTTTGCCTCTTTGGATATGCCTTTTGAAGCCGAGGTAAAAGTTGAAGATCTTAACAAAGCCATTGGAAAAGAGTGGGTTAATTACCCCATCGGCGTTTTTGCACAATTCATGAAAAAGGGGATTGTTTTTGAACAGGGAGCCGACCTGCTTTTCTATGGTGATGTACCTACAGGTGCAGGATTGTCTTCATCGGCAGCCCTTGAAGTGGTCACTGGTGTGATGATCAATGATGTTTACGGTTTTGGGATCGACAGGATCGAGCTTGCCAAAATGGGACAAAAAGCCGAGCACGAATATGCGTTGGTCAATTGTGGCATAATGGACCAGTTTGCTTCGGCAATGGGCAAAAAAGACCATGCCATTTTCCTCAATTGCGATACCCTTTCATACGACCTTGTACCAGTTAAACTGGAAGGTGTTAAAATTGTGATCAGCAATACAAATAGTCCCCACAAATTGGATTCAGGCAAATACAACGAGCGGGTAGCCGAATGTCATGCAGCGGTTAAAGCAATCCAGCCTTATCAGCAAATTAATGCCCTTGGCGAAATTTCATGGGAAGATTTCCTGAAAGTTGAAGACAAAATTGAAAACGAAACAGTTCGTAGGCGTGCGCGTCACGTAGTGAGCGAGATCCAAAGGACTACCGATGCGGTAAAAGAACTGAAAGCCGGTAATCTTGTAAAGTTCGGTGAACTCATGAACGGTTCGCATGATTCATTGCGCAATGATTATGAAGTAACTGGTTTTGAGCTGGATACTATGGTTGAAGAAGGACGCAAAATTGCCGGGGTTATCGGTACTCGTATGACCGGTGGCGGATTTGGCGGTTGCACCGTCAGTTTGGTCAAAGACGAAGCTGTTGAAACATTCATTGCCCAGGTTGGTAAAAATTACCACGAAAAAACTGGCTTGACCCCTGTATTCTATGTTGCTGAGATTGGTGACGGCGGGAAAAAACTGTTCTAAAAATAAAGGCCACAATAATTACAAAAAATAAATCGTTTAAATATTTGATTTTGTAATAATTGTTAGTTTTGTAGAAAACGAAATTAAGTTAATTAATACCAATAAATTTTATTCAATTATGACACAGAACAAAAGTTATGCATTGCCAATCTTTATGATGATCCTGCTCTTTGGGATGATCTCTTTCGTTACCAATTTAGCGGCACCTATGGGTAACGTTTTAAAAGACCAATTTGGAGTAGCTAATTTCCTTGGAATGTTGGGAAATGCAGCCAATTTCATTGCTTACGCCGTAATGGGAATTCCTGGTGGCATCCTGCTCCAAAGAGTCGGTTATAAAAAGACTGCCTTAATCGCTATTGCTGTCGGTTTTATCGGTGTATTTATCCAATACCTTTCAGGCCACGCATCCCAGGAGTCAGCTTTTGGCGTTTATCTTCTTGGTGCTTTTATCTCCGGATTCTCAATGTGTTTGTTAAATACTGTAGTTAACCCTATGTTGAATACATTGGGCGGCGGCGGAAACAAAGGAAATCAGTTAATTCAGGTTGGTGGCTCTTTCAACTCTGTTATGGCTACATTCACACCCGCATTTGTTGGTATCTTAATTGGTGCACAAGCCAAAATTACCGATGTATTTCCGGTGATGTACATCGCAATGGCCGTATTTGCAACCGTATTCGTTGTTCTATATTTTGTGAGCATACCTGAACCATTTGCTGAGCAGTCCACATTACCATTGAAAGCGTTGATGTCGGGTGCAATGAAATTCCGTCACTTTATTCTCGGTGCCATTGCCATCTCTGTTTATGTAGGTGTTGAAGTTGGTACCCCTGGTATCATGAACCTTTGGTTATCCGCAACTCCTACGGTTGGTAAAGTCACTGCAGGTTTTGTTGCCGGAACCTATTGGTTTCTGATGTTGATTGGCCGTCTGGCTGGCGCTTCACTTGGAAGCAAAATTTCCAGCAAAACCATGCTCAGCTTTACTTCCGGATTAGGTCTGATCCTGATTGCCCTGGCAATCTTCTCCTCAGAATCTACAATGGTTTCATTACCGGTAATACAGAAATCTGCGGCTGGCGCCCTTTCTTTTGGATTGGCACAGGTTCCGATCAATGCCATGTTTATTGTACTTGTAGGCCTTTGTACCTCCATCATGTGGGGTGGAATTTTCAACCTTGCAGTAGAAGGCTTAGGTAAGTATCTTGCAGCAGCCTCCGGTATTTTTATGGTTATGGTTTGCGGCGGTGGATTGTTACCACTTCTTCAAGGTAAAATCGTTGATTTAACCTCGTATTTATCAAGCTATTGGTTGATTTTCATATGCCTTGGTTATTTGTTGTTCTATGCTTTGATTGGAAGCAAGAACGTCAACAAAGACATTCCTGTAGTGTAAGACGTTATGATGTATAATTAATTGAGGATGGTATGAGGATTTATCCTCATACCATTTTTGTTAAAATCCTATGCCAATGAAATCTAAATTATATGACATTATAGGTGATGTTCATGGGTGTGCGGTACTGTTGAAAAAACTTTTAAAGACCATGGGATATGCCAAAACCAATGGCACATGGCAACACCCCGACCGGACAGCAGTTTTCATTGGCGACTTTATCAACCGCGGTCCACAGATCAGGGAGACGATTCAGATCATACGGCAAATGACCGAGGAAGGCGCAGCCATGACCATTCTCGGAAACCATGAGTACAGTGCTGTATTGTACCATATTAAAGATTCAAAAGGGATGTTCCTTTCCAGGCACATCGCCGGAAACAGAAACCAGATCCAAAGCACTCTGATTGCTTTTAAAGGTGCAGAACCCGAATTAAAAAGTCACTTGAAATGGATGCGTACACTTCCTTTTTATCTTGACCTGGGTGAACTCAGAATCGTTCATGCTTATTGGAACGATCAGGAAATCCGTTACCTGAAAGCCTTTATCCCGGAAGGAATCCTGAAAAAAAATTTCCTTCGCACAATCCATGAAGAGCAGCACCCATCAGCAAGTATTATTTATAAAATACTTAAAGGCCTGGAATACAATCTTCCACAGGATCTGATCCTTAAATGCGACAAAGGGATGAGCAGGATTACTTTTCGGATGAACTGGTGGGAATCTCCCAAAGAAAAGACTTTCAGGGAGTTGTCTTTTGGAAACAAGTTCATTTTACCCGAATATACAGTCCCGAAACAAATTGCACCTTCATTTGAACCTTATAGTCAGGGTAATCCGGCTGTTTTTGTGGGCCATTACAGCCTGAATGAAGGGGCAGATATCTTCAATGAAAATATTTGTTGCGTTGACAGCAATGTGACAGGTACCGGAAATTTATCCGCTTACAGATGGAACGGTGAACAAAAACTTCTAAGAGAAAATATAATCAGCATTTCATTATAACTAGAAATGGTTGGAAATGGTTGGAAATAGATTGAAATAGGTGGAAATAGGTGGAAATATTTTTGGAAATCAAGGATTCCTTCCAATAATTACATACTATTACAAAATCAAATATTCCCAGATTATTCCCATTCGATGGTTGCAGGTGGTTTGGAGCTGATGTCGTAAACCACTCGGTTGATCCCACGTACCTTATTGATAATGTCATTTGAAACTTTGGCAAGAAACTCATAAGGTAAATGTACCCAGTCGGCAGTCATGCCATCTGTAGAAGCTACTGCACGTAAAGCCACCACATTTTCATAGGTCCTTTCATCACCCATGACCCCAACAGACTGCACCGGCAACAACATAACGCCAGCCTGCCAGACTTTATCGTATAAGCCCCATTCTTTCAAGCCATTGACGAAAATAGCATCAGCTTCCTGCAAAACTCTTACTTTCTCAGGTGTTACATCGCTTAAAATCCTGATCCCCAAACCTGGTCCTGGGAAAGGGTGTCTTCCCAACAATTCCTGCTTGATACCCAACGCACGGCCAACACGGCGGACTTCGTCCTTGAACAACAGGTTAAGCGGTTCGACCACTTTTAAATTCATCTTTTCGGGAAGCCCACCTACATTGTGGTGCGACTTGATCGTAGCAGAAGGTCCATTCACAGAGACCGATTCAATCACATCAGGATAGATCGTCCCTTGTGCCAGCCATTTCACATCTTGAATTTTATGTGCCTCTATATCAAATACTTCTATAAAATCGCGACCAATAATTTTCCGCTTGGTTTCAGGATCCCTCACCCCTTTCAGATCGTTCCAGAATCGTTCGCTGGCATCCACACCAATCACGTTAAGGCCCATATCTTTATATGAATCAAGCACATCCTGAAATTCATTTTTCCGCAGCAACCCATTATCAACAAATATGCAGGTTAGGTTTTTCCCAATTGCTTTGTGTAGCAGCACACCGGCTACCGAAGAATCGACTCCGCCAGATAAGCCTAGTACAACTTTATCATTCCCAATTTTATCGTGCAATTGCTGAACCGTGGTTTCGATAAACGAATCAGGAGTCCAATCCTGTTTACAACCACAAATGCCCACCAAGAAATTTTCCAGGATTTTAGCCCCTTCAAGGGTATGGTAAACTTCAGGGTGAAATTGAATCGCGTAGGTCTCCTCGCCTGAAATTTTGAAGGCTGCATTTTCAACATCCCCTGTCGAAGCTATAATTTTACAATTTTCGGGTAAACTGATGATTGTATCTCCGTGGGACATCCAAACCTGCGAGTTTTCGCTAATACCCTGTAACAATGGGCTTTCCAAGTCAGTCACTTTCAAATTTGCACGGCCATATTCCCGTGAATCGGATGCAGCAACTTCACCTCCAAAAAAATGGGCCAGATATTGTGCTCCATAGCAAACCCCAAGCAATGGGATTTGCCCTTTTATACTTTCAAGATTGATCCTTGGGCCATTCTCATCCCTCACTGAATAGGGGCTTCCCGAAAGGATAACACCTTTGACCGTTGGGTCAATGGCCGGAAAATGATTGAATGGATGGATTTCGCAATAAACGTTTTGTTCACGCACACGACGTCCGATCAGTTGGGTGTATTGGGATCCAAAATCGAGAATGATTATTTTTTCCTGCATCAGAATGAATATTAACGGAGCATAATTTTGCCGCAAAGATATTTAAATGTTGTCATCTTCCAACCGTTTTCATAAACCGGAACAATTCCTGTGGCGTGTCGGGTTTTGCAATTATTTTCTTACTGTTATCAAGAAGGAACATTGTGGGGGTCGCAAATACATTGTACTGTTTGTGTATTTCGCCTTTCCATCCTTTAAGTTCGGAAGTGTTGATCCAGGACCCCAACCCTGAGTTTTCGGGCAATTTTGGCGATTGATCAAGCTTTTTATCCTTTATGTATTTCAGCCAGGCAGCCCTTTCGGTATCCAAAGAGACAGCTACAATTGCCAGTATGGTTTGATTTGAATTTATCGAATCAGTGCCATGCTTTAATTCGGGTATTGCAATTGCACAATGGGGGCACCAGGTTGCCCAAAAAACGAGCAAGGTATATTTACTTTTGACCGATACCAGATTCAATGCATGATTTTGTTGACCTGATTGCGACAGATTAGGAAGTGCAAAGTCGGGAGCTATGCTACCAGATTGTACACCCCGCAAAACACTTGCCTTTTTTCTTGCCCAGGTGAACTGGTCGGTTTCGAATGATCCGCAATCTCCATCCACATTGTTAAAATACTTGTCGTACAAAATCATGAAAGCATTATCCTGATGGTCTTTACCAAATTTTTTCAAGTAATAATTCAGGCAAAACCGGAATGATTCATTTCCGTTGGCGATAGATTGCTGTTTATCACCTGTTGTTTTATTTATAAAATCGACTGCTGCTGATGCAAAAAGAACTTCATCTTTGATGGGTTGGTTATTTGCATCTCGCTTATTGGTCCGATAGGAAAGATACGACTCCATCATTTCAGGCAGAACGTTGGTATTGAGATAAAACGGATGGGCCGGGTTGAAAACGTCAAAAAAATGGTCGGCAATTATACTGTCCCTTACATCATCGGGCAACTTCCATTCGGGATTGACAGGAATGTAGTAGGCTAATGCATATAGCTTTTCAAGATTGGATCCCCCATTTCCACCTGTTTTTTTAGCGTTTAGTCCTTTAATAAAGGAATCCATCTTTTTAAACCGGTTCAGGTATTCATCTTCAATTTTCCTGTGAAAAGGATCTGTTGGTGGGTATTGCTTCAACATCCCCAACAAATAGTAGTTGGCAATATTGTATTGAAATTGAAGCCTTTGAAATTGATAGAATGTTTTGTTGACCTCCGACCTGACGACTTCCAGACTGTCGGTCGCGATGTTATAATAGGGACTGTTATAAAACAAGGTCCTGATTTCGATCCCATTTTCCAACGCGGCATTTTCCTGAGCCGGATCGTAAAGAATTTCAAAAAATTGATCCCCCTTGAGCGCGATTTTGTAAAGCCCTCCGCTATTCACAACCTCAACTCGTGCACGTGCCTTGGAAAAAGAAAATTTCCCCTGGTTGTTGGTCATTGTGGAATCGACCAGCAACAGTGTGTCGGTATGGCATTTGAAAAGGTAGAGTGGCTGTAACCGATAATTCCGAATGGTTCCCCGTAGAAATGTATTTTCCCCTTCATCGGAAGAACTTACCGGACTTTTTTGCCGGGTCTGTGCAAAAGCCAGATTGACAATCAATAAAAGTATGATGCACAAAATTTTCGATGGGTAAGTGATCATCAGTCAGCGATTTTAAGGTGAAAATCAATATTTTAAGGCCTAAATAAATCAATTCTTAGGATTGAAATCCTCTCAATTATGGCTGGAATAGAAATAAAAAAAACCCATAAATCATTGATTTACAGGTTTTTAGCGTAGCCTCACCGCGACTCGAACGCGAATCTAAAGTTTAGGAAACTTCCGTTCTATCCCTTGAACTATGAGGCCAAATATTTGAAGTGCAAAAGTAAATTTTTTTCGCTAATCTGAATTACTGATTCAAACCTTTTCCTTCTTAGATCTGACACCTTAATTTATGGCTTTTGATCTTCAGCCTTCCCGTACAGGGACACTTTTGAGTTTATTACCTGCTTCAATAAGTAGAGCATCGGGTTTTGCAAAACAGACCCTGATCAATTGATTTTTGGTTTTTTCATGCTGAAACGCAGAAAATGGAACTGTTGCCACCCCATAATCCCTAACCAGCCTGACCGCGAAATCAAGATCGTTTTCGTCTGAAATCTTGCTATAGTCAAGCATTTGATAATAAGTAGAATGAGTCGGAAGTATCTCAAAATTGCTCTCTTTCAGCAACGACACCAATAAATCGCGTTTTTTATGATAGGATTCACAGATTGCCTTAAAATCCTGTCCCTCTCCGAGAAACTCGGCCAAGGCAAACTGGGCTGGTGTGTTCACGCTAAAACCCTGAAATTGTTGAATTTTTCTGAATTCGCTCATTAATTTTTCGGGGCCGATAATATACCCGATTCCCCAGCCTGTAATATTAAACACATGCCCAAAACTTGAAACGATCAGGCTCTTGGAAGCAAGTTCAGGAACAGAAGCCAGGCTCCGAAATTTCTGTTCGTCAAAAACGATGTTGTCAAAAACTTCATTGCTCAAAATTACCAGCTTGGTACCATTGGTCATCCTCTTCAATTGGTCGATATCCGTATCGCTGAAAATGCGTCCAATCGGGTTCTGGGGATTGTTGATAATGATCATCCTCGTCTTGGAGGTGACCAGTTTCTTTACCTCTTCCCAGTCGATCCTGAAATCGGGCATCTTGAGGTTCACAAAAATTGGACGCCCACCATTGAGTTCAATAAATGGCGTGTAGGATTCCTGAACAGGTTCAAAGATAATTACTTCATCACCCTCTTTAACGAAGGTGCTGATAGAAGTTGTCATCGCCTGCGCAGGGCCAGCGGTGATTGTTATGTCTGTTTCAGCTTGAAATGAGGTATTGTTCTGTTGGTTGAAAAGATTGATAATCTCCTTCCTCAACGACTCGACCCCTTCAGCCGGTGAATAATCATTATTGCCAAGTCTCATATTTTTACTTACCAGATCAATCAACTTATCCGGACAGGTAAGATTGGACATTGGGTTCGCCAAATCGATCGCATGCTTTTCTTCGGCAATTTCAAGAATTGTCGCAAAAGCATTTTTCTTCGATGATGGAATTTTTGATGAAGCCATTTTATTATAATCAGTTCCAACTGCAAAAGTAACATTTTTTTTTATTGTGCAATCCAGATAAGGAGATTCCGTGGGAGAGGATTGAAAATTTTGTTTACAATTTTTGTATGTGCCTACTAATTTGCGATATACATTTTTGTTAATGAAGAATCTCCCTTACTATTTCAAGTGATTTTAGATTTAGTTTATTTCCAAGGTGAAGTCCGTAGTAATCAAGGAGCGTATCCAGCAATAATTGCCTAAAACCCTTATCTGGCTTGAATTCCGATGAATTCTGATAGCTCGTTCCAAGTAGTTGTGAAAGAGTTGAACTTTCGGGATTTCTCAGGAACCAAGGATGAGGCGGAGGCAACAAAACAAATTTTCCACCGATCATGTCGAAAACCTGATTCGATTCGGAGTAGTTGTTCGTAGGAGCAAAGCCAAGGAAACGAGTGAGCTGTACCAGAAAGATAAGGTGGAAATTTCCTATCCCATCCTCCATAAGGTCAAATATTTGAAAAGAATGAAAAAGAAATTCAAACAATTCTGGCCTCGATTCTTCTTCTCGCAAAACTTTGCCAAGCAGCTCTGCAAGAAAAATGGCCTGAGTTGATTTAGAGATGACAAATGGCAAAGATCCAAATGGGGTAATGTTTTTTAGTTCTTTCACGCGCTGCAATTCCCTTCCCTGCTTATGGTCAACCTCCATCTCAAGCAAAAACAGATGCTTCAGAAGGTTACTTTTAATGATCGATTTTTTCCCATGTGTTCCTTGCAAGATAAAGGATATCCTGCCGAAAGCCTCCGTATAGATAGTTGTCACAATTGCACTATCACCATATTTAAGGCTATGAAGTACAATTCCACGGGTTTTCTGCAACATTTAATGAATAAATAAAAGCTTGATCACTTTCGATTGACTGCCATCGCGATTGGCACAAAATATAAGGTAAACGCCGGTACTGGATCGCTGTCCCTTCCCATTTTTACCATTCCAAATGGCACGCCCACCAATCGAGGTGGTCTTATAAACAAGGTTACCGGCAACATCTGTTATTCTGACAGTCGATTCTTCCGCTAGCCCATCAATTGTTATATCTCCCTGATAGGTTTCCCTGACGGGATTGGGCCAAACATACAGATTATGGAATGCCCCCTCCCCTTCTGTCGCATTTCCCATTAAGGAAATCAACCCATTCGCAGTTGAAAAGAAGACCTCCCCATTATCGCCATTTATCGCAATAGCATTGATCTTGTTTGAAAAGAGAGGCGAATTATCGGTATTGAAATGGCTGATCAGTGTTGAACAATCTTTTGAAAATAGAAAAACACCCGAATTTGTGGTGCCAAACCATTTCCGGTTACCACCGTCAACCGCCATTGCAGTGACTGTTTCATTTTCAAGTGCCGGATGAAAAATACCATCCCCAAGATCGACAGAGGGTTGGATACCATAAAAGCCATTGGTCCCAAATATGGCGTCAGGATTGTTGTAAACGACAACCCCATTTTCTGTCCCAACCCAGAGGTACCCATCATGGTCTTCCGCTATGCAATTGACAACACTAAACCCTTTGATCAGGGTCGATTCATTGTTTGTAAACCGGCTGAACACAGAACTCTTTTTAAACACATCATCCGTGGTAATATCCGGTGTGCTCCGTGTCTTAACTGCAAAAAGATCTGCGTTGTCCACAATGATCCATTTGGTATCCGATTTTGTGATGATCAGGTTCCCAGCTGAAACAAACTGATTGTTAATGCCTTGGTAATTTAAGGCTTTCCATGTCCCGTCAGGTTTAATCACATGCAATTGATTGCTTGCCTTTGGGTTGGTAACCCACAAATAACCCATTGCATCAAAAGCCAACCCACCGGTCTGGCAAAGTCCGTTGAAGGTTTCAAGGGTCGAGTTGGTCGAATTGTACTGCTTTAATAATTTGGTACCCTGAAATTCGAGTAGTCCACTTCCCGATGTTGAAGCCCAGTAATGTTCGGGATCAATTGGTGATGGAACAATTTCCAGTATATTTTTCAATCCAGCTAACTTATTGTCAGTGTATTGATTAATGGATACCCATTGATTACCGGTAAATCGATGCAATTCGGCTGGAGTTGCCTGTGAAACTGAACCTTCAACGCCCGTAGCTACATAAAGATTTGAACCATTCGATGTCAGGGCCTGAACGTTATTGTTTGCCGGACTGGAAGGTACATGCAAGATAAAACCCTGATTGCCAGATTTCTGATAAAGTCCAAATGTTTGATCGCCGACCCAAAGTTCACCGGTACCCGAGATCAGCACGTCGGCTGGTGAAATAATTGTATTTGCAGGTAAAAGGGCATCATAAGCAGAGATTGTAACAACTCCATTCGTTCCTGTCATCTTAACACTTTCCTTACATATAAAAACCAAGGCAGCTGGGAAAGCACGGATCTTAACGACATTCGTGACTGTCGGATAGGCCGTTTGCCAGGATGTTCCGTCATATGAATAAATACGGCCAGCCAAATCGCAAACAATCACCTTCTGATTGAAAACAACGACCGAATTGTATTGTTCCCGAGGTATGGGCAACTGTTCCTGCAATACCCAGTTCCGGTAATCCTGAAGATTGATGTTCGACTTTTCAGCCCTGAATATCCCTGAATCGGTAGCGGCCCAGAAATAATGGTCGTCGGAAGTAAAATCCAGCACTGAAATTGAAGTGGCTAGCGGGCCGATCATCCATGTTTCTGCCACTTCCCATTTTTTAAGGTTAACCTTCACAATCCCGAAATCACAAGCCAGCCATGCAAAATCACCTTCACAATAGATATGGTTGATCGCTTTTTTGGGAATTGAGGCTTTGTCTTTAATAAACGGGAGATTAAGTATCTTATTGTCTATGATTAGGTCCAGATTCCCGTTGGAATATCCGACAAGTAAACCGCCCCGTGAATCCGTCCATTGAATTACCGAGATCCCGGAGTCTGAAAGCCCCTCAACAGTAGTTTTTGTGTCAAAACCCTTGGTTGCGAGGTCATAGGAAAACAGGCCATTTCGATTGGCGGCAAATATTTTCTGGTTACCCTGTACGACAGCAATGACCTGATAATATGATAGATGCGACCTCCAATTACTTGCAGGTGCCGTACCTGAAATAAAACAGGAGAACAATACAATGAGCAAATATTGAATCTTCAGACCCATTTCTACTTTATTTCTGTTATTTCTATTTATTTCCCCTATTCCTATTTATTTCTGTTTTTCCTCAAATACTCTACCAACTTCATCACAGCCCTTGCCCTATGGCTAATCCCGTTTTTAACTTCAGGGGTAAGTTCTGCAAACGATTGGTCATATCCATCTGGTACAAAAACAGGGTCATATCCAAAACCTGAATTCCCATGTTTCTCAGTGGCAATTTCCCCATCCACAATTCCCTCAAATTGGGTTTCCTGTCCTTTGATCACCAGCGAAATTACACACCTGAAACGCGCTTTACGGTTTGTTTCATTGCGCAAATTCTCCAATACCTTGATAATGTTAGCATTGGAATCCCTTGCTTCACCAGCATACCGGGCCGAATAGACACCAGGCTCGTTTCCCAACGACTCGATCTCCAGTCCTGTATCATCGGCAAAACAATTCAAGCCATATTTGTCCCATATGTAAAAGGCTTTTTGTGCAGCATTTGATTCAAGTGTTGGGCCTGTTTCAGGGATTTCGTCATCGCACCCGATGTCGCTTAAACTCATCAATTCAATATCAGGTGGCATAATCTGCGACAATTCCCGAAGCTTGTGGCTGTTATTGGTGGCAAATACAAGTTTTTCCATTTTAACCATTGTGATTTGCCACAAATTTAGCCTAATTCAGGCTTTAATCTCATTGACTTATTATTTTAAAATACTGTCATTGGAAAAAACATTTGGGAGAAAAAGTTTTCAAAGAAATAACTACTTTAATCACTTTCAAAAATTGAAATCAACAACTATTTAACTATCACAATATGAAACACATAATTAAAACAAGGGTTGTTATTTTTGTGCTATTGGGATTCCTTCAGATGCAGGCGATAGTTGCACAGGAAAAAAAGGATACAAAAAAAACTGACCCAATGCTCTGTCAGGGAAACTATTGGACCGAAGAACAAGGGCGACAGTTTCTTGCCAAACAACGCGAAAGCTACACAACTGCGGATGCATGGAATAAGAGGGCCGAATTGATCAGGAAACAAATACTTAAAGGTGCTGGCCTTACAAAGTTCCCTGAAAAATGTCCGTTGAATCCCATCCTTGGTGCCATAAGGACCTTCGATGGTTATCAGGTACAGAATGTTGCCTTTGAGAGCCTTCCTGGTGTTTATGTCACCGGAAGCATTTACAAACCCATCAACGCAAAAGGCTCCCTTCCCGGCATCCTGAGCCCACATGGGCACTGGTCAAATCCTGGCGATGTAGGGCGGTACCGTCCCGATGCCCAAAAGAGGTTTGCGGCAATGGCCCGTATGGGCGCCATTGTCCTGGCGATCGATATGGTGGGTTACGGCCAGATGAAAGATATTGGGTGGGAACATACCAACGCCCTGGCTTTGAGGCAGCAATTGTGGAACAGCATCCGGTCTGTCGATTTCCTGCTTTCGATAGGTGCCGATCCAAAAAGGATCGCCTGCACAGGTGCATCAGGAGGTGGAACACAAACATTTTTGCTAACGGCTATTGATCAGCGAATTGCAGTCTCAGTTCCGGTTGTAATGGTTTCGGCCTATTTCTTTGGAGGTTGCGTTTGCGAGAGTGGGTTGCCGATCCACAAAGACAAAGACTACCAGACAAACAACGTTGAAATTGCCGGTTGTGCCGCCCCTCGCCCTCAGTTGCTTGTTTCGGATGGTGGTGATTGGACAAAAAATAATCCGGTTGATGAGTTGCCCCATTTACAATACATCTATAATCTGTTGGGACATAAGGAAAACATCGAAAATGTACATCTTCCAAACGACAAACATGGATATGATTACAACAAACGCCAGGCAGTTTATCCATTTCTTGCAAAACACCTTGGCCTTGACCTCTCAAAGGCAATGAACGCTGATGGCTCCCTGAATGAAACAGGGATCGTAATCGAGGCTCAGGAAGCCCTTTATCCATTCGACAGCACACACCCGTTCCCAGCCAAAGGAATACGGAAAAATGACCTGGTTGTCTGGAAGTAGTGTAATTTTTTCACCGGTTGATTGACAAATACAACATGTGACCAACTCAGATTTAAAACAGTTTGTCTTTGTCGGTATGGATAAAAAAACAATTGCCATTATAGGGGCGGGAATAGGTGGAATGGCATTGTCCATTTTACTTGCCAAAAATGGGTTCGATGTGGTTGTTTATGAGAAAAATGACAAATCAGGTGGACGGTGCAGCCAATTGTTGCGCGAAGGCCATCGGTTTGACCTTGGTGCCACAATCCTTTTGATGCCTTCGATTTACAGGACAGTTTTCGAATCGCTCGGGCTGAATTTTGATGAATGTTTTGAACTGAAGGACCTCTCCACGATCTACAAATTGTATTTTGGAAATGGGGAGAAACTGACAATTTCCAAAGATCCTGAAGTGATGAGACCTCAGCTAGAAAGGATGGAACCGGGAAGTTTCATCCGTTTCGGGCCATACATCAAAAAGGGGTACTCCTTTTTTTGTGAATCGTACAAAAACCTCCTCTCCCGCAATTTTTACAACCTGTTCGAATTTACAACTCCTTTGAATGTCAGGATGCTTTTCAGGTTAAAGGTGTGGTTAAGACATTACACCTTTGTAAAACGTTATTTTAAAAACGAAAACCTCCAGCAAGCTTTCACATTTCAGAATATCTATGTTGGACAAAGCCCATTAAAAGCTCCGGCCCTGTTTGCGATGTTACCGGGTACCGAATTGACCGAAGGAGCCCTATTCCCGATAGGCGGAATGCAACAAATCACCTCAAGACTTGAAGCGGAGGCCCTGAAGGTAGGTGTAAGGTTCATTTTTAATACAACGGTAGAGAAGATCGGAGTGGAAAAGGGTCGTGCCACACAATTGATTTTTGGTGATGGGAACAGTTCGAACTACGATCTGATTGTCGCAAATGCCGACCTTCCATATGTCTATCAAAACCTGTTGCCAGAAAGCCGAACATCAAGGGGTTTGGAAAACAGGTCTTACTCCTGTTCAGCTGTCGTGTTTCACTGGGGGCTAAAAAAGGCTTATCCACATTTTGCCCACCATAGTATTTTCCTGGCAAAAGATTTTTCGAAAAGCCTCGATGCCATTTTTAAAGAGCATTCAATATCCAAAAATCCAAGTTTCTATGTCCATGCACCGGTCCGTACCGATCCGCTTGCAGCCCCGCCCGATCAGGATACAATTTCTGTCATCGTACCCATGGGTCATTTGGATGAAAAGAAACCACAGGACTGGGATGCCTTAAAAAAACAGGTCCGCACCGACGTGCTGAAAAGATTGGCAGAGGAAGGTTTTGCCGATCTTGAGGAAAACATTAAATTTGAAGTTTGTTATACGCCATTGGCATGGAAATCAATTTACAATGTTTCAAGGGGTTCTGTTTTCGGAAGCATTGGCCACACGATTTTTCAGATGGGCTATTTCAGGCCACACAACCGCCATAGCCGTTATCGCAACCTATATTTCGTTGGTGGCAGCACCAATCCCGGTAACGGTGTGCCTCTTGTTTTACTTTCGGCAAAACTGACTTATGAGCGAATACTAAAAGAAAACCTGCAATTATAACAATGACTAACTATGAATAAACAGGCTGACAATTACTTAACCATTTTTGAAAATCTCGATTTTGAGAAAATTATTGACCACCCCAATATTCTGATCGCCGCAAATTTTTGGGATGAGGAAAGATTTAGTGCGGCAAAAACCTGCTATCGGTTTATGAGGGCCATTGATGATCTGATTGACAATTACAAATCGGAACATCGGGTCATCGCTGTTTCAGAGAGGGAAATGTTTGAAAAGGAGGTCCAGCAATGGATCCACTCAATCAGCGATTGTGACACCACCGATCCAATGAAAAAATCATTGAACGAAACAATGTCCCGCTTTAAAATACCGTGTTGGACCATGGAAGCCTTTGCCCGTTCGATGATTTTTGACATTTACCATGACGGGTTTGATTCGATGGACACCTTCCTGGAATACTGTAAAGGTGCCTCGATAGCCCCGGCTGCGGTTTTTGTCCATCTGTGCGGGATCTCTTTCGACAGTGCTGAATACAAGTCACCGGCCTTTGATGTCAGGGCAGCTGCAACACCCTGTGCAATATTTAGTTATATCGTCCATATCATCAGGGATTTTCAAAAAGACCAACACCACAACCTTACGTACTTTGCCGACGACCTGATTGCACAAAACGGTTTGGACCGTGCCCAACTTAGATCGATCAGTTACGGGACTGAGATCACCCAAGGTTTCAGGGAAATGATCCGTATCTATTATAACCTCGCCGACGAATACAGGGCAAAAACACTTCAGATGATCAAGGAGATTAAACCATTTGTAGCTCCACGATATCAATTTAGCCTTGAACTTATTTTTGACCTATATATGATGGTCTTCGAAAAGATCGATCCCGAACATGGAATGTTCACCGCAGAAGAACTTAATCCCACACCGCAGGAAGTCAGGGAAAGAGTCCACAAACTTATTCGTGGTTTTTGTAGTTAAAAAATCGGACAAAAAAGCTATCTTGTGGCTTTATTTTGTTAACGATTAAAAGTGATGGCAAAGAACATCGAAATTAAATGTGTCAATTCAAATGCAAGCTGCAACTCACCTCTTGGGACAACATTGGGTGAATATGCCACTCAATTTGGAATCGGATTAAAGCATCCTATACTTGGAGCTTATGTGAACAACCGGCCAAAACCACTTGATTATGAGATGGTAAAACCGCGAATGGTCGAGTTTTTTGATTATACTTGCCGGGATGGGCAAAGGATGTACCTTCGCACCTTATCTTTTATACTCTATGCCGCGGTCAAAAACCTGTGGCCTGAAGCCCAACTTAAGATCGACCATGCCATTTCGAAAGGGTATTATTGTGAAATAGAAGGACTTGACAGGGCTTTTACGGAAGAAGATGCGTGGTTGGTCAATGATGAAATGAAGTCGATCATTCTTCAGGATATCCAAATAGAGCGTAAAATGATACTTGCTGAACATGCCATTGAAATGCTTGAAAACAGCGGACTGTCGCGCAAAGCAGAACTCTTCCGTCATTATGGTCGGCTTTACGCCCCAATATTTACTTTGGGACAGCATGTCAATTTTTTCTACGGGCACATGCTCAACACAACCGGATTGGTTAAGAATTATGGTGTGGAAAAATATTATGATGGATTCCTGCTCCGCTTCCCAATCCTTTCAGACCCGGAAAAACTTGAACCAGCAATAAAACAGCAAAAACATTTCAATATTTTCAGGGAACACAAGAAATGGGCTGAAATCCTTGGCGTGGAGGATATTCCGAGGTTGAATTCATTTACCCGTGCCGGAAAACACAGTGACCTGATCAAGATTTCGGAAGCATTGCATGAGAAAAAAATCGCAGAAATTGCCACCCTAATCACGCAAAAACATGACAAGGTGAATATCGTTCTGGTAGCCGGCCCATCGAGTTCGGGAAAAACAACTTTTAGCCGAAGATTGGGCATTCAATTGGCTGTTAATGGCTTACACACAATCGAAGTTTCTGTTGACGATTTTTTCGTCAACCGGGAGTTTACTCCGGTCGATGATTTGGGCTTTTACGATTTTGAAGCGTTGGAAGCAATAGACATTCCTTTTTTTAATGAATTCCTGCTTAAATTGATGGCCGGCGAGGAGGTTGCAGTCCCAAAGTTTGATTTTCACCTGGGACAACGGACTTTCAACGGAAAGAAAATAAAAATGGCCAAGGACAACATCCTGATCATCGAAGGGATACATGGGTTAAACCCCGAATTGACACCTAGGATAAACCCAGAAAATACCTTCCGTATCTTTGTATCGGCTTTGACCCAAATTTCGATCGATGAACACACTTATGTTCCCACAACCGATAATCGGCTTTTGCGCAGAATTATACGTGACAGCAAATACAGGGGATACGATGCGCTCACCACGATTCAAAGGTGGCCAAGTGTACGTCGGGGCGAAGAGAAGCACATCTTCCCTTATCAGGAAAATGCCGATATCATGTTCAACTCGGCACTGATTTACGAGTTGGCAGTGATCAAGAAACATGCAAGCCCTTTGCTCAAGCAAGTCAAGGAGAACGTTCGCGAATATTCGGAAGCTGTTCGCCTGTTGATCTTTATCTCCTATTTTGAATCGATACCAGAAGATGAGATCCCACCAACATCTGTACTAAGGGAGTTTCTGGGTGGCAGCAGTTTTGATTATTGAAACAAACAGGTTGCCTTTAGCCCCAATATCTGATTCGTTAAAATTCCTTGATTAACTTAAAATTCAATAAATCATCCGTGTCAACAGTAGGGTAAAAGAATGTTCCGACGGCTAAAAGAGCATAACAGAAATGACAGGCAAGGGATTTGCCGATTTAAAAAAGGCGGATTTCATCTGACTGTATGTATCTGTTTATCTATTGGTTAACATTAATACTCATCAAAATGGACAAAAAAAGACTTTCCCGCCTCATCCTTCGTAAAACGGATTCGATCAATAAAAAGAGGTCAACTCAGGCAATAAAAATCCTAATCCTGCTCGCAATTATCCTGATCGGGTTTTCAGCCTGCCAACCCGACAAAGGAACAAATGGAACGACAGGTGCGACTTCGGAAAATACAATAGGTGGTCAGCATACAATCTCTCCAATCATGGATTTAAAAGTGTGAGTGGATCTTAAAAAAGTTGAAAACGATAAAACCCGAACTTTCCCTTTTAAGGTACTCGTCCAGGTTTCCGATTGATTGAAAGCAAATTCCAAGGATTAGTAGTGTGAAGGATCTTCGTCCTGCCATTCGTTTACGCCATCACGGATCCTGTTGCGGAAGGTGAGCGTGTCTTTTGCATGATACCAATTTCCAGTGGCATCTTTATATTTGTAATTGAGAAAAATTTTACGGTTTTGCAGCAATTTGGCCTGATTGTAGGTACTTGCCCCGTCAGGTAAAACTGCATATTTACCTGTTGCAGATGAACTTACAGTTACGGTTGCGCCATTTAGGGTCACTACAAATTCTGCAGCCGGAGAAGATGACTGATCGCTGTAACCATTGGTTGCAAGAGCATTCGGTGCGATGGTTTTCAAAGCCCAGATCTTCACTTCCGAAACAGGGATCTGGGTGAAATAATTGACAGTATTTACAACGGCAGCATCGGCAGCATCCTTTACTGTTGTTACACCACCATGCCAATAGTTCCCAAAGAGCATGTTCTCAAACTTGACACCGATCACCTCGGTTTTCTTGTTGTAGATCAATGAGTCAGCATCGGCACTAACGACCTTTATCCCAAGAGCATAGGTAGGATTGATCGTAGCTGCATCGGCCAAAAATTTGGTTGAATCTGGCTTGACCGTTACCTTGCCGACAAATTGTCCCTTTTGAATTACAAACTGGGTTGCATTGCTAATCGTATAATAATTCGACGGCAATGGAAGCAAAGTCGTTACAGGAGCGACTGCGGCACTGATATAGGCGGCACCTCCCTTGAGTTGGGCCAATGCATTCGCATTGATCAGGGAATTGTCAATCTGATAAGTGACGACCCTGTCCCTGTCGTTTGCCCTTACACCACCCAATTCAACGCCGATGTCGAATTTCATCCCTTCGCCAACGACGAATGTACGGACATCCAATTGGAGCGGGACATAAATTGAGTTGTAATCGAAATCCTTGATATACTCCTTGTAGCACGAGGTAAATATCAAAGCCAGTAAAATTGATGTTAATATCTTTTTCATCATAATTATATTAGATCATTTATTTCCATTTATCCCAGCCGTCGTTTTGGACCAATTTGCTCATACGAAGGATTTCGTCATACGGCAACGGCATATAAGCCGAATTGTAAGCGCGGTTCTCCACTTCCCATGTAAGATCGTATGTAAAAGCTGTACCGTTCTTGATGGTTTTGATTCCATGCACAGGTTTGTTATACAATGCCTTAAACTGGGTATCATCGGTCCATCTGGACATGTCGTGGAAACGTTCACCCTCAAAACTGAGTTCAATACGCCGTTCGTTTTTGATCAGATCATAGAAAGCATCCTTTCCTGCAGTTGCAACACTTGCCAGATAAGGATCAGGGGAAGGTATCCCTGTCTTGTCATCATAGGTCTTCATTGAACGAAGCGTACCTATTATTGTCTTTGGTGAGTAGCCATAAAGTGTCCCATTTGGCCCAACAACCTGGTTTGCAGCTTCAGCAAAAGCCAATGCCATGTGAGCGTACCGGATATTGAACCTGCACCGTGGCCTTCTCTGGAAACTGGAAACCTTCCAGTTGATCCCATAGAGGAACTTCTTTACATAAATATTCGTCCTCACAT
Source organism: uncultured Bacteroidia bacterium (assembly GCA_903927965.1). Classification (GTDB taxonomy): domain Bacteria; phylum Bacteroidota; class Bacteroidia; order Bacteroidales; family Prolixibacteraceae; genus JAAFHB01. The sequence continues at coordinate 8,021 of CAIYPA010000308.1, read as the reverse complement.
TGTTTCCGTTGCCTGCCCTATCTTTTCCACCATTTAACCCTTGTGCATCGGGTTCCCATGTCTCAAAAGTGTAAATAGGTGTTGTGGAACTATATGCAGGGATATAACCAACTCCGTTGTAATTGATCTGGGCATAAAAACGTGGGTCCCTGTTATCAAACGGTTTGGTGACATCATAAACTGTACTGCTACTGATCGGATAACCGTTTTTGTCGCCAAATGCGTTAAGGAATTCAGTTGTTGCCCCGATATCGCCAAATGGTGCAAAACCGTTACCGTTTGCGGCGGCAGGAAAGAATACCTGTTCCATGGTAATGTCATTTTCGATAAGCCTTGATGACCAGACAATACTTTTGTCGTAAACATCGGTAAAGTCCACGCGTTTTGTTGGATCGTAACCATCACCGAGTGGTGAAGCGGCGACTTTGAAATCCATCACCTTGGCGGCATATTTTGCGGCTGAATCCCATCTGGCAGGTTCATTTGCAGGGTTAAACCGCTTGCTGGCCCATGTCAGGTAAGTCATGGCTTTGATGGCATACATTGTGACCCCATCCACCCTGTTCCAGTTTACTGCTCCCAAAAATTCTTTCTTGTCGCTCAGGTATGCTGCGGAATAGAGATAGTCGCGGTGAGCGATCGGGAGGTATTTGATTGCGGAATCGCAATCAGCGATGATCTGTTTGACACATTCGTCATAAGTGTTCCGCTCAAGATTAATGTCCTGGGACGCATCGAGTACCTCTTTAACAATCGGGAAACCCAGGATCCTGGTTCCCCCCAGTTCTTTGCCACCAAATTTTTTCAACAAATCGCGTTCTGCCCAGGCACGCAAACCAAAAGCTTCACCTTGTAATCTCCTGGTAACCAGCTTATTTAATTCAGGAACGATCAACACTGTCGAATTAATACCCCTATTGTCCTTAAGAAAGAGGTTCAACAAGAAGATTGCATTGTAATCCCTTGTCCAATAATCCCTTGTAAAAGCCTGCCCTCCGGTCGTAAGCTCGCCTTTGGCAAACTGTACCACGATATCGGTTGTTGAACGCCTCACAGCGTTGTCGGTTGCGCACTCAAGGTAAGCCGTTTCGTTGCTGTTGTAGTTTTTCGATGAATAGTCACTTCCCAGATAGTCGTAGCTCCGGCCAATTAAACCCTGCACACTTTCCTGGAAAGCAAATACATCATCCCTAGTTTTGTCCCCGTTTGGATAGGCATCCAGAAATTTGCTGCATGACTCTGAAAGCAATGCGGTCAAAATGATTAACAGATATTTAGTTTTCATATTCCCTAAGTTTAAAAGGTTAATTTAACTCCACCGGTAAGTGTGATATTCAGTGGATAGTTGGTAATCCCAGCATTGATGTTTTCGGGTTCGACATCACTTTCGTTCAGCTTGCTGATGGTGTAAACATTTGCACCGCGCGCAAAGATCCTGAATCCCCTAACCCCTTTCATCCAATCAAATTTATGGACAGGAAGGTTATAGGCTATCTCGACATTCTGGATCTTAAAGAAGCTGTTGTCAACCAACCTGAAACTGGAAGTCTTAAAATTATTTGAAATCTGGTAGTAAGTCAACTTAGGATAAGCGCCGCCCAAACCATTTGCGTCGATGTTGTCCAGGACAAATTTGGAATAAATGTTATCGCCCGAACCGTTGGTGTAATATTTGCTGTTCAACATCTGGTCGTAAAAAGCCCGGCCAACACCTGTTAAGGTCAGGTCAAAATCTTTGTATGTAACACTAAGATTAATAGCATAATACAATTTTGGTGTTGAATGTCCGATGTATTGGGCATCGTTATCGTCAACTACACCATCCTTATTTACATCTTCGTATTTTAAGTCACCGGCATGAAGGGTCTCGCCAAACTGTGAAACCTGATTTGCTTCAGCATCGGTGGTAAAACGTCCAAGGTATTTTAATCCACGGATCGCATCCGAAGGACCACCTACCGTCAATTGGTACGCATTCCGGTAATTTGGTTCGTCAACCTGTTCGATGACTGGCTTTTGGGTGAATGCGTTTCCGCCGATCATGTAATGAAGGTCCCCTATTTTGTCCCTGAATTTCAAGCCCAGTTCAAAACCTTCATACGAATAGGAATTGTAATTCACAGCAGGAAGGGTTGCGGTTGTACCCGACAATATCGGTGTTGTATTCGTCCTTGTTGTAATCACATCATACCTGAGGATATTGTAATAATTGAACTCAACCGATAGTTTGTTCTTCAGCATTTCAGCATCCAATCCAAGGCTTACTTCCCTTCTGCGTTCCAATCCAATTGTAGGATTGCCGATACGATTTGGATATGCCCTGTAGTTTTGGGAAGATTGTTTGTAAGTCCCTATCCATGTTCCGGTATTGCTGTAATAAGTTCCGAATTTATCGGTATTCCCTGTATTGGTATCGAGGTTCCAACGGTCCCTATAGGAGAATGGCCCCCTGAAGGCATCGTAAGATGTTACCCCATATTCACCACGAAGCTTCAGATAATCAATAAAATGGAGTTTTTTCATAAATTTCTCCTCCGAAATTACATAACTTGCACCTATTGATGGGGAAGTAGAATACACATATCCAGGTGCCAGACCACTGGTTCCACCATAATTTACAACTCCCTGAACCGTAATCTTGTCCTTATAGGAATAAATTCCTGTAAAAATACCTGCCTGTTCACGTTGCGGCTCTTCAAATCCGTTTCGCTTAATCGAAGACATCCGATAGGTCATGGATCCCTGGACATAGTGGTCCCCGAATTTTTTATCGTAGCTTAAATTCTCGTAAGCAGCATAATTCTGAAAATAGAAGTCGTGCAAATTGGCACGCGAAGTTGCATCAACACCATCCCATGCCTTTGTCAAAGAAGCGATCCCTAAAGTTGGGTTGTACGTTCTTGGATCGATACGGTAAGCAGTATAGTTTTCAGCCTTTCCGATGCGCAACAGGTAAAAAGTATTGAAATCCACAAAAGTGTGGGATTTTAATCCCGGGATTATATTTCCCATATCCCACTCAAATAAGGAACTGATTGCACCATTCCGCCCCGATTCATTGTAATATCCGTTCTTTACAAGGTTTCCAACCGGGTTAGTCCCATAGGCAGAAGAAATACCAAACCAAGGGGATTTTAAAGTTGGATCGTTGTTTACATAAACAGGAAAAGCTATTGGTGGTGTATTCGTGATATCATTCAGTAAATTTGGCATCTCGGTAATACCTGTCTGAGATCCACCCTCAGTAATTGTACTTGTATATCCATAGTTTGGCGAATCGCGCAGTGATAGTCCGGCTGCAAAATTCAACTGAACCTTCAAAAACTCATTGATCCGGATGTCCAGATTTGACCGTGCGTTGATCCTCTGATAACCAGCTTTTGGTCCCATATTGAAATTGTCACCCTCGCCATTGTACCCAATATAGGCACTGTACTGCATCGCTTCTGTCCCTCCGCTGGTTGACACACTTGCCCTCGTAAAGCTTCTCGTATTTTTGATCAAAAGTCCGAAATAATCGACACTTGGGTGGTTCATATCATAAGGATCGTTGTTTTCATATGCAGCTATATCTGCATCACTGTACAAACCGGTTGTGATCCCACTGTTCTTTTTTGCAAGGTTGTTCAAACGTGCATAATCGGCGCCATTTACCCATTGCGGCATTTTGTCAATGATACTGACGCCTTGCTCAAAATTGACATTTAACACGCGCTCGTTCTTTTTGCCACGCTTGGTTTTGATAAACACGATCCCATTGGCAGCAGCAGGCCCATACATTGTTTTTGTGACAATATCGCGGACCAAAGACACAGATTCGATTTCATTTGGATCCAATGGCATTTCGGTAATATCCATGCGGACATCGTCGATAATGTACATCAAACTACTTCCGCGCGAATAAAGTCCCACCTTTTCAGCAGCACCATATGAGCCAAGCTTTTCCTCAGCCGACATTCCAGGAGAACCGTCCCTTTCGTAAACTTCCATCCCCGTTACAAGTCCGGTCAGTGCATTTCGGATATCTGTCGAAGGGTATTTGTCAAGGACAATGGCATCAAGTACACTTGTACTTCCGGTCAATAGCCTTTTCTTGATAGTCATATATGGGAGTGGGACATCATCGGCAGTTGTCATAAACATCAGCGATTTAACCAACTGAACATTGGGATTGGTCATAAGGTCGTTCACAAGTAAAACCTTTGGTTCGTACCCTGGCGAGGATATGGTCACAAACTCCTGATCGTTCTTCACGGTCAATTTTACTGTACCGTTTTTATCTGTCTCTGTGTGGACAAGGCCTTCACCGAGGATTATTTCAGCACCAGTGATAGAAGTGCTTTGTTCATCGGTCACTTTAATCGTTAGCACAACCGACTTTTGCTTTTTGGCATCCGGTTTGTTCTGGGCTTTCAGGTTTACAACTGACAATAACAACAGAAATGCAAACAGGAGGAGTCCGTACTTTATGTATATTTCTTTATTTAGTTTCATATGATCATTAATTTGTATGAATTACCAAATCGGATTGGGTGTAAAATTTCGCATCTTGTAATTGTCTTCCGTCGAAAATGGGAAAGTGTACATCTCATCTTTCCATAGCGACTGACGATCCGCTGGTAACGGAACACGCATGTATTTGAAGCCTTTCGGATAAGTCAAAGAGACTGCCACTTTTTCGATATCCATGCCATAAAGGACCTGGCTCATGGCAGCAGGGGCATCCAACCATCGACGAATATCGAAATAATAATGACCCTCGAAACACAACTCTATGATCCGCTCATTCTTCAACCTTTTCATAAAGACATCCGGAGCCAGACCAGTTGGCAAATTGGGCATTCCAACCCTTGTCCTGACCATGTTTGCGGCCTGTGTTGCGGTAAGTGATGCAGCCGGTGCCTTGCCGTTTTCACCGCCATAAGCCATCGCAGCAGCTTCGGCGTAATTAAGATAAAGCTCTGCAACACGGATAATCGGGTCGGTTAGATTGTAACTTGTTGTTACATTGGTATTTGAGTCATAGATCGACTTCCTCTGATAATAACCGGTATGTGTAACGCCAAGATAAGCGGCGAAATTCAACAAATTGCTGAAGACTTGCTTACCACCAATCGTTTCATAATAGATATTTGCCGGGTTAAATCCCGCTACTTCTGTGGTTTGATTGTAAACGATACCCCACGCAAAACGGGGATCCCTGTTTGAATAGGGGTCCTGATCGCTGTAGTGCCCAGCCGCAATTGCTGCCTGACGGTCAGCCGGCGTATTCAGTGGTTCGCCCCATTTGGTTTCAAACCTGTCCACAAAATTCTGTGTCGGATTTTCTCCGGACATGGCGGTAGCCTGTTGGGAAAATACACCATTGGTCATTGACTGAATGGTTGTCAATCCAATGCTCCAGTTTGGGTTTGCAATGTTCGGATTGTTGTAATTGGCATAATACGACCACAGTTGTTCATTGGTCCTCGGTACGTTCATGAAATTATTTTTGTAAGCCTGCTTCAGGTTGCCACTGGCACTTGCGGCGGTTTGCATTGCAAACTTGTAATAATTGCTGGTGTCGATTGCTGTCCAGCAAGCTGCGGCTGCATCCTGCCAATCGGCAACACCATTCTTGTTGTTTTGAGGACTTGCAGCATACAACAATGCACGGGCTTTCATCCCAAGCGCGGCCACACCTGCAGGCCTGAACTGTTTGGGATTGCTAAGCAAAAGGTCGGCATCGCGCCGCATGATGTTGGCTTTTCTAAAATAGACATAAGCCGTATCAAAATCCTGGGCAATCCGCTTACATGTTTCGTACCTGCTTAGCCTTGTCAGGTCAAATTCATCACCCTGGGTCAAAACTGTTGTAATATAAGGCATCGGGCCCCAAATGCGGAAAAGTGTAAAATGGGCGTACGCCCTGATGAAATGGGCTTGCGCAATAAGGTCATCAATGTCAACCTGTTGAGCATCCTGCAATTTACCAATGTTCTTAATGGTCATGTTGCAGATCCTGATACATTCGAACATCGAAGGCAAAATGGGCATATTCTTTGAAGAAATAGGACCCGCGAATTTATCGACTGTCCCCCCCATCTGACCAGCTTTGATGGATTGCGCCTCATATTGACGGCCTCCATCGCTCATGTCGGTCATCTCGTCCCAGGTATATTCCATGCGATAGGCAAAATACATGGGGTGGGCCGTTTTGATGTCATAATCATGTGTGGCACTTCCTCCATTGACAATAACAACCCGCTGACCATCATATACCGAATCAAAAAACTTCATGATGTTGGTATATTTTGAGAAAACAACGTCTGTGGTTAACCCGGCATCTGGTGCTTCATTTAAGTAACTCTCCAGACATGAGGGTAAGATCAGTGCAAGTATCCCTGCAAAGACGATTATTTTAAAGTACTTTTTCATCTCTTTCTAAATGATTAAGGTTAAAAACCAATTTTTAAACCGAATTTGATACTTGACATCTGCGGATAAAAACCTTGCGTAAAGTCTTTGCGCTCAGGGTCTCCTTCAATCAAATTGGTTAATGTCCAAAGGTTGGTACCTGTAATATAGGTAGTCATATTTGTAATTCCTACAGCCCTTTTCAAAAAATCGGGTTTGAAATTGTAACCGAAATAAACCTCTTTTAACCTCAGATAATCAGCTTTTCTCCACATACGTCCCTCAATTGCGGTTTCATATCCGCCATAGTAGGATGAACCCCCGCCCCAGACAAGGTTTGGTAGATTGGCATCTCCAACAAAGTGGATCGTGGAATGGTTGGCATCCGGATTGGTTGGCGTCCAAAAATCCAATTGTGATGCATGGATACGATAATTCCCATTCGGAAACTCTATCTCATATGCCTGGTTGAATGCAACATATTTTCCCTGGTTTCCCTGAAGGTTAAAGTTGAAATCGAAGTTCTTGTAGCTAAAACCGCCCCCAAGTGAAAAAGTAATCGGAGGGTACATCGATCCTTCAATCGGATAACGGTCACGGATTGAGATCTTTCCATCAGCAAAGTAATCGAGAAATTTATAGTCGCCAACATTTAGTGATCCAACTGGAATTGGTGCCGCTGTAGTATGTATGTCATCAACCGATGTAAAATAACCCGAACCAATCAGTGATGCACCTGTAATTTGTGCCCCAAGTGGTTTTCCTGCCTCGGTGGCATATTCTGGCGCATACTTTGGATCATCCTTATACACGATCCGGTTTTCATTAAATCCGAAAATCCCTTTCACATAAAAGCTCATGTCGTTGGCCAATGACTTCTTGTATTCAATATCAAGGTCAAACCCATGTTTTTTCATGGAACCCAGGTTTTGGTCCTTGAAACTATTTCCAACGGTCATTGGGATCCTTGGCGTCAAAAGCATATGTGTACGATATTCGTCGAAAAGATCAAGATTGATCGTCAGGTCGTTTTTAAAAAAACCAAGCTCAATCCCTATATCTTTCTTCCGTGCCTCTTCCCATTGTGCGTAGGGGTTGGCTGCGGGATCTTCTTTGATGTACCCGCGTGGATCAGTGTAGTAATTGCTTAAAAACAACCATCTTGCAGAAGCGTTGTCGCTACCTACTTTTCCATCCGAATAACGAAGTTTGAGCTTGCTTACATATGGGAAGGCACTTTTGAAGAAGTCTTCCTCAGATACGACCCATCCAAATGCCCCTGACGGGAAAAACCCAAATTTTTTGCCTGGTGCAAATCGCTCCGAACCAGTGTATCCGATGTTGACTTCCAAAAGGTATTTATGGGAATAGTCATAGGTAGCCCTTCCAACAAGTGCCTCATTTTTAAATGGATAATCGGTTTCATATTCCTTTTTCTGGCGGTTGAACAACGCAAGGGCTGAAACACTATGTTTCCCGAATGTATCAGCGATTTTTTACGGGGTATTCATTTTAGTAAATTATTACTTGAACCTGAAATCCAATTTATAATCATAAAGCCATGGTATCTTGGGGTTAATTCCCTCGGATACCAATTTGGCCGGTAAGCCTTGATAATTTTCCCG
>CAIYPA010000307.1 GCA_903927965.1 uncultured Bacteroidia bacterium | reverse complement strand
GCAGGATTTATATCGGTCCCACCATTGATATCATGGGTCTCAATCCTGATTAATATTTTAGGTGGAGGGATATTTTGGATCAGGTTTTTTCCAGCACTTTTTGGTGTCTTGACACTTCTTGCCATCTGGTTGATTGTTGAGGAATTGGATGGAGGAATTTTTGCACAGTTGTTGTCTGGAACAGTTTTTGTGTTTTCTGTATTTGCCCGGGTCAATCTACTTTACCAACCAAATTCTTTCGACATCCTTGCCTGGACCATTGTTTTTTATTTGTTGGTCAGGTATATTAAAGATTCAAAGCCCAATTGGTTATATTATATTGCAATAGTGAGTGTTATTGGATTTTACAATAAATACAATGTCGTTTTTTTGTTAATGGGACTTTTTCTCGCGATTTTATGTACCGGTTTGAGAAAGGTTCTGGCCAGAAAAGCATTTTTCCTTGCGCTGTTATTAGGATTGATCTTATTCTTGCCAAATCTACTTTGGCAATACAACCACGGGTTTCCTGTTGTTCTACATATGAAGGTACTCAGGGAGACGCAACTTGTCCATGTTAGTTCTTTGGGTTTTATTAAGGATCAGTTGTTATTTCTTGCTGGTGCATTGCCATTATTTGTCGCTGCTTTTTTTGCGTTTTTCAAGCATTCTGAATTAAAAAAATTCAAAGTTATTGGTCTTACTTTTATCTTTGTGATGGTTATTTTCCTTTTACTAAAAGCTAAAAACTATTATGCCCTTGGACTTTATCCTGTGTTATTTTCGTTCGGATCTGTTTACCTTGAGAAAAAATTTCCACAAAAATTTCCATTTATTTCCACTTTATATCTATCCATTAATATTCTGATGTTTATCAGCGTGGTCAATTTCATGTTTCCGGTCTTAACTCCTGAAGCAATTACCGAACGGAAAGAGCAATTTGAATCGATGGGACTTATGCGATGGGAGGATGGCAAGAACCATCAACTGCCGCAGGATTTTGCCGATATGATTGGATGGAAGGAGATGGCTGCCCATGCCAGCATTGCATATAATCGGTTATCGGAAGAGGACAAAAAGGGAACATTAATTTTTTGCAATAACTATGGTCAGGCAGGTGCTTTAAATTTCTACAACCGGGGAAGAACGCCGGAAGCCTATTCATTTAGCACCGACTATCTTTTTTGGATTCCTGAAAACCTCAAGATTACAAATGTAATCTTGATTGGTAATTACCCTGATAATAAAGTTGTTCAATTATTTGACCGGATCGAAAAAATTGGTTCTGTCGATAATCAGTTGGCCCGCGAAAAAGGGACTTCAGTCTATTTGATGTCAGGGGCAAATGAGAAATTCTCAGGTATTTTTAATGCTGAGGTAAAACGCCGTCGGATTGAAATGGATTGCTTTTGATTTGATCACATTCAAAATTGTCAAAATTTACAATTTCTAAAATGATTGTTAATCAGGATTTTATAAAAGTTGATTATACGGATAAACATTTGGACAGCCGTGAATTTGAGAATTGCACCTTTTGGGAATGTAATTTTTCCAATTCCAATTTATCAAATATTTCTTTTATTGAATGTAGGTTTACAAACTGCAATCTGAGCAATGCCAAAATTGCGGAAACTGGATTTAAGGAGGTTAAGTTTAAAAATTGCAAGTTATTGGGGTTAAGTTTCAGCGATTGCAGCAAATTTCTTTTAATCCTTGATTTTGAAGAATGCAACCTGAACCTCGCCTCTTTCTTTAAGTTAAAACTAAAGAATACAAGGTTCAAAAAGTGTTCACTTCAGGAAGTTGATTTTGCAGGCGCAGATCTGACACTTTCTGTTTTTGACAACTGTGATTTAACCAGGTCCATCTTCGATCAGACGATTCTTGAAAAAGCTGATTTTCGAACATCCCAAAATTATTCAATTGATCCTGTCAAAAACAAAATGCGGAAAGCGAAGTTTTCTTTGCCCGGAGTTTTGGGATTATTGGCAAAATTCAATATTGAGATAGAATAATTAAATTCTGTGTTGAAAGAATCAAAAAGAATGACTAAAATTGTTTGCTGATTTTAATGGAACATAAATTGTTTAACATTATAGCTTAATCTTTTTTAAAATGGAAGAAATTCTCGAAAAACTGGCACATTGTGTTGAATTTGGAAAAATCAACCTCGCATCACCTTATCCACCGGACCTGCGTGGCCAGGAAGGTGCAGACGAACTGACCAAGAAAGCGCTCGACATGGGCATACCACCAACTGAGGTCTTGAACAAAGGACTTGTGATCGGAATGGGAAAAGTTGGGGTTAAATTCAGGGAAAATAAGGTGTTCGTTCCCCAGGTTCTCATGAGTGCCAAGGCGATGAGCTTTGGAATGGCGCATCTGAAACCTTTCTTCAACGATGGATCGGTAGTAAGGAAGGGGAAAATCATTATCGGGACGGTCGAAGGTGACCTTCACGACATTGGTAAAAACCTTGTTGCCATGATGGTCGAAGGTAGTGGCTGGGAAGTGATTGACCTTGGGACAGATGTAAAAGCGGAGAAATTTGTTGAGTCGGTAAAAGCGAATCCAGGTGCGGTTGTTTGTCTTTCTGCCCTTCTTACGACTACAATGGTCAATATGGAAAAAATTGGGAAAGCGGTGAAAGAAGCCGTTCCCGGAACACTTGTAGCCATCGGTGGGGCTCCTGTAACGCAGGATTATAGCAATAAAATTGGAATGGATATCTATTCAGCTGATCCTCAGGGTCTTATTGATTGTCTGGCAAAACTGAATTAATTTTTGCATTGGTAAATTAAAAAGAGAAACGACATTTTTGTCTCAATTCTTATTAAAAACTTGAAGGCTGTCCGGTATGTCAGCCTTCAAGTTTTAATGTTTCATTCTATCTGGTAAGATCAAATCATGTCAGGAAATTTTCTATTGAAATCTTTTTTGAGGTTCAGCCTGTTTTTACTTTTGTTGGTTCCCTCGTCCCCGGTATTTTCACAACTTTCAATTTCCGATTATCAACGGGCCGACTCAATTGTTAAACTGAACGATTTGGTTTACAATCAAATCAATAATGTAAGTTGGATTGATTCAACCACCACTTTCTGGTTTCAGGTCAAAACACGCAATGGAAATGAATATCGGATTGTTGATGCAGCAAAGGTTACAAAGGAATTGGCTTTCGATTCTGAAAAGTTATTGCAACAATTGAACAATCAACTAACCAGTAAAATTTCTGCAAAATCTTTGCAGCTTGATAAATTGAAATTTGATTTAAAGGAAAACCTGATCCGTTTCGAGTTCAATAAATTTCATTGGACCTATAATCTTAAAGATTTTAGTCTTAAAAAAGGTTCAATAATAAAAGTGGATGCTCCCGGACCTTCGTGGATGGATCCTTTTGATGAACTTGGGAATAAACCGGTACCTTCACACGACAGTGTTTGGGTCGCGTTTATCAAAAATTTCAATGTTTATATTCGAAACACCAAGGACAATAATGAAGTTCAACTCAGTTTTGATGGTACACAAGGTGATTTCTATTCTTCATATTTTCAATGGTCGCCCGATTCAAAATTCCTGGCGGTAAATAAAATCCGAAACAACGAAGGCCATGTCATTTATTTTGTGGAGTCTTCCCCAAAATCACAGTTGCAGCCTGTTTTACAGAAACGCAATTATCTGAAGCCCGGGGATGCACTTCCCATTAAAAGTCCGTCTTTATTTAATATCAGTTCTTTAAAGCAGATACCGGTTGATGCGAAACCTTTTGAAAACCAATATGCTCTATCCCGGTTGGACTGGAATAAAACAAGTTCTGCCTTTACCTTCGAATTCAACCAACGCGGTCATCAGGTTTATCAGGTTGTAGAAGTCAACGCTACAACAGGTACAACCAGGATCGTTATCGATGAGCGGAGCAAAACCTTTATTGATTACAGCGGAAAACTATTCCGTTATGATCTGGAGGATAGGGGTGAAATAATATGGGCCTCTGAACGTGATGGTTGGAACCATCTTTATTTGATCGATTCAAAAACCGGTAAAGTTAAAAAGCAAATTACAAATGGCAATTGGCCTGTGCGCGAAGTCGTTAAAGTAAATGAAAAACAGTCGTATATCCTCTTTAAAGCTTCTGGCCGGAATCCGGGTGAAGATCCCTATTTTGTCCATTATTACAAAGTCAACTTGGATGGTAGCAATCTTATGGATTTAACACCTTCAAAAATGGATCACCAGGTCTTTTTTTCTTCTGATTTCAGCTATTACACTGATACTTATTCAACAGTCAATACTGCTCCAGTTACTGATTTGCGCCGCATTTCTGATAGTTCGGTGGTCATGGAAATTGAAAAGGCAGATATTACCGAATTACTTGCAAAGGGGTGGATTGCTCCTGAACCATTTGTCGCAAAAGCAAGGGATGGTGTAACCGACATCTGGGGCAATATTTACCGCCCAACGACATTTAATCCCTCGAAAACATATCCGATTATTGAATACATTTATGCTGGTCCCCACAGCTCATTTGCACAAAAAAGTTTCAAACCGGTCAATGCTGCATTTTCGGGTTTGGCTGAGTTGGGATTTATTGTTGTTCAGCTCGATGGTATGGGAACCTCAAACCGTTCAAAAGCCTTTCATGATGTGTGTTGGAAGAACCTGAAAGATGCTGGTTTTCCTGATCGCATCCTATGGATAAAAGCTGCAGCAACTAAATACAACTACATGGATATTAATCGTGTTGGACTGTTTGGAGGTTCTGCAGGTGGTCAGAATACCCTGGCGGGATTGTTATTTCATCCTGATTTTTACAAGGCCGGCTCTTCTTCATGCGGTTGCCATGATAACCGGATGGATAAGATGTGGTGGAACGAGCAATGGCTTGGTTATCCGATTGGACCGCAATATGCCGAAAATTCAAATGTGGTAAATGCTGCAAATTTGCAGGGAAAACTATTGCTGATTGTCGGTGAGATGGATGACAATGTTGACCCTGCCTCGACTATGCAGGTCGTTAATGCACTTATTAATGCAAAAAAAGATTTTGAGTTGGTGGTACTTCCAGGCTCTAACCATACTTTGGGAGGAGTTTATGGTGAACAGAAACGTAGGGACTTTTTCGTAAGGACCTTTCTGAACCAATCAACACCTGATTGGAACCACAATAAAAACTGATTATTAAACATTTACATTATTTTAATCAATATGACAGGTAAGGAGCGAATTCAAAAAACGTTTAAACTTGAACCTACCGATTCGATTCCATGGGTTCCATTTGTGGGTGTTCACGGCGCAAGCCTGATCGGGGTCAATGCTGCGGAGTATCTTCATTCTGCTGACTGTATCTTTGAAGGAATTGCCAAAGCCATCGAATTGTATCAACCTGACGGAATACCTGTGTTATTTGATTTGCAGCTTGAAGCGGAATTGTTGGGATGTAAGCTCAATTGGTCGGACGAAAATCCACCTGCTGTGATCTCACACCCATTATTAGAGGGGGTTACGATTGACGATTTAGTCATTCCAAAAATTGGGGATGGTCGTTTGCCGATTGTTTTCGAAGCAACGAAACGGCTTCGTGAAAATTACCCCGACCTTGCACTGTATGGATTGATAACCGGCCCGTTTACCCTGGCACTTCACTTGCTGGGTACTGATATCTTCATGAAACTATTTGAAGACCCGGAATACATTGGAAAGTTGTTTGCATTTTGTAGGAATGTGGCGATACAAATGTCTGATTATTATATTGATGCCGGATGTGATGTGGTTGCTGTGGTTGATCCGATGACGAGCCAGATCGATCCTTCAACTTTTGAGAATTTTGTATCCCAACCCATGACAGATATTTTCAATCATATACGTGAAAAAGGTGCATTGAGTTCATTTTTTGTTTGTGGTCATGCCCAACAAAATATTGGGGTAATGTGTAGTTGTAAACCTGATAATATCAGTATTGACGAAAATATTCCGCTTGACTATGTAAAGGAAATCGCATTGAAGCACAACATAAGTTTTGGCGGAAACCTTCAGTTAACGGTTGTCCTGTTAATGGGAACGACTGAAGATGCTTCATTCAATGCTTTGGATTGCATCGATTTGGGGGGGAACAGAGGTTTTATCTTGTCACCAGGATGCGATCTTCCAATGGCTACTCCTCCCGAAAATTTGATCGCTGTAACAAAGTTGATTAAGGATCCTTATGAACGTCAGGTTTTTAAGGCAATGACCCGAAAAGCTGATAGTCTTAAATTGCTGAACATGAAAGACTATGGGCAGAGCGATAAGGTGATAGTCGATATCATTACCCTTGATTCCGAATCATGTGCCCCATGCCAATATATGGTCGAAGCGGTCAGGAAAATTACACCCCATTTTGAAGGGATCGTAGAATGGCATGAACATACCATAAAGCAAATGGAAGGAGTAACATTTATGGCCTCATTGATGGTCAAGAATATACCAACGATTTGTATAGATGGGAAAATCTCTTTTGTCAGTCAGATACCGCCTAAAAATGAGTTGATCGCTGCCATTCAAAAAAGGATCAATGAAAAAATCAAGCTAAAGATCCAGGCAAAGAAGGGTGAGTTTATTGTTTTTGGAAAGGATGAAGAGGAGATAAAACTGCTGAAAAACAAGATCGAAACAGCGTTTTTGCAAACTGGTAAAAACATTGACGTTACCTATTTTTCAGGTCAGGATAAGTTGGCCGAATTTGGACTGACCCAAACGCCGTCCATTATTTTGAAAAAGTATGCCCTTAAATCTCAAGGGAAGGTGCCTTCTGTAGATGTTGTCACCGAATGGCTTAAGGAAGTTTGAAAATTAAAAGATATGGGAAAAATTACAGATCGTATAAAAGAAGGTAAAATTCTGGTTTCTGATGGTGCGTGGGGGACTTTTTTGCATGAAAAAGGACTCAAGGCCGGACAATGTCCCGAGCTATGGAACATCGAACATGCAGAGGAGGTTTGTGACATTGCAAAGAGTTACATTGATGCCGGTGCTGATATGGTCGAGACAAACAGTTTTGGTGGAAGTAGCATTAAATTAAGTCATTATGGATTAGCTGACAGGGCTTTCGAACTTAATCATGCAGCAGCTGAAAATTCAAGAAAAGCTGCAGGAAATAAATTTGTGCTGGGGTCCATTGGTCCAACAGGCAAAATCCTGATGATGGGTGACATCTCTCATGAGGAAGTTTATGAATCTTTTAAAGAACAAGCAATTGCACTTGAAAATGGAGGTGTCGATGCAATAATAATTGAGACGTTTACAGATGTTGACGAGGCAAGGTTGGCAATCAGAGCCGCAAAGCAAAACACAACTCGGGAAGTCATATGTACAATGACGTTTGAAAAAACTGTCGATGGTGAGTATCGCTCCATGATGGGAATTTCCCCAAGTGAAATGGTGCATGAGCTTGTCCCTGAGGGAGTTGATATCATCGGAACTAATTGTGGTAATGGAATTGAACGAATGATCGAAATCGTCAAAGAGATCCGATCCTGCAATGCCGAAATTCCAGTTTTGGTTCATGCAAATGCTGGAATGCCAACGCTTCATGAAGGAAAGACAGTTTTCCCTGAATCCCCGGAACAAACCGCTGGTTTTGTAAAAGCAATTATTGAGGCAGGAGTGAACATTGTCGGAGGCTGTTGCGGTACGACACCTGAACATATTAGGCAAATTGCTTTGGTTGTTGCCACCGTATAAGGATAATTTTTATCTGGAATGATCAATAAAATACCTTTTTACCTTGTTACAGGCTTTTTGGGAAGCGGCAAAACAACATTAATTAAGCATTTTATCCGATCATTTGCTGATTCAAAAAAAATAGCCATTATTCAAAACGAATTTGCCGAGGTTAATATCGATAGTCGAGAACTGAGGCAGACGGGAAAACCTTTTGAATTGCTCGAAATAAACAATGGATCAGTGTTTTGTGTTTGTTTGTTAGGTAGCTTTGTTCATTCATGTGCCGATTTTATTCATCAGCACGAGCCCGATTTAATTATTTTGGAGGCATCCGGTCTTTCTGATCCGATCAGTATCGGCCAGATTATTTCATCGTCCCCTCTTAGGAATCTTGTATGGCTTGCACATACTTACACTGTGATCGATGCTCTTAATTTTCAAAAAACGATAGAAAGGGTAGGCCGCAACCTTCACCAGATAAGGGTTGCTGACACAATTGTGCTGAATAAATGTGATTTAGTTGATAATAAGACTGTTGAAATTGAGGATAAATTGAGAGCAGTCAATCTGTTCGCAAAAATATCTGAAACATCTTTTTGTAATATTGAATTGGATCAGCCTAAAAGATTCCATCCACCTTTGTGGATCAATGGAATTGAACCCTCTGGTAGTTTAGGAAGACCTGAATTATGCTCCGTTGTGATCAAATCCTCAAAGATGATCTCAATCGGTTATTTGGAACTATTTATTAAAAAGTATAGTTTAATTGCTTATCGTATAAAAGGTTACGTCCTGACTACTACCGGTACGAGAGCTGTCCAGGCAAGTTTTGGACAAATCGGATTACAACCGGTTGTAAATCATTATTATCCAACTGAAATTGTTATAATAGGGCCCGAAATAGATCAAAAAAGTGTACAACAAGAATTTGAAAATTTATGTTTACAGAACTAAAAAACTTCAGCTACTCATTTAACGAGTTAAAAATTAATGTGCGAATGGTCGAAGAAGCCATGGGTTATTTTGAAACTACTTCCCCGGAACCATTTCCAGAAATGATTGCTTTAGCTTTAGGACAATGTGAGTCATTATGCGATATCAGGGGGAGTATACTGGTTTCATCTAATTTTGTCTGTAATACAAAGGGTTACATAACAATAGAGGGGACTACTTTTAATACAGGGATAAAGATCATGAAGCAACTTGGATTAGCCCGGGGGGCAACTCTTTTTATTTGTACTGCCGGGTCAGGAATTGGAGTAAGGAGTAATGAACTCATGGCCAGGGGTGATTTCATGGAGGGCTATATCCTTGATGTTATTGGATCGGTTACTGTTGAAGCGGCAATTGATAAAATACAGAATGCCCTTGAAATTGAAATGATTGGCAATGGATTGAAATTGACAAACAGGTATAGTCCTGGATATTGTGGTTGGGCACTTCAGGAGCAAAAGCAATTATTTGACCTTTTCCCCAATAATTATTGTGGAATTCAACTTTCGGATTCATTTCTTATGAATCCTGTTAAATCGGTAAGTGGAATTATGGGATTTGGCGAAAATGTTAAAAATGGAATTTATGAATGTCAGTTATGTGAGCTTGTTACTTGCTTTTACAGAAAAATTAGGATCGACAAACATAAGAAAATCAAATGATTGAATCAATATTCATACATATTTATTTTCACCGTGTATAGTTAAGGATAACAATGAAATGGAATAAGCTTCCCAACAAAACAAAAACATGAAACACTGCATGCCCAAATTTGAGTGACTTTCTTTGATAAAACAAAGCCCCGACTGTATAGGAAATCCCACCGGCTAAAAGCCATAATAAACCTTGCATTGGCATACTATTTATTAATGGTTTAATTGCGATTACGATGACCCATCCCAACAGTACGTAGGAGCATGTCGAAAGTATTGAAAAACGTCCAATAAAGAAAAACTTCATAGCAATACCCACCGCTGCAATTAACCAGACGATACCAAAAATAATCCATCCCCAAGTTCCCTGAATTGTGAGCAAAGTAATTGGGGTATATGTCCCAGCAATTAAAAGATAAATGGCCGAATGGTCATAAATATTCAACATTCTTCTTGTCTTGGGATCTGTCGATGAATGGTAAAGAGTGGAGGCAAGATACAAGGCCGATAAGCTTAAACAATATATTAAATAGCTATATATCTGTATGTTATTATTATTTGAAAATCCAATTTTGATTAGGAACACGGAACCGAATAATGCCAAAACTAACCCTATGCTATGGGAAACTATGTTTAAATTCTCTTCTTCTTTGGAATACACTCTTTCCTTTTTCATAAATACTTGTAATACAAATATATAAACTAAAAATAAATCATCTTTACTTTCATATCCTCTTGACAATAAAATTTTAAGCTAAAATAAACTCATTTCAATGCGCAATGAATTGCAATATTATTCAAAAGTTTCGATTTTATTTAATGAATTGCAATACTATTTCATCACGATTTACTTTGACAAACGTCGGTAAGGAGGATCCCATATTCAATCATAATGTTATTTTATAATTCTGAAATTACCAAGTTGTTCTGATTTTGAAATTTCAAAGTCAGAACAAACTCTTATTTAAATATAAAGACATGGATTTTTAATATTTAATTAACATTGTGATAAAGATTGAAATTATTGAAATGAAATATATTGATTTCATGCAGATTAATCCATTTTTGATTATTATTTTTGTTTTAGTTATTTTGTCTTCGATTAGGTCATATAAGATTTTTAATAACGTCTAAATCAATGCTAAATTAATTATTTGAACATTCAATTTATTGATTATTAG
>CAIYPA010000306.1 GCA_903927965.1 uncultured Bacteroidia bacterium | reverse complement strand
TTTTCAATGGGACCACGACCATAGAATTCAATTTTTTCAAACGACTTTGGCATTTGCATTTGCATCCCGAAACGGAAGAAGTTGGGCACTTTGGCTTCCTTATCAGCTACCAGTTTCTGGGTAACCTTCACAGCCCCATCGTTGTTGATCAGATAGGTTAGATAAAGTTTCGCGTAAACCTCCTTGATTTCGTAATCGGCTTGTACTTCGATGAAATCATTCACTGTTTTGGCACTTAAACTTTTCAACTTCAAATCCGGATTTCTCCACACTTTGTACTTTATTTGAAGATTTGCGCCCATGTCGTTGTCCGTCGGGGCACGCCAGAAATTTGGGGTCAAAGCTCCTTTATCTGCCAAAAACTCTTCATTCCCAACTAAATATCTTTCAATAAATCCACTTTGCTTGTTGAAATCTATCTGAAAATCATTTCCAATTACGGAAGTACATTTCTGATTGTCGTTCAGAATTTCAGGGATAATCTCTGGTGTGTTTTTATCTGTCCTTGCATTGGATAGGTCAACTGGTTTTGATTGGTAATCATTAACAACCAACTGATTGGAAGCCACAATAAATCCGGTAGGCAACAATTGATCTGCCTTTTTAAGTTTGAATGTAATGTTAATCAACAATTCCTTTTCTTTTGAACTGTTTTCGGTGGAAAAGCCCAATCTGACTTCTGACTTTTGCTGAGCAGCAACATTTAATCCGTCAACCACCCCAGATTCCAACACTTTGCCATTGGACAACAATTGCCATTCAAGCAAATAATTACCGAGGTCGGTGAAGAAATTCTCGTTGTAAACGGATACAATTCCTTTGGTCAGATCGACAGGTGTTACCCAAACTGATTGGTGGAAATACCTGACCTCATAGGCATGTGGATTGTACACCCGATCTGGACCAATCAAACCGTTATCGCAGAAATTCTGATCCTCAGAGCTGTCATATTTGTTGAAATCACCCCCATATGCAGGTATATCAACACCTTCAATTGTTTTGTGATGCGGCGACTGGTCCACAAAATCCCATATAAACCCACCCTGATAGTTGGGATTCCTGCGAACAATGTCCCAGTACTCCTTGAAACCGCCTTCTGAATTTCCCATGGCATGGGCATATTCGCATTGGATAAGCGGCTTTTCAGGATTGTTTTGTACATATTTTTCACATGCTTCATAGCCAAGGTACATCGGACAGTAAATGTCCGTTGACTTGCCTTTGACTGCACGCTCGTACTGAACCGGACGGCTTGGATCTTCCTTTTTGATCCAGTCGTAACAGGCATCAAAGTTGGGACCCATGCCGGCTTCATTGCCCAAAGACCAAATGATGACTGATGGATGGTTCCAGTTCCGCTGTACATTGCGCTGATTGCGCTGCAAGTGGGCCAAAGCAAAATCGGGATTCTTTGCAAGTGTTTTGTCACCATATCCCATTCCGTGTGATTCCACATCTGCTTCTGCAACCAGATACAAACCATATTCGTCGCACAGGTCGTACCAGTTATTGTCATCCGGATAATGGCAAGTGCGTACAGCATTGATATTCAATTCCTTCATAATCCGAATATCCTGGATCATCCGTTCACGTGAAACAACGTATCCCGTATTCGGATCCATTTCGTGGCGGTTTACACCTTTAATCAGGATGGCTTTCCCATTTACCAACAATTGGGCATTTTTAATTTCAACCTTGCGGAAACCCACCTTTTGAGGGATAACTTCAACTTCTTTACCCAAGTTGTCCTTCAATGTTGCAAAAAGCAAATATAAATCAGGCGATTCCGAAGACCATTTCTGTGGGTTTTCTACAGAAATCAGGGTTTTGCCAGAGCCTTTTTGTTCGGCAGTGGCAATGAGTTTTCCATTTTTTACCAACTCAAAAACAATCGAAGAAACCGAAGCAGCTTTTGACAAGGTAGTGTTGATTTCAAGTTTCCCATCTTTATAATCATTCACCAAATCGGGGGTAATCCGTAGATCATCAATCCGTTGGGCATTGCGGGCATACAAAAAGCAATCGCGGCCAACACCGGCGTATCGTATAAAGTCCTGATCCTCAAGATATGTCCCATCACTCCAGCGGAATACCTGAAATGCAATAAGGTTTTTTCTTTTACCAGGTAATTTGTAATGTCAAATTCTGCTTCCAATTTGCTGTCTTCGCTATACCCCACATATTTGCCATTGACCCACAAATACATGTTGGACGTAACCGACCCAAAGTGGGCAACAACCTGTTTGCCATTCCAGTTTTGTGGTATGTCAAATGTGCGACGATACAAACCAACATGATTGTTTACAATGGGAACATTGGGTGGAACGACCGATGATTGACCATTCCATGGATAACCACCACTCACATAAATGGGGTCGCCATACCCGTTGAGTTCCCATACTGCCGGCACGTTGATCAGATTCCAACCGGCATCCTCACAATCGGGTTTGTAAAAATTCAGCTGTAGTTGATCGGCATCTTTTACCCAGAAGAATTTCCATTTCCCGTTCATGCTTAAAAAATTGTCCGATTCCTGCGGTATTCCCTTCTGAGCCATGTCTTTATTTTCGTAAGCGAAAAAATGAGTATGCATTGGTTCACGGTTGACCTCATTTTTTGTTGAATTGTGCCACTCGTCCGATTGTGCAAAAACCATCAACTGCATGGTGGCCAAATAAAAAATTATAAAAGTCTTGTTCATTTCCGAATATATTTTATTTGATTACATAAAACAAAAAAACCCGCTGAAAATCAGCAGGTTTCGTTCTATAATCGTACCCGGGGCGGGACTTGAACCCGCACGGCCGCAATGACCATTGGATTTTAAGTCCAACGTGTCTACCATTCCACCACCTGGGCATTCTTATTGAGCGGGAAACGAGACTCG
>CAIYPA010000305.1 GCA_903927965.1 uncultured Bacteroidia bacterium | reverse complement strand
TTAAGATAAGTACCGATCTTATTGGCCACATCACCCGACAAAGTTGTCCGGTCGCTTCCCACAATACACAAATCGACCAAACCATGTTGCATCAGGTGGCCACCCGTGTTGTCTGGAATCACCGTATGTAGTACGCCTTCCTGTGCCAACTCCCATGCTGTTAGCCTTGCGCCCTGGTTTCGCGGCCTTGTTTCGTCAACCCAGATATGGATGGGAATCCCTTTGTGGAAAGCTTTGTACATCGGTGCAGTAGCGGTTCCCCAATCGATACAGGCGAGCCAACCAGCATTGCAATGTGTCAAAATATTGACCGGCTCACCCTTCTTTCGAATGCTGATCTCCTCAATTAGTCCGCACCCAAAGTTGCCAATGGCCTCCGACCATTCGATCTCCCTCAATTTCATCAGGTTGGAAGTCTCAAAAGCCAACTCACATGCTTCTTTCCGGGTTTCACAAATTCCAAGGATACCAATAAGTTCATCGATAATCAATGCCAGGTTTACGGCTGTGGGACGGGCTGATTTTAAGTAATTGGCGGTATGTATAAGGTTGGTCTTCCACTTTGCTGATTGGTCAGTTGCCAATCCAAGATAAACGCCATAAGCTCCGGTTATCCCGATCAAGGGCGCACCTCGGACTGTCATATTTTTGATCGCCTCAAAAGTATCTTCCGGTGATTTAAGGTCAATTACTTCAAATTCAAAAGGGATCTTCCTCTGATCAATGACTTGTATAATCCCCTTATTATCAGGATGTACCCAAATGGTGTGATGGTTTTTGCCGTTTACAAGCATTACTTAATTAATTATCTAAATGAAAATAGGGTAAATGTTTTGTTATTAAAGCGGCAGAGCTGAGGAATATTTGTAGAAAGATGAAAAATTAATTATTGGAGAGGTGCAGAGCACCGAAATCTTATATGGCGGTACGCTGTACCTTCTGGGCTAAGAACGATTGTAAATTCTACAAATATTGGCGGTGCTCTGCACCTAATGTCCTATCTGGGTTATAAAACACAGGTTAATCCGATAAAGAAAAAACAAGATGCAATATCCTGATTGTTTGGGAAGTGCACCTTGTTTTTATTTATTCTGTTTTTAGGTTTAAACGTAAAAACAGTCTTTAATATTCAGGAACGATTTTACTCCTTGCTGAAAGCCGCATCAAAAGCGAGGTTGCTCGGGGAGAAATCTTTCTTTTTAACGTATTCGCACGATTCGGCTGCTCCCATCTCGCGGTCCATGCCACTGTCTTCCCATTCAACCGAAAGTGGTCCGGTGTATTGGATGTCGTTTAAGGCGCGGATGATCTTTTCAAAGTTAATCCTGCCACGGCCAACGCTCCTGAAATTCCAGAAACGACGGTTGTCGCCAAAATCAACATGACCACCAAACACACCAACTGTGCCTGGAAATTCGTTCCAGGTCACATCTTTCATATGGACATGGAAAATCCTGTCGCTGAACTCATAGATAAACTTCACATAATCAACACCCTGGTAGCCAAAATGGCTTGGATCGAAATTGAATCCGAAAGCCGGATGGTTGTTCAGTGCCTTCAAAGCCCTTTTCGCAGTTTCGATATCGAAAGCGATTTCAGTAGGGTGTACTTCCAAGGCATATTTCATGCCCATTTCCTGGTAGGTATCCAAAATTGGGATCCATCGTTTTGCGAAATCCTGATAACCTTCGTCGATCATCTCCTGCGAAACAGACGGGAACGAATAGAGATACTGCCATATCGAACTTCCTGTAAAGCCATTCACAACCTTCAATCCAAGCCGTTTTGCAACTCGCCCTGTTTCAATGATTTCCGCAGCGGCCCGCTGACGGATCCCTTCTGCATCGCCATCACCCCAGATGTAACCCGGGAGCATCCCTTTGTGGCGCTGATCGGGATTGTCGCAAACTGCCTGACCTACAAGGTGCGTAGAGATCGAGAACAATTGCAGGTCATATTTCTTCAGCAAAGCAAGTTTGGCATCGCAATAGGCCTGATCGGCTTTATCGACTTCGATATGGTCGCCCCAACAGGCCAATTCGAGACCATCGTAACCAAACGATTTGGCTTTTTGAGCCACTGTTTCAAGGGTCAGATCGGCCCATTGGCCGGTAAAAAGCGTAACTGGTCTTTTCATTTTAATAGGATTTAATTATTCAGCAAATTTTACCCACTTCACATTGTCGTTGTATCCAGCTTCGACAACAGTATCAATAAATTGCATGCCACGGATACCGTCTTCAACAGTTGGGAAATCGAGCCATTCTGCCTTTGGTGTTTCGCCATTCATTTTTGCCCTTACAGTCAACGAGAAATTACGGTAAATGTTTGCAAAAGCTTCAAGGTAGCCTTCAGGGTGTCCTCCAGGTGTGCGCGTATTGTGTTTTGCAATGTCGCCCATAAAACCAGTCCCTGTTCGGATAATCTGGGTCGGCTGATCGTTCCATTTTACGATTAAGGTATTGGGTTCATGCTGCAACCATTCAAGGCCGCCTTTTTCACCATAAACTCTCAATCTGATTGCATTTTCTTCCCCTGCGGCAATTTGGGTGGCGGTCAAAACTCCGCGAGCTCCGTTGTCGAACCTTAGCAATGCAGCTCCATCATCGTCCAATTGGCGACCTGGAACAAATACATTCAATTCAGCACAAATCTCAACGGTTTTTAACCCGGTTACATATTCGGCGAGGTGGTGAGCGTGTGTACCAATGTCGCCCATGCAACCCGCCTTACCGGAACGTTTTGGGTCTGTACGCCAGGAAGCCTGTGCGTTACCTGCATCTTCTACTTTTGCAGATAGCCACCCCTGCGGATATTCAACATAAACTTTTCTGATCTTGCCGAAGTCGCCACGACGGACACGTTCACGCGCTTCCTTTACAGCCGGATAACCTGAGTAGGTATGCGTAAGGGCAAGGATCAACCCGGTGGCTTCAATCTTGGCTTTCAGGATCTTGGCCTGTTCAAGTGTAAAGGTGATCGGTTTGTCGATCACAACATTGAAGCCATTGTCGAGTGCCATCATGGCTGGTTCGAAGTGTGCAAAATTAGGCGTCACAATGGTCACAAAATCCATTCTTTCACCCTCAGGAAGTGTAACTTCATGCTCGAACATCTCGGTATAAGTTTTATACACACGGTCGTCGGGCAGAAAATAAGATTTTCCTGAAGAAATTGAGATCTCAGGGTTTACACTGAAACAACCGCAAACCAGTTCGATCTGGTTGTCCATAAAAGCTGCAAGACGGTGGATTGCACCAATAAAGGCATCGCTCCCTCCACCAACCATTCCCATTCGTAATTTTCTGTTCATGTAAAAAGAAATTAGTTATTATACATTATCGTTCTAAATATCAACGAATTTCAACGAAATGTGATTAGATCGTATCAGTTACAAATTTAAGTATTTTTGCATCTTATCCAATTTTACTATTTCAAATATTGGTGTTACATTCGCCGTTTTTGAAATTTAAACGAAGTAGCACAGATTAATTATAATGGGTCCTAAAAAGCGAAAACCACTCATCCGGAATTTGATCAATATCCTGCTTGCCACTATTGCAATATGTACCTTATATTTCTTATACACAATAATATACGATCTAAGGGTGCGGATCATCAATCATTCAGAACTCAAGGACATCGCCGGTATCAATCCTGTTTATGCGGCTCGGTTTGACCGGTTCATTGGTGAAATAGAAAAAAATGGTGAGTGGAAAGTCTTAATAATAAGTGGATTGAGGACAAAGGATGAACAAATCCAGTTGAAACGTGATAACCCAAGGAATGCCTCATATAAAAAGAGCAGGCATGTGTTGGGCCGTGCAGTTGACATCAACCTTTACAAACGTGAAGGACTGAGAATCGTCTGGTTAAAGAAAGGGAGTTCCCTTGGTTTATGGCGGAAATCAAAAGTTCCTGATATTGCCAGGAAACATCGTTTGCTTTGGGGTGGTACCTATCGTACCTATCACGATCCGGTCCATTTTGAGATCAACTAGCTTGGGGCCAGGGGCAATGGGCGTGGCTGCGTAGGGGCGAACCCTTGTGATCGCCCTTGAAAACCGAAAAAGGGAGACCGGAAACCGGGAAAGTGATCAGGAGAATTGAAGGTAGAAAACTAAAAAATGAAAATGGGTCTCCTGATTCAGCTGGATAATACTGATCAGGTGAGGTTTAACTCAATGGATAGAAACATTTTTAATAGAGAACGCCAGCCGCTAGTTGCCAGCCGCCTGTATCATTTGCCAGCCACCAGTTACCAGCCGCCAGCCGCCAAAAAAACCCCACCACTTCGCAGTGGCAGGGTCGATATTGAATGAAAATCTAATTCAAGCGTTATGCTTTTTTCTTTGCTGCTTCTTTTTTTGGTTCTTCTTTTTTGGCTTCTTTTGCCTTTCCAGGAACCTGGATTACATAACCGCTCATGTCCATTTTGCCAATTTCCAGTTTTTCAGGAAGATAGGTCAATGTAGAGTTGGTCATTTCTTCCCATGTGACTGCTGCACCGGTATAAGCCGATTGACGGCCCATAACTGCTGTAAGACAAGATTGAGCTGTTTCGTCAGCCTGGTTGATTGGGGTATTTGCCCTGATATGGTTAACAAGGTCAACATGCTCAAGAACATAAGGATTGGTCTGTTTGAATTCGGCCTTTTCTTTTTCAGCATCGAATTTCCAGATCACAGTACCGGCTAAGTCCGTAATTTCCATTTTGGCACTGTTCCATGCGCCTTTGGTTCCCTGGATACGCTCAGATACGTTATTTACACAACCATCAATCTGACGGCACATGCTATGAACATGAATACCACCTTCATATTCAAAGTCAATACTGAACATGTCATACTGGTCTCCTGACAACCTACGTTGTTTGGCACCAAATCCGACAGCTTTAACAGGTTTTCTACCAAGGAACCATGTTGCAACATCAAGGTTGTGAACGTGTTGTTCAACGATATGGTCGCCGGAAAGCCATTTCCAGTTTACCCAGTCACGTACCATGAATTCCATGTCGCTCCACTCAGCTTTACGCTCCCTGTACCAAAGCATCGATTGGTTCCAATATACATTTGCAGAAACGATTTCGCCAATAATCCCACTCTGGATCTGTTTGAAACTCTCGACATAACTTCTTTGGTGACGGCGCTGTGTACCGGTTACCACACAAAGGCCTTGGGCAACGGCTTTCTTGGAAGTAGCAAGGATTGAACGGGCACCTACGGGGTCAACACAAATTGGTTTTTCCATGAACACATGTTTCCCAGCCTCAACAGCAGCTTCAAAATGGATAGGACGGAATACTGGAGGTGTCGCAATGATGACGAGGTCAACACCAGCCGCAAGAACTTTTTTATAATTGTCAAAACCTGTAAAACACATATTGTCAGGAACTTCAACTTTATATTTATCTTTAAGCCCCTTACGACAATCGTCAATCCTATCCTGAAAAAGGTCACCTAGTGCAACAATCTGAAGGTTTGGGCCTGCATCAAGGAAGTTTTGGGCAGCACCTGACCCACGGCCACCACAACCAATAACACCAGCTTTTAATGGTTTTCCATCAGTGGCTTTGTCAACCAGGTTGGGAATGTAAGCACCTTGTAAAGAAACAATGGGAACCAATTTTGGGGCTCCTTCAGAACATGATGTCAGGATGGAACCTGCACCTAATGTTCCGACTGCTCCAACTGCACCAACAACTGCTGTAGTTGTAAAAAAATCACGCCTGCTTAGAGAATTCTTCTTTGTCATGTTTTTTGTGTTTAATGAATGGTTGAAAATTTGTCAATAAAATTATCTTGCAATTAATGTGCTATCTGGTTCGCAAACTACACGGAACCCCACTCCTTTAATATCTGAATACCACCAGATACTCTTGGGTTGTTGCGGATCGGTTTTTAACCAATCGGTAGTTTTTGTATATCCCCTGGCTGCTGCCCTCAAATCTTTTGCATCAAAGCTGTAATTCCCTCCTCTGACTACATGTTCTTCGCCTGATTCAGGACCTTTGGGATCAGTTATCGTTGTGCCGGTCTTGGAATAAGCTTTTTCATCGTAAAAGTCTGAACAATATTCCAATACATTGCCCTGCATGTTTTTCAGGCCAAAAGGATTCGGTTTTACAAACTGTGGCTCCTGTGTCTTCCCCGTTGAATTCAAGGAATAAACGATGTATCTGCTGATGTTGGCAGTGTCGGCCCCAAATATCTTGCTCCTGAACCCCTGTTCTGACAACCGATTTGGATCGCCCGGGAAGAAGTAGGGTGTTTCGGTTCCAGCCCGGGATGCGTATTCCCATTCAGCTTCTGTTGGAAGCCGGTAATGTTTTCCGGTGACTTTCGAAAGCCACATACAATAAATCGAGGCGGAATAATGGGTCATCGTAATTGCAGGACGTTTGCCACTGCCCCAACCTTGGTCAGGAATTCCAAACGGAGGTGTTGGCCCGGTAACTGCATCCGGAGAACTGGCGTTGTGTGCCATCACCTCATTCGGGTCAACACGACCCTCTGACATTGTTGAAGCAAAAAACGTCCAGAATTCGTCCCATGTCACTTCAACTTCGCCCATAAAGAATGGCGAGACCGTCACGTTGCGCACGGGTCCTTCATCGTTTTTACGATAGGGTTCATTATCAGGACTACCCATTTTAAATGCACCTCCTTTAACAGCAACCATGTTAAAAGACACTGCGCTATTTGGTATCAGTTCAGTAAAATTCTCAAATTTGGTCACCTGAGCAGGTGCTGTGTATAAATTTTTTGAAGCTGAACTTGATACAGGGACACCTGTCATTTTGGAATGTTTGTAGTTCGGGTTGTAATGACCAGCATCCAAATGGCAGTTAATACATTGCAGATCAAGCTTTGCAGCATTATTTTCATAATAGAGGTGAGCAGTCCCCCCCTCTGCCGATAGTCCCTTGGAAAAAATATTCTGATGACATTTTAAACACGACTCGTTGTAAACGATTTTGACGGCATGTTCAAGAAGCCTTTTGTTTTCCCAGTTGAACGAGGAACTGTCCTTCGTATAAAAGGCATATAAATCATGAAGTCCTGTTTTTGCTTTTGTCAATAGATAAGCTGAACTCTCTTTGGGCGGTAAATGACATTCGACACAATGCACCTTTACGCCACTCTTATTGTAAAAATGGGCCGACTTTTTCCAGGCGGCATCTGCTGTTGGGTGAATGTGGCACGACATGCAATAATCATCTGTGGAGGTAACATGTATAGCTTTATTGCTGATAAAGAGGATAATAACACATGCAAATAACCCGGTAAAAAATACTGCCCAGGACCATTTGCCAAGTTTGAATTTTTTGATCATAAAAAAAAGAAAATGATAGCAAATAATTAATTTAGTTGTTCTGAGACGCCAAATATAGTAAATAAAAAGTTTTGAATTTATGAATTTTTAATCTGGATTGATTCTTAATAGTACAAAGTACTTGTAAAAAATTTATACTTGAACAGCTTTAAAAGTCGGAATGTTGAAATTTCCATGTAAATTTGTCATTGGCTGCAATTAATGAGAATTTTGGATATTCCTTCGATTTATTTATTAAAAATCGATATTGAATTCGATGGATAAATTGGAAATTGGAAGATTTTGACAGAAGAAATACGATGGAAATATATTGAAATATTGTTAAACCATTAAATATCAGTATTATGAAAACTTTTGTATTTTTTATTTGCGTTATGTTCCTGTCAAGCCTCTCCGCACAAGTAATAACCAAAAAACTTTATCCCTTTAAGACTGCCGAAATCGAATATGCCTACGAAGGGAATTCGACCGGGAAACAAATCCTGTATATCGACAATTACGGATTCCTACAGTGTAACATAGTACAAACTATTTCAACAACACTTGGGAAAAAGATTGAAAAAAACGAAACAAGGGTCACCAAAGAACTTGATATTTATTTGTGGGACATCAAAACCCGGCTAGGGAGAAAAATTCACAATGCGTTGACGGAACAAATGATGAACGATCCCACAATCAAAACGGAGGAATTTGGCAAATTTTCTATGGAGACCATGGGGTTTGAAAAGAAAGGGACTGAAACGATCAGCGGTAAATTGTGTGAAATATGGAGCGGCTTAGGTGGTTCAACGAAAATATGGTTATGGAAAGGGCTGACACTGAAATCGGAGATTAATATGTTTGGCACAAAAACAATCTTTACTGCTACCAATATTAAAATAGATGGAGTTGTTCCTGCCGATAAGTTCGCCATTCCCTCCGACATCAAATTTGAAGTGGTTGAATCTGGTGATGCGACAGAGATATTGAATAAAATGAAGGGAAAGGGGAGAAATGGAGCTGATTCTACAAAAAAAGACACCCCTGTCGGGGATGCTCAAAAAAAGAAATTGAATGACCTGAAAGATCTTCTCAAAAAGATGAAAACAGAATAATGTCATTAACTTTATATGACAGATGTATAAACCATAGTATATCAATGTATTAACATTTAATATTATAAATAAATTGTGCCTGATAAAATTGGGAGATCTTTCATAGCAGGGGTTCAGGTTTAAGAGGCCAGAAGACGGCCTCTTTTCTATTAAAAAAAACGTAAAAAAATTTTCCATTTGCAGTTCCGAATCCCTAAGGGAATACCTATATTTACCGCTGAAAACCACGACTAAAATTTCAATAAAATTTTTATGTTCGTCCGACTTTTTTCTGTACAGTATAGACCGTTTTACAGACATAATCATCTCAACTATGCCTTCATCTATAAATGCAATTCAACCGACCTATTCAATAATTAACAATAGGTTTAACCTGTCAATCAGCATCTTGTTAATGATTGCCTTTTTTCTGTCAAAAAATGCAGCCTATTCCCAAACAGGTACTTCCGAAAATTACAGGACCATTGCCATTCTTGATGTTACAGAAAAAAATGGTGAATCGACCAAAAATGTTTATTCCCTTGAACACATTTGTAAAACCATCGGTATTCCTTATTTCATCACCAAAGATGTTTCGGTTGCCGTAAGTTATCCAATTCTAATCGTCTGCTCCGATATAGTTGAGCGTACATTTCAATCCGCAGAAACGGCTCTTTTAATAAAATATGTCGATAATGGGGGCGTCCTGATTGCCCCTTATGTCTCAAACAAGAATGTCCTCACTCTGTTTGGCATCTCCTCATGTACGACAACCCAAAAACACCATACTTTGACTTGGACAGATTTTACTGAAACTGCATTGCGTTGGATAGATGACCCACTTGAAAGGACGATGTCCCTGGGAAGGAGCAGTTATGCCAGTGTAATGAATTCATGTTCTTATAAACTGACAACTGCCATTCCTTTGGCAATTTTTCAGGAAGATGCCACTGTGGGAATAGCAAGGAACAGCTATGGGAAAGGATTTGCATACAGCCTTGGCTTCTCCTTTCAGGCACTGATATTTATGCCCCAGACCAATAATGATGGGGACGCACAAAGGACCTATAGTAGTGGATTTGAACCAACTTCAGATGTTGTACTTCTGTTTATTAAAGGAATCTACGCCAAATACATCAAATATGCTACATGGAAACATACAGCACCTTACAACAACGTCCCTATTTTTGTTCTCACCCATGATGTCGATTGCAAAGAGGCAATGGAATTGATCAACACATTCGCAGATTGGGAAAAGATCTGCAACATCCATGCGACCTACTTTATAACTACTCATTATATAAGTGATACGCAGGATCATGACTATTATACTCCCTATATTATGAAGGTAGATTCCGTTGATAAGAAGGGTTTTGAAATAGGAAGTCATTCGGTTGGACATTTCCCCGATTTTCAAAAATTGCCTCTGGGACAATCGGGCAATACAAAATCGAATTATTCCCCAAAATATCAAAGTTCAGCAACCATAGGTGGAACTATTTTTGGTGAATGTGAAGTGTCGAAATACTTATTGGAAAATGACGCACATCTTAAGGTCTCCACATTCCGCCCGGGATACCTGCTTTATCCCAACGAAGTGGGAATTGCTCTCGATTCTTTGGGCTATAAGCAAAGCTCAATTAATTCAGCCAATGATGTTTTAACAAATTTCCCATATTATTTATCTAAAGTCAGGGCAAAATCAAGCGATATTTCCAAAGTCCTCGAAGTGCCAATTTCATGGTTTACAGATCCCACTCCCATAGAGAAGATAGACAGTCTCATCAATTCCCTCAAAGATATTTCTAAAAGGGTTTATGCCAACTATGCCCCATTTGTTGTGCTGATCCATCCTACCAATTTTTATAAATTTAAGGTTCAAATCGAATTGATCAGAAGTTTGTCGCCCAATATTGAATATATGTCGGTTGATGAATTGGGTCAATATTGGCGGAACAGGGAAGCATTTAAGTATTCTCAATCCATAAAAAATGATTCAATGGTCATCACGATCCCCGATTCCACCTATCCCTTCGATGACCGATTGAGCATCGTGGTCAACAATGGAAGGGACCTAAAATCTTTACTAGTTCAAAAACAGGACGGGAAGTCGATCAAGGCACTCAAATCGAATTTTGAAAGCAATGATCTGATTGTTTATTTCAGTGAAAAAGAGATATTTACCGGAATCCAAAACAACAAGCTTCCTGAAATTCAACTTTCGATGTCAGCCTATCCGAATCCATTTACATCACAAACGACTATCGGATTTGTCTTGCCGGAAGAATCACCTGTTAAATTGGATATTTACGACATGTCTGGTCGTCTGGTTTCAACATTGTTAGACCAAAGAATGACCCCTGGCCTCCATCAGGTTGTTTATGTGCCAAATAATGCCAGAACAGGATTGTACCTTTGCAGGTTGACAACAAACAAGGGGTTCATTGTCAAAAAAATCATGCTGATCAATTAGGGCAGGATTTTCATTTTACATCAAAACTTGTCGTGCCGATATTTTTCCCATCTGCAAAAACATCGACTGTATATTTGCCTGGCATTAGTGGGGAGGCGCCTGAGTTGTCCCAATAAATACTTACAGGAAGGTCATTCCCTTCATATTCTACTTCGCGCATCGCCGAATAGGGGATTTTCATATCTTCGAATTTAAAGATGTCCTTTTCGGATTTCAACAGCAAAATCTGATCAGGGCGTTGGATTCTTACATAGATATTTTTGGCCCCCCGTTTTGCAGTTTGATTTTTAAGCAAAGTAAAATCAATTTTCAATTTCTCGATCCTGTTCGATTTGACCTGTTCCTTTCCTTTGGCCGAAATCCCAACGGCTTTGAGGTCACCTGCTTCAAGTTGTGCGGCCAATGTAACCGTCTGCTCCAGTTTTTTCTTATCTTCCTGCAATTTCTGATTGATCGTCTTTACTTCGGTAACCTCTTCTTTAACATTCTTGTTTTCAGCCATTAAACGTTGGTTTTTCAGGTTGAGGCTATCGATTTGGACAATGTAATCGCGCATAATATTGCGAAGGGTCGTCACTTCCTGACGATATTTTGTAATTTGCTGATAACTAACGTTTCTTACTTGCTGAACTTCATCAAGCAGGTCTTTTACTTTGGTCTGCGCATAACCAATCGTCTTGTTTAACGAATCGTTCTCAGTGCGAAGAGATTTATAGTTAACAACCATAGTTGAAAGTTCAGATGCTATCGAGTCTTTTTCTGCCCTGATTAATGCGGCATCGGCCTGGTAGGAGCTCCTTTGCCAGAAGAAGAGAATAGCCAACACGACAACGATAACAGATAAAACAATGACAATCAGATTGTTTCTTTTGTCTTTAGATGAACTTCCTATTTGATTTTCCATACGAATTTTTGCTATTGAACACCCAATTTTGAGCTTGCGAATTTAAGGATTTTTTTATGGCTTAACAAAAAGAAGACAATTTCGTATAGGCTTTGCTTACCAAAATTTAAAACATGAAACAATCCGATTAGGAAATTCGTTTATTCCAAAAACAAAAGTCATGAACATTGCAGATATCCGAAAGGATTATAAACTTAAAATATTGGATGAGAAACTGATCAACCACAACCCTATGATCCAGTTTGAATCGTGGCTGACCGAAGCCCTTGAAGCAAAAGTGAATGAACCAACTGCAATGGTTTTGGCAACTGCCACTCCCGATGGGTTTCCATCGAGCAGGGTCGTTTTGTTAAAGGCATTTTCATCTGATGGGTTTGGCTTCTTTACAAACTATTCAGGTAGAAAGGGTTCGGAAATATCTTCAAATCAAAAAGTTGCTTTACTTTTTCACTGGCCGGAACTGGAGCGTCAGGTGAGGATTGAAGGTCTGGCAAAAAGAACTTCGCCCCAAATTTCGGATGACTATTTTAACAGCCGCCCTTTTGAAAGCCGGTTAAGTGCAGTGATCTCCAATCAAAGCCAGGAAGTCCCCGATCGGAATTATCTTGAGCAACTTTGGGTGCTGCAACAATCTGAAACTGCAACTGGAGAATTGGTCAGGCCCGATTATTGGGGAGGCTATATCGTTGAACCTCAACGCATCGAATTTTGGCAAGGGCGTTCCAACCGGTTGCACGACAGGATATTATTTACTCATGAAAGCGATGGATGGAGAATTTTAAGATTGGCTCCATAAGAGTATCTTTATGGATAGGCAAATTTGTATTGACTATTTTTGCTTTTTAGGAAAGATAAGTATAAATTTACATGGAAAATAAAATTGTATTCTGGATACCATCAAAGGACTTTATTGAGATACAAAAAACATACGAATGCAATGGAAATATTAACTATAGAATTTAAAGGAGACGAAGCCCTTAAGGAATTGCATAATCTGGAACAGAAGGATTTGATTCGGATTGTTAGGGAACCTGATTCAAATTTGTACTCCCTTCCAGGTGGACCTATTAGTAATGATGATTTTACTAATTGGATTGAGTACGTAGATAATTCTCCGACCATTAGTTTAATTGAAGCTAAACAAAGATGGGAAGATCAAAAAAGGATACTCAAAAAGTCTATTCTTTAAGGATAACGGAATACGCACTTCAAAATCTAAGCGAAATTACTGGTTATATTGCCTTTATTAACCATGAGCCCTTAAATGCGATCCGGGTTGGCGATGAAATTTTCAAAACCATAGACAGGATTCATTTTAATCCAACATACTTTCCTGAATGTCAGGATATTCCCACCACAAACAAAATTTATCGCAAAGCAATTTGTCTGACATGGCTGATCATCTATAAGATTAAACCATTGGAAATTGTAATTCTTGGTATAATACATCAACATCGAAGGCCGTCAAATATTAAAAAGATTCGGAGGCTGAAATAGCTTAACCAAAACCGCAATACGTAAGATTATTTCATTCCTTAATCACTTTGATTGACTCAATAAACCGCCTGAACTCTTCCAGATCTCCGTTGTTGAACATCTTTTTGTCAAGTAAGGTTGCCAGGCCTGCACTCTGATAAAGCATGAAAAAATCCGTTGTCTCCTTTATCTTGAAAAAATGGGACCATTTCTGGATTGAATCAACGGTACCGCCATGTATCTGAATAGATTCATTGTTAAGTGAATAGACAAGGTTCTCCTGAAAGATTTTATTGGTTTCATACAATTTTTTAATCCTGTAAAAGGTAAAAATTGGTGACATCAGGAAGATTCCGAAAATCAGGTATAGGATATAATTTGTGAAGGGATTATTTGACACAGTTTTCTGATCTGTTATGAATGCCAGTAGATTAAGAACGATCACAGCCACTAATCCCAAATAGAAAGGCTTCTTATAGGTCAATCCCAGAATTAAATTCCGGTAATCCTTATAACCGATTTTTCCTGAAAAATGGATATTCAACTCTTCGGGATAGGCAATGATTTCGATGGCTTTGGTGTTCCTGACGTTTTTGATCCCATATCGCAATCCCAGGACAAACAGGAACATGGCTACTGCAACTCCAAACAAGGAACGCACAATGTCGGAAGTTGAACTGTGGACGTTGGCATGATTGGTAACCAGACCAGGAATGATTGCGATCATTGCTGCCGAAAAGATCAACAGGAAGATGGAACAGGTGATAATGATCAGCCAACCGGTAAGTTTTTTCATTTGAATCCAGTGTTATTAAAAATTTTCCTTTTATTTCCCGCAGATCGCGCTGATCGTCGCAGTGGTTTAAATTGAAATCGACAGCTATTTTAAACACTATCTCCTTTTATGGCTTTTCAATTTAGTGTCGCGGAGATGCCTGCTTTTTTCGTTGAAATTGAAGGAACTTTTGGAATGACGCGCTTTTTTCTCATGAAACGCCCCCTTAAACTCAGGGTCTGCAAGCCGTTTCTGACGATCGATTTCGCGGTCAATATTTTGCTGCTCAGGCTTGCTCAAGGGTACAATATTTACTTCTTCAGGCAATTGCAACTCTTCGATCTCCATGCGGATCATTTTCTCGATGTTCTCAAGGTGGAAATCTTCTTCGGGGCCAACAAAAGAGATGGCGATCCCATCGGCATTGGCACGGGCCGTCCTACCGATGCGGTGGATGTAATCTTCATATTGTGGTGGAAGGTCGAAGTTGATAACATGGGATATTTTGCTCACATCAATTCCCCTTGCGGAGACATCGGTCGATACAAGAACACGGACACCTCCAGCTTTAAAAGCTTCGATTGCGTTAATCCTCGAACTCTGGGCTTTGTTGGAATGGAGGATCCTGACCTCACCCTCTGTTTTCCGGTGGATCACTTTATAGACATCTTCGGCATTCTCTTTTGTCCTGCAAAAGATCAGGACTCTTTTGAATTCTTCTTCATCTTTGAGTAGATAATTGACGAAATTGAGCTTTGTCCTGAAGTTGGGGACGCGGTAAAAATATTGTTTGACTTTCTCGACTGGGGTTGCAGATGGGGCAACCTCCACACGTGTGGGAAAAGTTAGGAATTCATGACTCATCATTTCAATGCGTTCGGAGAATGTAGCGGAGAAAAGCAGGTTTTGCCGTTTTGGGGGGATCACCTCGAACAATTGGTTCAATTGCGGCATAAAACCCATATCCAGCATCCGGTCTGCTTCGTCAACAACCAGGGTCTTGACCTGCTTCATCGCAAATGCCCCGGCACGGTAAAGCTCCCACAAACGTCCAGGTGTAGCAATTATGATATCAATGCCATTTTCGAAAAGTGCAGCGTGTTTGGTCCAACCAACGCCTCCGTAAATGGCTGCATGACGGATATTTGTGTATTGCGACAATTCCGCAATATCTTCGCCGACCTGAATGGCCAGCTCGCGTGTGGGAACCAGGACAATTGCTCGTGGCTCTTTCCCTTCGGCTTTCACCAGTTTCATCAACAACGGAATGACATAGGCTGCCGTTTTGCCGGTGCCGGTCTGGGCAATCCCTAAAATATCCATTCCCGACTTGATTACGGGGATTGCCTGTTCCTGAATTGGAGTTGGTGTGGTAAAGCCAATCTCATCCAATGCTTTCAAAATTGATTTACCAATCCCAAATCCTTCAAATGTTGTCATTCTGATCCTTTTAATTTCGCCGCAAAGGTACGCTTTCTTTGGGATAATTTGAAGTGTGTTTGTAATATAATGATATTTAATATATTACAGTTAGATTATTATTTGTCTTTTGGAGCAGCTTAGATTATTGTTATTGGAATTCATTTTACTTTATACAAAGAATTACATTTGATGCTATAAAAATCGTTCACGATCGTATTTCATCCATATCCAACAATTGACCAATTATGAGCAATCCTGAGTTGAAAAACAATAAACTTGATTCCATGAAATCCAATTTTAGTGAAACCCGAAGGTCTTTTTTAAAGAAATCTGTCGTTGCAGCGGGCACTATTGCTACAACCGATATTTATGGACTCCATGCAAATGAGGAAGTTGGCTATAATTCATCAGAACAAAACACCCCATGGTACAGAAGGGTGACCCGTTGGGGACAAACCAATATTACCGAAAAGGACCCAGCCAATTATGACATCCAATGGTGGCGGAACTATTGGAAAACAACTAATATTCAGGGAATTATCGTCAATGCCGGTGGAATTGTAGCCTATTATCCAAGCAAAGTGCCCCTTCACCGGCAGTCGCAATTTCTGGGTGGGATTGACCTGTTTGGCAATTTGTGCAAAACAGCCCATGAAGATGGCCTGGCTGTTTTTGCCAGGATGGATTCTAACAGTGTCCATGAAGAATTCTATACAGCGCATCCCGATTGGTTTGCCATTGATGGTTACGGAAAACCTTATCGGAACGGGGAACTTTACGTGACCTGTATCAATGGACCTTATTATAACGAGCATATTCCCAATATATTACGCGAAATCATCGAATTGTACCACCCTGAAGGATTTACCGACAATAGCTGGAGTGGCCTGGGTCGTGGTTCGATTTGTTACTGTGAGAATTGCAAAACGGGGTTTTTAAAGCGTTCTGGCAAAAGTATTCCGACCAAAGCAAACTGGAACGACCCGACCTACAAGAAATGGATCAGGTGGAATTACGACCGTCGCCTCGAAATTTGGGACTTGTTCAACAAAGTTACCCGGACTGCCGGAGGCACGGATTGCATCTGGGCAGGAATGAACAGTGGCTCAATAAGTGGTCAATCGAGAAGTTTCCGCGATTACAAAGAAATCTGTAAACGTGCCGGGATCATTATGCTCGACAGTCAGTCACGCAGCGATTCCGATGGTTTTCAGCAAAACAGCATTGTTGGCCAAATGATCCATGGGCTTTTGGGATGGGAAAAGCTGATCCCCGAAAGTATGGCTCTGTACCAGATGGGAAGGCCAACTTTCAGGTTGTCGGCCAAACCGTTGCACGAATCACAATTGTGGATGATCGAAGGGATCGCTGGGGGGATCCAACCCTGGTGGCACCACATTGGGGCGTACCACGAAGACCGCCGGGCATACCATACTGCGGCACCCATCTTCAATTGGCATAAGGAAAACGAAAATTACCTGATTAATAGAATACCTATGGCAACGGTAGGTGTTGTCTGGTCGCAACTGAATTTTGATTTCTATGGGCATGATGCCACCGAACAGTTGGTGGAATTGCCATGGCGGGGCATGACGCAAGCCTTAATCAGGGCAAGGATCCCATTTCTTCCGGTCCATGCCGACTACATCGAAAGGGATACCAAACAGTTCTCAGTATTGGTACTTCCCAATCTTGCTGCAATGTCCGATGAACAGGTTTCAAGTGTAAAGCAATTTGTGAAAAATGGAGGTTGCCTGATAGCCACTGGAGAAACCAGTCTTTTTAACGAATTGGGGGATCAGCGAAAAGATTATGCTTTGGGCGATCTGTTTGGAGCACATGTGATTGAACCAGATAAAATCATCACAGAGGAGATCCGCGTTAAGAATGCGGGTGATACTTCACATACTTACCTTCGTCTTTCGCCCGAGTTGCGCGGACAAGTTGATGGTCCAAAAAATGGAACGGAACCTCAGGTTACCGGAGCACGCCACGTTGTTCTTAAAGGTTTTGAAGAGACTGATATCCTTTCGTTTGGTGGGACATTGGAAGCCATAAAGACCGATCCGGGAACTGAAGTCGTGGCAACTTTTATCCCTTCTTTCCCAATGTATCCGCCTGAAAAGTCGTGGATGCGAACACCAAAAACAGATATTCCGGGACTGATTTTAAACATATTGCCCGGAGGTGGCCGTGTTGCTTTTATGCCAGCCGACCTCGACCGGCAATTTGGCAGGTACAACCTTCCTGACCATGGGGATCTTATTGAAAATATAGTCAGATGGGTTGCCAAAGAGAATAATATCCCGCTCAAGGTTGAAGGTAAAGGGTTGTTGGATTGCCATTTGTACAAACAAGCCAACCGATTGGTTTTGCATATTGTGAACCTGACAAGTGCCGGCACCTGGCGGCAACCTGTTGACGAACTTATACCGGTAGGACCTTTGAAAGTCAGTGTAAAGTTGCCGGAAAACGTCAATTTCAAAAATTTGCAACTACTTGTATCTATGCAGGTTATAAAATCAACTTTAAATAATGGGTGGTGCAGTTTTGAAATTGGTTTCGTATTGGATCATGAGGTGGTGGTGATCGGGTAGGGGCTGGCGACTGGCATTTGGCGCCTGGTGACTAGCAATTAGCAGCTGGCTACTCCTAGCTTGAATTGACTTCTTACGACCGCCTGTTATTCGTCAGTTTTGATCAAGGTTCTAAATTTTTAATATACGCGAGATTAAAATTAAAGATGTGAAAATAAGGTCAATAAGGTTATTTTCGTACGATGACCCCATTCTACTAAGGTTGAAACAACGGAGAAATAAGGTTTAAAATCGCTTTAAAACCTTATTTTCCTATTTCCCTAACCTTAGTAAAAAAGGTAACAAGCACACCAAAGCGACGCAATCAGGATTTCCCCCAAAGATCAAATCTATTCTGCGCCGCAAAGCCACAGCCAAACAAAGAACATCGGCTATTTTTTTTAATATCCGATTCCGGGGCTAATTTTGGAAATCCATTCATCCTCCTAGCACGAACAGCCAGCCGCATTTTTCCCTGCACGAACTGCCAACAGCCAGAAGCCGACCGCCAGCCGCAATTTTCCCCCTGTCACGAACTGCCAGCCGCCAGAAGCCAACTGCCAGCCGCTTTTTTTCTGTTTCCCCAATTCCCTTCCAAGTTAAATCCTACCTTTGTTTCCAAACTAATTTTAACGGTCATGAAATCCAATCGACGTCAATTTCTTGGAACTGCCTTAACAGGCGGACTTGCTGCCACATTACCTTTCAACTCCATTGGTTCTGAGTCTTCCGGTAGCAATGCGGGAGTCCTCAATGCCAATTATGTCCAACTTGATGAAATCCTGCAACAACCGGTTTTCAAAAAAGAGTTTTTCCCAAATCCGGTAATTATCGAAACACTTGAATTGTTGCGTTTTAAAGATAGTTTTCTATGCCAGGTCAGGTCCAAGGATGGTGCAGAAGGGATTTCTGTTGGCCACAGCGGGCAACTTCGGTCGCAGTACCCGATCTTCACAAACTTACTCAGACCTTTTTTCATCAACAAAGATGCTCGTGATCTAGACCTGATCCTCGAAAGGGTCTTTGTTTATAAGCTCAATTTCCGGTTGAACGGAATGGCTTTGGGCGTCCCATTGGCAACGATCGAATTTGCCATCCTGGATATGATGGGACATATTGCCAAAAAGTCGATCGGGGAATTGATCGGAACGATCCATAATCCAAAAATAGCTGTCTATCAGGCGACTGAATACCGGGAAAAATCTGTTAAGGAATCAATGGAACTGATCAACAGGGATGTAGCCGAGTACAATGCAAAGGCATTAAAGATCAAAGTCGGCGGTTTGATGTTTGGGACAGAGGACCTTCATGCAGTTGGTCCTAAAGGACGGACCGAGGAAATCATCCCTTTGGTTCGCAAGACCTTCGGTGACAAGATGGTACTTTATGCCGATTCAAATGGCTTTTACTCTGTGGATGAGGCGATCCGTGTTGGCAGACTTTTGGAAACCTATAAATTTGATTTTTTTGAAGAACCTGTCTCCTTCGATTGGTATGAAGAGACCAAACAGGTTGCGGATGCCTTGAAGATTCCGGTTGCAGGTGGCGAACAGGAATACAGTCTTCATGGTTTCCGTTGGCTGATCGCCAATGATGGACTTCAGATCGTCCAACCCGATTTGTATTATTTTGGTGGGATGATCAGATCAATGAAGGTGGCAAAAATGGCGGCTGCTTTTGGCAAGAAATGTACCCCGCATATGACTGGTGGCGGACTTGGGTTTTTGTATATGATCCATTTTGTTTCGGCCCTGCCAAATGCTTTGCCCTACCACGAATTCAAAGGATTGAAAACAGATGTCGTTTACAATTGCAGCACCTCGCCTATGAAAGTTGAAGACGGAATGATCAAAGTTCCTACTGGCCCTGGTTCGGGAGTGGAGATCGACGTTGATTTTATTAAAAAGCACCAGATTGTAAAAGGATGAAAAGACGAAATTTTATCAAAACCATCGGTATCGGCAGCACCCTCACTTTAGCAGGTACTTCTTCAATTGCCAACTCATTGGTTCCAAATTACGAAACCTGGTACAACCGTCCTATGCGTTGGGCGCAACTTACACTGGTTGAGAACGATCCAGGCAAGTTCGATCCCGATTTCTGGTTAAGTTATTTTAAACGGATACATGCCGATGCTGCCTGCCTGAGTGCCGGCGGAATTGTGGCCTATTATCCCACTGATGTTCCATTGCACCACCGCAGTGATTGGTTGGGGAGTTCTGACCCATTTGGATATCTTGTGAAAGGTTGCCGGAAAATGGACATGTCGGTAATGGCACGCACCGATCCACATGCCGTCAGGCAGAATGTTTACGATGCCCACCCCGACTGGATCGCAGTAACCGCAAACGGTGAAAAACGGCGTCATTGGGCAAATCCCGATTTATGGGTCACCTGTGCCTTGGGTCCTTACAATTTTGAGTTTATGACCCTTGTCCATCAGGAGATTATGGAGCGGTACGAGCCGGATGGCATCTTTTCGAATCGTTGGGCTGGACATGGGGTTTGTTATTGCGAAAACTGCAAACAAAACTTCAAAGATTTCTCAGGACTCGAACTACCCCGCAGCTCCGACAAGTTCGATCCTGTCCTACAGAAATGGAATGAATGGAATACATTCAGGCTTAAGGAATTATGGGTTTTGTGGGATGGGGTGATCCGGAAGCAAAAATCCACATCACGTTTTATCCCGAATGGTTTTCCCGACAAGGTGATTACAGGAAAACTTTCTGATATTGTTTTTACCGATCACCAGGCAAGG
Source organism: uncultured Bacteroidia bacterium (assembly GCA_903927965.1). Lineage (GTDB taxonomy): Bacteria > Bacteroidota > Bacteroidia > Bacteroidales > Prolixibacteraceae > JAAFHB01. The sequence continues at coordinate 42,122 of CAIYPA010000305.1, read as the reverse complement.
AGCGGTGTGATCCCACCCTGGTCGAATGGCAAAGTGGCCAAAGAGCTGAGGGCATCTATCGGAATGAAACCATTGGGAGGGATTTTCAGTGTTGGCGTTGAAGAACCCTACCGTTGGAAGGATTCTGTGCAGAGCGAAGCTGAAATCAGGGTTTGGGTTGCAGAATGTGTGGCAAATGGAATGAGGCCCTGGTTCACCAAATTCTCGGGTGTCCTGTACGATAAAAGGTGGCTTGAAACAGTCGCCAAAATTTATGAAGTATTTTACAAAAACGAAAGCTATTTGAGGAACATTGCCCCATTGGCCAGGGTGGGTTTGGTTTTTTCGGAAAAGGATCCAAACTATGGGAACAAAGGTTGGCAGCAAAAAAGTGGCGACCATTCATTGGGGATGTACCATGCGCTGATTGAAAACCGTATTCCTTTTGAGATGGTCAATTCGAGCTTGCTTGATGCCGGACATTTGAAATCCTTTAAACTACTGGTCCTTTCCAATATTTCCACACTTTCTGACCAACAATGTGACCAGCTCCGTGATTTTGCAAAAAGTGGAGGAAGCATTGTAGCAACTTATGAAACATCACTTTACGATGAAAATGGAAAACAACGCAAAGATTTTGGCTTGAACGATTTGTTTGGCATTTCCTATGACCAGAAAGTTGAAGGACCCATGCAAAACAGCTATCTAAGGTTGAAAAATGATCCTGTTACTAACCATTTTCATCCTGTATTACAGGGACTTGAAGATGCCTACCGGATCATCAATACAATTTATCAGGTTAAGGTGCTGCCAAAAACACAATTCCCTGAGCCGGTTACTCTGATTCCTTCGTATCCCGACCTGCCAATGGAAGATGTCTATCCAAGAGTCCCTGATACCAATATTTGCGGTCTTTACCTTCGTGAAATTGGTAAAGGGCGTGTTGCTTATTTTCCTGGAGATATTGACAGGACCTTCTGGCAGATCATGTCTGTCGATCATGGCAAGTTGTTGCGCAACACGATTTTATGGGCACTTAATGAAAATCAGGATGTTACAGTTGAAGGGCCTGGCGTGATCGACATTACAGTCTGGCGTCAGCAAAGCTCTATAGCAGTGCATCTTGTGAACCTCACCAACCCAATGATGATGAAGGGGCCATTCCGCGAGCTGATCCCTGTCGATTTAAAGGTTTCCATTCAAATCCCTGAAGGAACCAAAATTAAAGGTGTTAAATTGCTCGTTAAGGGGCAAAACCCAAAATATGAAGTCAGCAATGGAAAAGTAGTTCTGGATGTACCACAGGTTTCGGATCATGAAATAGTAGCATTGGACCTAGGATAAGGGCAGGGGGCATGGGGCTAGGTGAACTTAAAACTAGTTGAATTTAAACCCTATACAAAAGGTCAGGTAATTTGCTTTATAAGAGAATCCAACATTTGAACTCGTAATTGTCCCATCAGAAACGTTGGTTATGCCCCACTCCTTTCTGACATCAATGGTCAATGGACCAATGTCAATACCGAGTCCCAAATGCCAATCCCAGATGTTGTTTTTAATGGAAAATGGATCATCGGTAGGTACAATAATAGCAGCTGGCAAATTACCATTAGTTTGAGTTTCACTAATTGTTGTTTGCACAACACCATCTCTTATCAAACCAATAAACATGGGATATTGTTGATTGGAAGTTACGGTATTTAATGTTGGTACATTATTATTGTTTATGGCTGTTGAGACAATATTACTTTTAGCTGTTGAGACATAACTATTGCTCATCGCAATTGAAATTGCCGGCCCGGTAAAAACACGTAATGAAGCTACGTTAAAATTGAAAACTTTCATACCCAACAAAACCGGAATCTGAACCGAATTGATAGTCAGATTCTGGTAATAGTTTGAACCTGAATAAGCAAACTGAACTGAGCCATTTTTTTTCACAAAAAACAATTCGGGCTGCAAGTAGAACTTTTTAATGCCTAAATGTGCAAAAGCACCAAACTGAAAGCCAGTTTTCGGATCATTCTTGAGGATTATACTTCCAGTGGACATATCACTGTTAGTTATGACACTTGCGTTTATCCCCCCTTTTAAACCAAAGCCAAAGGTTAGGGGTAATTGAGCGAAGGTTGTTAGAACGATCGTCATTAAAACAGAGGTCAACAATGTTTTTTTCATGATCCTAGTTATTTCTCAAACAGAAAACCTTTTTGCAATTCGCAACTACGAAATTACGATTATTTAAATCAAATAAGTATTAATTTTATGAGAAAAGTTTTGTGTCTCGTACTGAAATAAATGGAGAAGGGAGACCGGAAAAGTAAGATTCTCGTTGTATAAAGCACCTGATCAAACTATGGAGGTTCTCCCCCTTAGAAAAAGGGGGACCAAGGGGGATTTTTATTTATTTGTTATTATTCAGCATGTTAGTAGAAATCCAACTTCCCATTTTGGGAAAAATGGATTTCTTCTTAATTTAGTAATAACCTATATATGAATACTTTATGATCTTAAAGAACAATCCTTACATTGTTCATCCTGATCGGCTGATGTTCGCTTTCCGGTTTGTACAACTTCAATTCACAGTTGTTTATCCCGGTAAAGTCCCGGGGCGACAGTTTTTGCCGATAAATGGCTTGTGGAATCGAATTGTTGATGCCATAACTTAATTGATAATCGGACCGGTTATAAAACTTGATCAGCAACTGGTTTTTCCCAAGCTTTAAAGGCAAAAGCACAATCTCCTTGTTCAAATTGCTGGCCTTTGGATTGTTGTGCTTCACAAGATTTTCGCCGTTCAGCCAAACCATCACACCACTACCGCTTTGCAATTCGATGAGTTGGTTTTGATCCTGATCAGCGTTGATCTCTTGCAGGATAAACAATGATTCCATAGGTTTGGAATCTTTTGAAACGACAACCCCATTTTCCCATCCGGTAATCAGGTTCCACTTTCTTTCCTTGTTTCTTCCCCAACCCGAATTGGGATCCAATATTGAGACGATAGGTCCAGGTGAACCTTCAAAATCAGATTGATAAGGAGTAAAAGAATATCGGTTGCCCCATGTGCTTTTCCCCGGTTTTTCATTAAGTACAACTTTTTCACCCCCGTCAAGCTTAACAACTTCTGATTTCCTATTCCATTGGATTTCAATTTCTTTGCCTTTTTCTTCATCGGAATAAAACATAACAGGAAAAGCATTCTTCTGGTTCCTGCTGAAATTCCAGGACTCCTTCACCACACTTCTGTGGTTTGTGTAATAATCGGTGCACGAGTAACTGTAATGTTTGATTGCATCCTGAAAATCTAGGGTAACCGTTTTGCCAGTGAGCAACTGTTCCGGTTGAAGCAGATACCTTTCATCAAAGTCAATTGCAATTACCTGAATATTATGGCTTTGAAACATCCCTTCCGAAACGGGGACGACAAGGTTGCCTTTTTCAGTCTTTGTTTTGAAAACAGATTTTTGATCATCCATCAAGACCACTTTTTTCAGTTTCCCAGAAATTCCCGGCAAAACGATCGTATTGGTTGGTTTACCGGACAGGATCAGGTAAAGATGGTTATCTTTGGTCGTCACCTCTCCCCAGGAGAAGGATTCCGGAAACGGGTTGCCGTTTGTGCCGTAAATGGCTTCCCCATGTTTGTGAAGCCATTGCCCCATTCCTTTTAATACCTCTGTTTCATAGGGAACTACTGTCCCATCCCCTTTGGGACCAATATTTAGTAAATAATTTCCGCCACGACTGACCACTTTTAACAAACTGAGCAACTTTTCGTCCATCTTGGCAGGTGCGTTTTCCCTTTTTTGCCACGAACGGTAACCCCAGGTTTCATTGAACATCGAAGCAGGAGTTTGCCAGGCAGCATCTATCTTATAATCAGGATATTCATTGTCGCCCATCACACAAAAGTCATAAGCATTGTTTCCCAGGCGACCACTAACCATGCAATTTGGCTGCAGCTTGTGTACAAGGTCATAAACTTCATGGCTCTGCTTTGAGGTGAGCGAACCCATATCGAACCACATTTCAGAGATGGGGCCGTAGTTGGTCAACAATTCTGTGATCTGTTTCTTGTTGTATTCATGGTGGTCGGCTGTAATCGGATTGGCATTGTGGGTTGTCCAGGGATGTAACCTATAATCAATCAGCGAGTAATAAAGGCCAAAGTTAAGTCCAGCCTTTTTGCAGGCCTCAGACAACTCTTTGATTACATCACGCTTAAACGGGGTGGCATCAACTATGTTAAAACGGGTTGTTGCAGTTTTGTACATACAAAATCCATCGTGGTGTTTTGAGGTAATCACGATTGAGCGCATTCCTGCATTTTTGGCCAGGGTAGCAATCGAATCGGCATTCCATTTGGTGGGGTTGAAACGGGACGGCACCTCTTCATAAACATCCGAATAGATTCCTGCATGTGCCTGTATTTGTTCACTATAACCATTTTTGACAGGTTGACCGTTCCAGACTCCCCCAAGTTCGGAATATACCCCAAAGTGGATAAACATCGAGAATTTATTGTCATGCCAGCTTTTCAGGGCCAATGGCCGATCCTGTGAAAATACGTAGCAAAACACGAAGACACAAAGCAGAAATGACAAACTTATTTTTCGTTTCATCTTTTTTCAAATTTCTTCACAAAAGTATCATTTGTTATATTTGGCAGAAAAAAAATAACGGGAATAAACATTTATATTTGACCCCAAACTCATAATAACTATGCTAAAAGGAATCTCCCCTCTGATCAGTCCCGAATTGCTTGCCGTATTGGCAAGAATGGGCCATGGCGACGAAATTGTACTGGCCGATGCCCATTTCCCTGGTGAAACATTTAACCCTCGTGTTTTACGTGCCGATGGGCTAAAAATTGCGGACCTGCTTGCCGCTGTCCTTCCGCTGTTTGAATTGGATGCCTATGTACCACAGCCACTTGCGATGATGGCTGCCGTTCCCGGCGATACTCTCGACCCGACTGTCGAAGAGGGTTATTTGAAAAGCATCCATCGTACAAATCCCAATGCTGCGCCCATCGAAAGGGTCGAAAGGTTTGCATTCTACGAAAGGGCAAAAAGTGCTTTCGCCGTTGTAATGACTGGAGAAACAGCAAAATATGGAAATATTATACTCAAGAAGGGGGTTACTCCTATACTTTAAAATCAACTGTTCATATGGAAAAAAAATCAGTTTCGCTCATTAAAAGTGAGGACGGTACATCGTATCTTATTCCTTTTATTTTGGTTACGAGCCTCTTTTTTCTCTGGGGCTTTGCACACAGTCTTCTCGATGTGCTGAACAAACATTTTCAGGATATACTGGGAATAACAAAGGCTGCCTCAGGATGGATCCAGGCAGCGCTTTATGGAGGGTACTTTCTGATGGGCATTCCTGCGGGATTGTTTATGAAAAGATTTGGCTATCGGAAAGGGATTATTTCCGGTCTTTTGCTATATGCTTTCGGGGCATTCCTGTTTTTCCCAGCAACTTACGTACAGACCTTTCAGTTTACACTCCTTTGTTTGTTTGTTATCGCCTGCGGGCTTACTTTTCTCGAAACGGCTGCTAATCCATATACCACGGTTCTTGGACCAAAACACAGTGCTGCTCAACGAATTAATCTTTCGCAATCATTTAACGGACTTGGATGGATGATCGGTCCAACTGTTGGTGGCCTTTTGATTCTTGGAAACACTTCAGGTGGAGCGAACAAATTTTCATCGATGGCTTTGCCCTATATGATCATCGGTTCTTTTGTTCTCCTTGTGGCCTTGTTATTTATCCTGACCAAGCTTCCTGAGATAAATGAGGAAGAAGGAGTGCACCATGAAGTCGGCGAAATCACCAAACCGTTTTGGAAGCAAAGCCATTTTATTTTTGCCGTGGTAGCCCAATTCTTTTATGTGGCAGCCCAAACAGGGATAAACAGTTTTTTTATCAATTATGTCACCGAAACCATGCCTGCGATTACACCTGAAAAAGCAGCCTATATGCTATCAGTCGGTTTTTTCTTCTTTTGGTTCGGAAGGGTATCGGGTAGTATCCTTATGAAATGGATCAAACCCAACCGTATGATTGCAGCGTATGCTTTGGTCAATATTGTTGCCATGGGTACGGTAATCGCCAATTTGGGTTGGATTTCAATTATCGCCCTTTTTGTGACCTACTTCTGTATGTCGGTCATGTTCCCAACTATTTTTGCATTAGGTATTAAAGGATTGGGAGCCCAAACAAAGCAGGCTTCATCTTATCTGGTAATGGCAATTGTAGGCGGCGCAATATGCCCGGTTTTTATGGGATATATTGCCGATGTATCCAGTATGCAGCTAGGATTTATTGTTCCTTTGTTATGCTTTGTGATCATTTTCTTTTTCGGATCGTACGGATACAAAACAAGACACACTGTAATTGCTTAAAATATAACAAATTATAAACTGATGAGAACAACAAGAAGAGATTTTATCAAATCGGCATCTCTGTTGAGTGCAGGGGCAGTATTCATTCCAAATATGATGAGTTGTTCCCCTTCTGGCCGCCTGAATGTGGCTGTCATTGGCGTGGGTGGACAGGGGAAAAGCAACTGGAGCAAGTTGATCAATCAGAAGGATCCGACATGGAATGAAAACATTGTTGCTTTGTGCGATGTCGATGACAACAGAGCTGCAGATGCTTTTAAAGCGATGCCCAATGCCAAAAGGTTTAAAGATTACAGGGTCATGTTCGACAAGATGCACAAGGAGATTGATGCTGTAATGGTCTGTACACCTGATCATTCCCATTTCCCGGCATTAATGGCAGCTATGGAATTGGGGAAACATGTGATCTGCGAGAAGCCACTGGCACACAACATCTGGCAATTGCGTACACTAAGGAAAGCGGCCAAACATTACAATGTGATAACTCAGATGGCCAATCAGGGTCATGCCACAAATGGAATACGGCAGGTTAAAGAGTGGTACGAAGCTGGTTTACTTGGAAATGTGACCGAAGTTATAGCATGGTTTGACGGGCCTGACTTTGGCCCGACAAAATATTTCAACAAACCAGCAAGTTTTCCACCGCCGGAACAACCCATTCCAGCCGGTTTCGACTGGGACTTGTGGCTTGGACCGGCCGCTTTCAGACCATTCAACAACACATATGCCCCTAAAACCTGGCGCGGTTATTTTGATTTTGGGAATGGTGAATTGGGCGATTGGTGCTGTCATACCCTGGATGCCCCTTTCTGGGCATTGGATCTGGGATTGCCCGATGTTGTTGAGGCAGAATTCAAATCACCTGTTCCCGACAATGGGTATGTTTCAGACCAGGCGATCATGCGTTGGGAATTTCCAGCACGCGGGAACAAGGTACCGGTTAAAATGCATTGGTACGAAGGTGGCCTTAAACCAGAAGTTCGCCCCGAATGGTACACCGACAAGTTGCCGGGAAGTGGCATGATCATGGTAGGTGACAAAATGTGCCTCGCCACAGGCGGTAGGCCGAATACCCCTGCATTGATGATGCCAAAAGGTGAATGGGAAACCTTCCAGACCAAGCTTCCAGAGAAAACAATTCCAAGAACATTTGAGGAAAACCCTCAGCGTGAATGGATTGATGCAATTAAAAACGGAAAAGTCCCTGGTTCCAATTTTGATTATGCCACCCAATTGGTCGAGATGTCGCTGACAGGCGTATTGGCCCAGAGGTTTAATACACGGATCGAATACGATGCCAAAAATATGAAGGTTACCAATCATCCCGAGCTGGACAATTACATCAAAGAACCGGCGCGCAAGGGATTTTCTTTCGGTGAGAATCTTTAAAATTACAATTGGTTATGAAAGGGAATATTTTATTGATTATTGCAATTGCATTGACAATCAATGTGTTTGCCCAAACAAAGCCTGACAAGATGGATTGGTGGAAAGAAGCCAAATTTGGACTTTTCATCCATTGGGGAGTTTATTCTGTTCCTGCAGGTGTTTACAATGGGAAAGATGTAGAAGGTATCGGTGAATGGATCATGAACCGTGGGAAGATTCCCAAAGCGACTTATCAGGCTTATGCAAAGGAATATAACCCGGTGAAATACAATCCTGAAGCCTGGGTGAAAATGGCAAAGGATGCAGGGATGAAATACCTTGTGATCACTTCCAAACATCATGATGGTTTTGCCAACTTTGCGACCAAAGCATCAAAGTGGAATATTGTGGATGCAACCCCTTATGGGAAAGATGTGCTGAAACCATTGGCCGAAGCTTGCCATAAGGCTGGGATCAGGCTTGGATTTTACTATTCACAGGCTCAGGACTGGAACAACGGCGGTTCTGCCAGTGGCGGCAAATGGGATAAGGCTCAGGAAGGCTCTATGGACGAATACATTGAAAAAATAGCGGTTCCCCAGGTTCAGGAAATCCTTTCCAACTATGGACAGGTGGACATTCTTTGGTGGGATACCCCAACTGACATGACAAAAGAACGGGCCGAGAAATTTCTGCCTGTGATCAGCAAATATCCCAATCTGATCACCAATAACAGGTTAGGTGGCGGTTACAATGGTGATACCGAAACTCCCGAACAATTTGTTCCGGCGACTGGCTTTCCTGGCCGGAATTGGGAAACCTGTATGACCATGAACGATACCTGGGGGTATAAATCAAAAGACAACAACTGGAAATCACCAACGGTGATTATTCAGACCCTTATCGACATCGTCAGCAAAGGTGGAAATTATCTATTAAATGTTGGTCCTACACAAGAAGGATTAATTCCGCAACCAAGTATTGAACGGCTTCAGGAAGTTGGAAAGTGGATGAAAATAAATGGAGAAGCCATTTATGGAACTACTGCAAGTCCTTTCAGCTATCTGCCGTGGGGAAGGTGTACCCAAAAAGGGAACAAACTTTATCTTCATGTTTTTGACTGGCCAAAAGATGGGAAAATTTCTATTCCGGTTCTGAACAAAGTCAATAAGGCTTATTTGCTTTCAGATCCAAAAAAATCTCTTTCTGTCGAAAAGACAACCTCCAAAAATACGATTACCCTTGTTGGCAATGCCCCCGATCCGATTGCTTCTGTTGTTGTTGTTGAATTAAATGGAGCCCCCGAAGTATTGCCCCTGCCGACAACTGGTAAAACAGCAACTGCCTCTTCCGAAAAAGAAGGGACTTCAGCAAAAAATCTTTTCAATGGCAATCCCAAAGACAAATGGCAACCTACTTTTGAAGATAAGGACAAATGGGCCGAAGTTGACCTTGGTAAAGAAACTGCAATTGGCGCGTTTTCTGTCGTTGAACCATGGCATCCATGGGACAACAAGGGGCAGAAACTCGAACTCCAATACAAATCAGGAGATAAATGGGCCGTCGCATTGGCTGTAACAACGAATGGAACTGGTCAAACTGCATCATTTAAGACTGTGACTGCCCGTTATTTCAGGTTAAAAATTGTTGAAGCAAAGGAACCTACGATCAACGAATGGATCTTGCTTAGGGCCGATTAAGAATTGAAACGCAACATATGAACATTTTTCGCATTGCATTTTTTATATTATTGTCATCCAGTGTTTTAGAATTGAACGCAAAAAACAATAGTTCCGACCTGAAACACTGGCCCAAGGGTTCATCACCGGCTGAAGTTGGAAAACGCATTGTGGTCAAATTTCTGAACACGCCCCATTCCAGTTATGGGAATACACATCCTTATACTCCTCCGGTCCAGATAACCTATCCTGATGTGTGTGCATGGTTGGGAGGGTTATGGTTCTCGCGGATCACCCATGATCAAAAACTGTTTGAGGGGCTTGAATCCAGGTTTGCCCCCTTGTTCGACAGCCAGAAAAATCTCCTTCCAAAGCCCAACCATGTGGACAACAATGTTTTCGGTTCGCTGGCACTGGAACTTTATCTTCAGACCAAACAATCAAAATACCTTGATTTGGGGTTACGCTATGCCGATGAACAATGGAAACTTCCGGAGAATGCCAAACCAGCAGATAAGGTTTGGGCCGATCAGGGCTTTTCTTGGCAGACAAGGATATGGATTGATGATATGTTCATGATCACTGCTGTTCAGTCTCAGGCCTATCGTGCAACTGGCGATAAAAAATACATTAACAGGGCTGCCAAAGAAATGGTATTGTATATTAATAAGATACAGCTTGATAATGGATTATTTTATCACTCCCCAGAGACCCATTACAGTTGGGGACGAGGAAATGGATGGATGGCAGTAGGGATGGCCGAAATTCTTCGGATTTTGCCTAAAGACAATCCCAACAGGGATCAGATCATGACCGGTTATAATAAAATGATGGCTGCTTTATTGAGATACCAGACTCCGGAAGGGATGTGGAGGCAGATCATTGATGATCCAGAAGCATGGAAGGAGACCTCCGGTACTGCCATGTTTACATATGCCATGATCACAGGTGTTAAAAATGGCTGGCTTGATAAGAAAACTTACGGTGTTGCGGCACGGAAAGGTTGGCTCGCCCTGCTTGGCTTCATCAACGGGAATGACGAGTTGACCGAAGTTTGTGAAGGTACCAATATTAAAAATGACCACGATTATTACCTTCAACGCAAGAGAATTGTTGGTGATTTACACGGTCAGGCACCTCTAATCTGGTGCGCAACAGCGTTATTACGGTAAGTACAATAAAAATTAGATTGCACATCATTATTCAATATTTAAAATCATAAAAAATGAAAAAAGCATTCAGAAAATTTTCCCTTTTGGCCATTCTGCTCATCGTTATGGCTCAGTTGGGAGTGGCAGGTGGTAGAGATTTTTATCAGATTCAGATTTATAAGTTAAGTGGGAAAGATCAGGAAGCAAAGATTGACAGTTACCTAAAAAACGCATATTTGCCTGCCCTACACAGGGCTGGTATTAAAAATGTGGGTGTTTTAAAGCCAATTCCAAGTGACACAGCCAATAAAAATAAGGTGTACATAGTCTATTCATTAAATTCACTTGATCAACTTGAAAAGCTAAATGCAACTCTTGCCAATGATGCAGTATATCAGTCATCTGGTGCTGATTTCCTGAATGCAGCTTGGGACAATGTTCCTTTTTTTAGAAAGGAATCTATCCTTCTAAAAGCTTTCCCTGGAGCCCCTGAAATATCTATTCCGAAGCATCAGACAAAACCTTCAGAAAGAATTTATGAATTAAGAAGTTATGAAGGTCCAACCCAGAACTTGTTTCTTAAGAAAGTGAAGATGTTCAACGAGGGTGGGGAAATAAAACTTTTTAAAACACTCGAATTTAACGCAGTTTTCTATGCTGAGGTTATTTCGGGTCCTACTATGCCAAACCTGATGTACCTTACTACTTTTTCTGACATGGCCGCGCACAACGCCCATTGGGATGCATTCAGGAACCATCCCGACTGGAAAAAGCTTTCCGCACTCGAAGAATATAAACATACAGTATCAAAATCTGTCATCTTGTTGCTTAATCCTACCGATTATTCGGATTTTTAAAGTAATGTAACAAAAAGGATTTGTTCGGGCGATAATGGTCAGATTTTGATATTATTTATTAATTATCTGAATTCCTGATATTTGCGAATTAAATGGTTCATTTTTTCGTGAATATCAGGAATTTTTTCTTATGAAAAAAACTCCTGTCCACTGAAAATAAAGGATAAACGAATAATTTATTTATAGGACGTATATAGCTGATTATCAGTGAATCTATGTTGCTATTTTTGTTCTTATTTCCTGTTCCCAACTGGTAAGTTTGTTGAAATAGTTTGAACTTAGGTTTTGATTTTCTTTACTTTGCAAAAATTTTAGAAGCACCAATACTACTCTGTAAAAGCATGGAAGAGAATCTGGTAATAGTCGAGTCGCCGGCAAAAGCGAAAACAATCGAGAAAATTTTAGGAAAAAATTTTCTCGTCAAGTCTAGTTTTGGGCACATTCGAGACCTCGATAAAAAGGACTTTGGAGTTGATATCAACAACAATTATCAACCAAATTATATTATTTCTGAAGATAAGAAAAAGGTTGTCAGCGACTTAAAAAAATGTGCCAAATCGGCAAAAACGGTATGGATCGCATCGGACGAGGATCGCGAAGGGGAGGCAATCGCCTGGCATTTAATGGAGGTGCTTCACCTTGATCCCAAAAATACAAACCGGATCGTTTTTCACGAGATCACGAAGGAGGCTATTTTGAAAGCCATCGAAAACCCGCGCTTGTTGAACAAAGATTTGGTCGATGCCCAACAGGCACGTCGTGTTCTCGACAGATTGGTTGGTTTTGAAATCTCCCCAGTTTTATGGAAAAAGGTAAAACCCTCATTGTCAGCTGGTAGGGTTCAGTCTGTCGCAGTGAGGTTGATTGTAGATCGTGAACGGGAGATTACCAATTTTCTTAGCGTCCCATTTTTCAGGGTAAACGCTGTATTTTTAGTTCCCGAAAAGAACGGAAAGGTTTCACTGCTTAAAGCCGAATTGAACAACCGCTTTGATACAGCTGAAGCCGCGAAGTCATTCCTCTTAAAATGTAAAGGTTCGGATTTCACAATTGCAGATATTGTGACCCGTCCAGCGAAAAAATCGCCTGCTGCACCGTTTACAACATCAACGCTTCAGCAGGAAGCAAGCAGGAAACTTGGTTTTCCGGTAGGGCTTACAATGTCGTTGGCCCAAAGATTGTATGAGTCTGGGAAAATAACCTATATGCGTACAGATTCTACGAATTTGTCAAATGAGGCTATCGGCGCGGCAAAGAAAAAAATAATCGGATCGTATGGTGAAAAATATGTAAAAATCCGCCAATACAAGACCAAGGTAAAAGGTGCTCAGGAGGCTCATGAAGCAATCCGTCCAACCTATTTTGATCAGGAGGAGGTTGAAGGGACACCACAGGAACAAAGGCTTTATAGTTTGATCTGGAAGCGGACCCTGGCTTCGCAAATGGCAGATGCGGAAATCGAAAGGACAACGGTAAACATTACCGTTTCCAAGGCAACCGAGCTGTTTGTAGCCTCGGGGGAGGTTCTTCGGTTTGATGGATTCTTAAGCGTATATATGGAATCGACCGATGATGAGAGTGGTAATGAGGATGAAAAGGGTATGCTTCCGGTACTTTCTGTAAATCAAAAGTTGCTACCAGATCATATTCAGGCACTTGAAAGGTTCTCACAAAAAGCTGCACGATATACTGAAGCAAGCCTGGTCCGAAAACTTGAGGAGTTGGGAATCGGTCGTCCATCAACTTATGCCCCAACAATCACAACCATTCAGCAACGCGAATATGTTGTTAAAGAAGATAGGGAAGGTGTAGAACGTACCTTTCTTACCTTAATCTTACGGAATGGAATGATCGGGGAAGAGGTAAAGACAGAAATTGCAGGTGCGGAAAAATCAAAGCTTTTCCCAACGGACATTGGTTTGGTTGTAAATGATTTTCTAGTTAAGTATTTTGAACCTATAGTCGATTTCAATTTTACCGCCTCTGTCGAAAAACAGTTCGATGAGATTGCAGAAGGGCAATTGGTATGGAATCGGATGATCGATGATTTTTATCAGCCTTTCCATGTCAAAATCGAAGATGCCTTGACTAATTCTGAAAGAGCGAGGGGTGAGAGGATTTTGGGTCAAGATCCGGCCACAGGCAAATTGGTTTCAGCCAAAATCGGAAGGTTTGGGCCTTTTGTTCAATTGGGTGAAGCAGTTGAGGGTAGTGATGAAAAACCCCAATTTGCAAGCCTTCAGAAAGGACAGAGCATTGAGACCATTTCCATGGAAGAGGCGATCAAATTGTTCGAGTTGCCACGTGACCTTGGAGAATTTGAGGGTAAAAAAGTGATTGTAGGGATTGGAAGGTTTGGTCCATATGTTCGCCACGATGGAAATTTTGTTTCATTGAAAAAAGATATCGATGATCCCCTTACGGTAACAATTGAACGGGCAATCGAATTAATAGAGGAAAAAAGGGAAAATACGATCAAATCAGTTATAAAAACGTTTGGTGAAGATCCTGAGATCCGTATCTTGGAAGGGCGTTGGGGTCCTTATATTTCCTTTAAAAAGGATAATTATAAGATTAAAAAAGGAACAGATGTCCAGGCATTGTCATTCGCTGACTGTAAAATGATAATTGAATCCGAAGGAGTCAAGCCAAAAACAAATAAAAAGCGCGGAAAATAATACTTTAAAGGGTATAATCGAAATTACTAATTAAAAGCAAATTAATTATTTCGTTTCAAATGCTAAACGAACTGGTTATCCCAGCTGCAGAGCTGGAGGTTGTAAAACAATATAGGGGGAGTTCGGATCAGTTGGGCCATTATCTTAAAAATCAGGCCTGGGATCCCGACAATTTACCCGGTGTAGTTATTTTGGGCATTCCTGAAGGTAGGGGATCGCTGTGCCATGATGTGGCAGAAGCGCCCGACGCCATCAGGAGGTATCTTTATACACTTGCTACATTCTCTCCCGCGATCAGGATTTTTGACATTGGAAATGTTCGTCGTGGCAAAACCTTGAAAGATACTTATGCAGCTGTTAAAATGGTTGCCGAGGAATTGTCTGCATTAAAGTTACCTGTCCTGATTTTGGGTGGGGGACAGGAGGTGACCGTTCCAATTGTTACAGGGTTCAACGTTCAGGAATCTAAGTTGATCATAGTGGATGACAGGGTCGATAATTCAATTGCAGAGGATTCTCCAACTGATGAATCCTATATCAACAACCTTCCCACCGGCACGTCTTTGACTGTATTGGCAGGGCAGTCCTATTTTCTTGGTCAGAATGACCATGAACTTTTTGCTGAAGGCTTCAATGGGGAGATCATTACCCTCGGAAATATGAGATCTGACCCTAAAGAGATTGAGCCACTGATCCGGAATTCAAACCTTGTAAGTTTTGATTTTGGAGCTTTGAAATCGGCGGATGCTCCCGGTCAGTATCGCGTGTCACCTAATGGGCTGACTGGTGAGGAAGCTTGTCAGATATCGTGGTATTCTGGGATTTCCACATCGCCTGTTTGGTTTGGAATATTTGGCTATGCTCCGTCAATTGATGTCTCAACTTCCGGTGCCATGATGGCTGCCCAGATTTGCTGGTATTTTATCAATGGCATTTCAAAGCGGCTCGATTCAGAACCTGTGGATGAAGCGACAGACTTTGAAGCTTATCATGTGGCTATCGATGGTTTAGAAGATGAAATATCCTTTTTAAGGCATCCGGTTTCTCACAGATGGTGGATGGAAGTGACTTCTGACGATTGTACTAATTTTCCGGTCAGGATTCCCTGTTCCAGGAAAGATTACCACAAAGCATGCCAAAATGAGATTCCTGAAAGATGGTGGAAATATTTCGACAGGTTATATTGAGTAAAATTCTATATTTGTTTCCTTTTAGGGTTAAATGTCAAATGTAATCCTAAACAAATGGTTACCTTACTTATAATGAACGATAAAGATAAATATATTGCCGGATGGATAAAAATTAATTTGGATAAGGTCCTACTGTTGTGGATATTGCTAATTATTTGTAATTTCGCTGTCAAAGCACAGCAAGATCCCCAGTTCAGTCAAAACCAATTTAATCAATTGACAGTAAATCCGGGTTTTGCAGGGTCTTCTGGTTTTATAAATCTCTCATTGTTAAATAGATATCAATGGGTTGGTTTTCCTGGTGCCCCTGTTACAATTGTTTTCAATACTGATGGAGCGTTCAATCTAATTGGCAAAAATGATGGTTTGGGGTTATCGATTTTGAGCGATGTTATAGGTTTTGAAAAAAACATTTCAGTTGGGTTGAATTATTCATGGCGGAAAAAAGTTGGCAATGGCATATTGGGTTCCGGAATTTCGCTCGGAGTAATGAATAAAATCCTCAAACTTGATATGACTGGTATTGATGGGAGCAATTTGGTCAATCTTTCTGATCCGGCACTTCCAACAGGTGAGGCAAACGGTGTACTTGTGGATATTGGGGTAGGACTTTATTATCAGCATAAAGATTATTACCTTGGCCTATCGGTAAAGCACATAAACCAGGCGATTTTGTCATTTGATGAGTCTGGCAGGTATTCTTTGAGAAGACATTATTATTTTAATGGAGGTTACACAATTCATATGTCTGACGAACGTTTTGTTGCCCTGCCTTCATTTTTTTTAAAGACTGAAGGAACAACCTGGCAGTCTGATTTAAATTTGATAGTGCAGTACGATAACCGGTTTTGGGGGGGACTTGGATATCGTATTCAGGATGCGATCATTGTCTCTATTGGTTCAGAATTGTGGAATGGAATTAAATTTGGTTATTCATATGACATCAGTACATCAGCATTGTCAAGGTACAATGGCGGATCACATGAATTTTTCCTCTCTTATTCTGTATTACTAAACAAAAAACGTACTCATGCATACAGAAGTGTAAGATTTTTGTAATTTTGGCTTGAAAAAATTGTTGAGCACAACATATTTAAACGAACTATGAAGCAATTGTTTTTCTTAGGTAGTATATCGGCTATTCTCCTGTTAGTCAGTTGCCAAAAAGGCAGTAACGGGGAACTGACAGGTGTGGAAAAACGGGGGAAATATTTTGAACCTTCCCCCCTTGGTATGGCGATGATACCGGGACGAAGTTTTAATATGGGCCCAGGTGACCAGGATGTCGCTTATGCAACGGCTCCGACCCGCACTGTTGATTTGGCCACCTTCTGGATGGACGATACTGAAATTACAAATAATGAGTATCGGCAGTTCGTATATTGGGTCCGGGATTCCCTTGCACGTCAAATGTTGGCCAGGGTTCAAGGTTTTGAAAATTATCAGATAGCAGCAGATCGAAAGGGAAACAAAATTGACCCCCCAATTATTGATTGGAACAGAAAAATAAGATGGCTGGATCCAAAATATACCAAGGCCCTCGATTCGATGTACTATCAGGGAGACGATAGGATCCTTGGAAAAAAGGAGATCGATCCACGGAAATTGAATTATATTTACAATTGGGTTGACCTTCAACAGGCTGCACGTCTTCAGAATGCCTATAATTTTACTTCGCAAAGTTATCAGGGGACTGTGATCGATCTAACTGGTAAAGTTGTACCTATAACAAATAGGTCAAGCTTTGTTATGAGTGAAGTCGTTAATGTGTATCCCGACACTTTGGTTTGGATCCGGGATTTTTCCTATGCATATAATGAACCTTTGACCAACCGGTATTTTTCACATCCTGGTTATGATGATTACCCGGTTGTAGGTGTGACCTGGAAACAGGCCAAGGCGTTCTGCATGTGGCGTACAAACTTTAAGAATTTTAATCTTTCGCAAAGGGGTGATTTTGGTGTTCAGGATTATCGTTTACCATCAGAGGCGGAATGGGAATTGGCCGCACGTGGTGGGTTGAACAATTCAATGTATCCATGGGGAGGGTACTATACCCGCTCTCAAACAGGTTGTTTTTTAGCAAATTTTAAACCAATGCGAGGAAATTATAGTGACGATGGAGGGAAGGCAACTGTACGTGTAGCAACTTATGATCCAAATGGTTATGGGCTTTACGACATGGCGGGTAATGTGGCCGAGTGGACAATTTCAGCTTATGATGAGTCAACTTATAATTTTATGCACGACTTAAACCCTAATTTTGAACAAAATGCCCTACCTACTGATCCTCCTGCCATGAAACGGAAAGTTATCCGAGGAGGTTCATGGAAAGATATTGCCTATTTTATTCAGGTCGGCACCCGAACATTTGAATACCAGGACACTTCAAAATCTTATATTGGCTTTCGTTGTGTCAGGTCAACTTTTGGGGATGATTTACAGTCTAGAAAATAACAAAAAAATTAAATTTCGCAATTATGGGAATGGCAGAATTGGCACATTCGGAAAAATGGAAAGCCTGGACTAACAGGGTCTATAGCGTGGGTGCCGCAATTGTTTTGTTCGGAGCGTTAGGTAAATTGGAGCATTGGGAAATAGGAGGGGCCGCTCTTTTCGTTGGTATGGCTATGGAAATAGTAATTTTTCTTATTTCAGCATTGGAACCACCCTTGGACATACCTACCAAAAGTGATTGGGAAAGAGTTTATCCGGAACTTGATAAAGCCTATGTTCCAGATGAAGAAACAGAAAAACTAAACCGGTTGGGGATTACGAAAAAGCCTACTACAGTTGATGATGTATTTAAAAGTGCCGATATCTCCTCTGATTTGTTGGCCAAAGTTAAAAAGGGACTTCTGGACTTCTCTAAGACTGCCAGCGGAATTGCTGATATTTCGAGTGCAACATTTGCTGCTGGCGAATTTGTCTCAAATTTGAATTCTGCCTCTGAATCAATTTCCGCATTTAAGGAAACCAACAACAGGGCTACCCATTTGATTGAAAACTCTACCAATGACCTTGAAAGATCCACCAAGGAACTGTCCCAATCTTACGATAAATCTGCCCAAATTTTAACCAGTTCATCACGCGACCTTGCACTGACCTTTTCTGAATCTTCAAAAAAGATCAACGAACAACTTACCCAGACGGGCAATGAACTTACAAAATCATATAAAGCATTTACCGAATCTGTCAATAAGGACATCAACGTAATTGACGAGCATACTAAAACTTACAGTTCCGGGCTTTCCCATCTCAATTCAAGTTTGTCAGCCTTGAATTCTTCATATGAATTACATCTTCAAAACGTTAAAAGAGTTTCCGATTCATCTTCAAAAGCAATTGATGGATATTCAAAAATTACGGAAATCGTAAATAGCTCACTTGAAGAAGCACAGAAATACAGGAAACAGACAGAGCAATTGAATAAAAACCTCGAAGCACTTAACCATGTGTATGGTAACATGCTAGGAGCTATGAACGTAAAAGGTTAATCCAACCATGGGAACTAAAAACTGTCCGGAAACTCCCCGGCAAAAAATGATCAATGTCATGTACCTCGTACTGACTGCAATGTTGGCACTCAACGTTGACAAGGAGGTACTGAATGCATTTGCTGTAGTTGATCAGAGTTTTGTGCAGACCATTAAAAATGTAGACTCGGAAAACCAACTTGTTTACAGTGATTTTCAAGCAAAAACTGCTGTAAACAAGCAAAAATTTGAAGCCGACTACCAAAAATCACTTAAAGTGAAGGCTGATGCGGAATCACTTTACCGGTATATAGATTCGTTAAAGGTGGTACTTGTAAAAGCTGTGGATGGGGAGGAAGGCGATATCAACAATATTTCCTCAAAAGGCGACCTTAATATCACCCCGAATCTAATGATCAACAAAAAAAATGGGATGAAATTAAGGCTTGCAATTGAATCCTATCGGAATGCCTTACTATCGGTAGTTGATAGCTCAAAGGCAGGGCAGGCTCTGATATCTTCTATCAAAATAAGTCTTGATACGTCTAAACCAGTTACAAAGGATGGTAGTACCCCAACATGGGAAGACAGTAAATTTTTGGGGTATCCGTTGATTGCTGTAATCACCTTAATGTCGAAGATGCAAAGTGACCTTCGAAATACCGAATCTGATGTGATCAACTACCTTTCAGGTAAAAAGGACGCAATAGCTATGAAATTTGATAATTTGCAGGCTGTAGTCTTGCCCACCTCAAATTATGTCCTGGCGGGCAATAGCTATGAGGCGAAAATTTTTCTCACCGCTGTCGATGCAACAGTCACTCCGGATGTTTATGTAGGCAGTACCAAGTTGCCGTTTGATCCTAAAATAAATGCATCCGTCTATAAGTTTATCACTTCAAATGTAGAAGGTAAGAACAAATTCAATGGACGGATTGATTACAAAAAACAAGACGGTACAATCATTTCCTTACCTTTTGAAAGTGAATATGAAGTGGCAAAACCATCGATGACCGTTTCACCGACTAAAATGAATGTTTTTTATATGGGGCTTGACAATCCTGTTTCTATTTCGGTTCCAGGGATTTCCGCTAACAATCTGATTCCTACCATTACCAACGGAACGATCCAAAAAGGTTCTGACGGATATCTTGTTCGACCAGAGAAAGTTGGTGTTGAATCCAGAATCACAGTGAATGCGATGATCGATGGACAATCAAAATTAATCGGAAGTACCCCTTTTCGCGTGAAAAAGGTTCCGGATCCACTGGCATATGTAGCAGGCAAGCTCGATGGCACAATAAGTAAAACTGAATTGTTGGCCCAGCAAGGTGTTTTGGCCAGAATGCCCGTCGATTTTGATTTCGAAATGAAATTTACCGTTCAATCTTTTAACCTCTCAACTTCCAGGGGTGGATTTATTGTCGATAAACCAGCAAAGGGAAACCGGTTCACACAGGATCAAATTGATTTGATGAAGGGGTTAAATATTGGTAATAGGTTGTACATTGAGAGCATTGTTGTCAAAGGCGATGATGGAACAACGCGTACCTTACCAACAATAAGCTTTAAAATTAACTAAGATGAAAAAACTATTTTTTCTTATAACATTAATTTATATTGGGATCAGCCTCTCTGCTCAGGTGAGGGTCGTTGAAAGTGCTTATGTCAAGAATACGACAAAAGAGCGTAAGCCAGCCCCCCTTCCTGCTGTACGGGAAGCTGATGTAGTTTGGTCCAGAACTGTCTGGCGTTTGATCGACCTGCGTGAAAAATCCAACCAGCAGTTTTATTTCCCCACAAAAGAAATTCAAGGCCGTAAAAACCTTATCAATATCTTATTAAAGGGAATTGAGCAAAAAACAATTACGGCCTTTGATGCACAAGCGGCTGAAGACGAATTCAAGCAGACCATTACATACAGTCAAGCGAAAAACGAATTTGGGGATACAACCAAAGTTATTAAAGTGACCGACATTAATACCGGGCTTGATCATGACTCAATCGCTAAAGTCGGTTTACCTACACAGGAGGTGAAACAGCTGGAAATTAAAGAGGTGTGGTATTTTGACAAACAAAAATCAACTCTGCAGGTTCGGATTTTGGGCATTTGTCCAATAAGGGTTTATAAAAAGGATCCAAAAGATCCTGAATATGTCCGCAAACGTCTTTTCTGGGTGAATTATCCTGAAATACGTGGGCTGCTAGCCAAAGAAGAATCGCTGAACGGGTTTAATGGATCTCGTAATTTAAGTTTTGATGATCTTTTCCTTACCCGTCGTTTTGATGGATACATCGTTAAGGAAGAGAACATGTACAACAACAGGGCTATTGAGGCATATGCAACCGGCGAATATGCTGCTCTGGAATCGGAAAGGATTAAAAATTCGATTTTCAATTACGAACAAGACCTTTGGGAATATTGACCAATTTTTACCGTAAAAATAGGACGGGATTCACATTCGTGAATCCCGTCCTATTTTATGAAAACAGTGTCCTGATCATTTTTTCCACCCTGTCGATCTGATGGATTTTTATCTCAAACCGTGAAAAATCAACTCCTTTGTTGTATTTTGAAAGGTAAATCTCTTTGAAACCAAGTTTTTGGGCTTCAGCTATCCGTTGCTCGATCCGGTTTACCGGTCTTATTTCTCCAGTCAATCCGACTTCTCCGGCAAAGGCAATCTGTTTATTAATGGCCACATCAAAATTAGATGATAGAATGGCTGCTATTACGCCAAGGTCCATTGCAGGATCATCCACACGTAAGCCACCTGCAATATTCAAAAATACATCTTTGGTCATCAATTTAAAGCCCGCCCTTTTCTCAAGAACTGCCAGCAGCATGTTCATCCGTCGCAGGTCAAAACCGGTTGCCGACCGTTGTGGATTGCCATAAGCAGCCGAGCTTACCAAGGCTTGTACTTCGATCAGAAATGAACGTAATCCCTCCATTGTCGCTGCGGTAGCTGTACCACTCAGTCCATCATTATGTGATGACAAAAGCATTTCCGATGGGTTGACAACTTCATGAAGCCCATCCTGTCGCATTTCGAAAATCCCCAATTCTGAGGTTGACCCAAAACGGTTTTTTACGGAACGCAGGATCCGAAAAAGATAGTTCCGGTCCCCTTCAAATTGAAGCACTGTATCTACTATATGTTCCAGAACTTTTGGGCCGGCAATGCTTCCTTCCTTGTTAATGTGTCCGATTAAGATGACTGCAATCTGGTTTAATTTGGCAACCTTCATAATCCCAACAGTACATTCCCTGATCTGGGTTACACTACCAGGTGATGATTCAGCCATTTCTGTCGCAACTGTCTGTATGGAATCGATAATGACAAGGTCGGGTTTTTCACGCTCGATGTGGGCCAGGATCGTTTCAAGTAATGTTTCGCATAAAAACAAGCACCCCGATTGTTTCCCTTCTAACCGGATAGCCCTCATCTTTAATTGTTGCAAACTTTCTTCTCCTGAAATGTAAAGGACTTTCAATTGTGTCATCTGCAAGGCAATCTGAAGAACAAGAGTCGATTTGCCTATACCAGGCTCGCCTCCCAATAGGATCAACCCACCCGGTACGATACCACCTCCGATAACCCTATCGAATTCATCGTTCCCTGTAACAATCCTGGATTGTTTATCAAGATCAATTTCCGACAAGAGCAATGGTTTCAGGTTTCCTTTTACAAGGGAATTTGTATTTTTTCTTTCTACAACAACCTCCTCCACAAAAGAATTCCATTCACCGCATGAAGTACATTTCCCAATCCATTTTGGGGATTGAATTCCGCAAATCTGACAAACAAAAGTGGTTTTAGCTTTCGACACAGGGATTATTTTTATGTATTATCAGACGATCCAGAAAGAATTGAATCTGTATAAGGTTGCATTGTTGCTAATTGAGTGCTAATGTTCTATCCTACAAGCCTGTTTGTATCCGTATCCGGAAAAATTATTCTTGGTTTAAACCGTTTTGCTTCTTCAAATTCCATTGAAGCATATGAAACAATGATAACAACATCTCCAACCGAAACTTTGCGGGCTGCCGGTCCATTCAGGATAATCTCCCCTTTGCCCCGTTCCCCACGGATGACATAGGTTTCAAGGCGTTCCCCATTGTTGACATCAAGAACCTGGACTTTTTCGTTTTCAATCAGATTGGCACCATCCATGAGGTCTTCATCGATTGTTATACTTCCCACATATTGAAGATCGGCCCCGGTAATGGTAGCCCTGTGTATTTTGGATTTACATACTTCTATGAACATTTCTGCTTTTTTTATAGGTCAAAAATAATATTGTCGATAAGTCGCACTTTCCCCGCAAAAACGGCAATGCACCCAATTTTTCCACCTGAAGTGCTCCAGTTCTCAATAGATGTTAAATACCGGTCATCGACAATGTCAAAATACTCAACTTCCAGTAAATTTGAACCATTTATTTGATCAACAACGTATTCACGAATTTCTTCAACTGATTTTTTTGAAGAAAGTTTTTTGGCCTCAAGAAGTGTTATATAGATCAGTGGTGCACATTCACGATATTGTGGAAGCAATAACCTGTTTCTTGAGCTCATTGCCAGACCATCATTTTCACGAACGATGGGACACGGGATAATTTCGACTGGATAACCCTTCTGGCGGACAAGCTCATTAATAATTGCCAATTGTTGAAAATCTTTTTGACCAAAAAATGCTTTATTAGGTCTTATGATGTCAAAGAGTTTGCTGACAATCTGTGCAACGCCATTGAAATGTCCTGGTCTGAAACGGCCTTCCATGACCCTCTCAAGATTTCCAAAATCAAACTTTCTTTGATCCGGGTCGGGATACATTTCCCCTACAGTAGGTGCGAAAACACAATCACAACGTATGGGTGAAAGGAGTTTCATGTCCGATTCGAGTGTCCTGGGATAATTGGCAAGGTCATTTGGGTCATTAAACTGGGTTGGATTGACAAAAATAGATACGACCACGATGTCGCACAGTTTACCTGCCTCTTCGACAAGTGACAAATGACCTATATGCAGGGCACCCATGGTAGGAACAAATCCTATAGTAAAACCTTTAGAGCGTCCGATTTCCAGGGCCTCCTTAATTGATGCAATTGTAGTATAAAGTTCCATTTATGAATAAACTAAATGCAAAGGAACAAAAAATGTGAACACAATAAAAGGTCTTTGTTTAACTTCAATGACCAAACTTTAACATCCTCAACATTACTTATTAGTAAGCGGTCAGAGAAATGATTGAATATTCAGTATATTTTATATATTTTTGCAAAATATTTAAGTTGTGGCAATGGAAAAGAAGAAGGTTTTATTTATCTCGCAGGAAATCACACCCTATCTACCTGAATCTGAGATTTCTGAGATTGGAAGATACCTTCCGCAAGGTATTCAGGAAAGAGGAAAAGAGATCCGCACATTTATGCCCCGTTTCGGATGTGTCAATGAGAGGAGGAACCAGCTTCATGAAGTGATCCGTCTTTCTGGTATGAATCTGGTTATTAACGACAATGACCATCCGCTTATTATTAAGGTGGCATCTATCCAGGCGGCTCGTATGCAGGTTTATTTTATTGATAATGAGGACTATTTTCAACGAAAGTTTACAATAGCCAACGATGAGGGAATAGAATTCGATGATAACGACGAAAGGGCAATATTCTTTGCCAGGGGCGTGTTGGAAACGGTAATCAAATTGCGTTGGTCGCCCGATATTATTCATTGTCATGGTTGGTTTACTGGAATGGTACCCTTATTTGTCAAAAGAACTTACAAGGACAACCCCCTGTTTGCCAATGCGAAAATAATTTATACGGTTTATGACGATCACTACAACAGTCCGTTGAATAGCAACATGGCCCAAAAAATTGCAGAGGATGGAATTGACATCAATGAGATTTCAGTGATCAAAGATCCAAATTTTGTAAATTTTGGGAAGTTGGCAATTGATTATTCTGACGCAACTACAAAGGGGAGTGAAAGCATCAATAAGGAATTAGAGGATTATATGAAAGCTTCGGGCAAACCGTTTCTTGATTATCAGTCAAAAGAAGCTTACATCAATTCCTATTTCGATTTTTACAATATTTTTTAATAATTTTCGCTGATTTTAATAAAAGTATAACACATTGAAAGATAGATATTTTGCTTTGAAAAACCTGATTGGGGTGCTTCTTTTATTTTCTGTGCTTGTTTGGGGATGTACAAAGGGTGACCAAACCCTCGGAATTAATTTGTTGCCTGGCGTTAAAGTTTTGGAAACAAAGTATTATCAGGATGTCTCCACCATTTCAACCAATCCATTTTCTGATACTAAAATAAGGGTTGACCGTCCCAAATACAATTTACTAGGTAGTTTCAATGATCCATTGTTCGGGCGTACCGATGCATCTTTTGCTGCCCAGTTCAGGCTTCCTTATCATCCAGATTATGATCCAAGCGCCATCCTTGATTCCACTGTTTTAAGAATGTATTACAAAATTATCTATGGGGACACGGTTAGCGTTCAGAATTTTAAGGTTTACGAATTGACCAATAGCCTGAACTATGATGCAAAATATCTTTCATCATTCAATATTAAAAATCTAGCCTCAAATGAGCCTCTTGGAAGTGGCAGTTTTATACCTAAATTAAGGACTGATTCCACTTTGGCCGACACAACTCAACAAGTAATCAGTGTCCGTTTGAACAACTCTTTTGGAACTAAACTCCTAAGTGTTGACTCGTTAAAGATGATAAGCAATGATGTGTTCATGGATATCTTCAAGGGTTTGTATGTAGAGTCTGCCCCAATCAGCAGGAAGGGTACACTTGTAAGCATTGACCCTACATCTTCCTCGCTTGTTTTATATTATCATGATGCCTATAAAGATACACTTGGTTTTGCATACCGGATTTCGAAAAACTCGGCCAATGTGGCTGGATATGTCCATGATTATACCCGTGCAAGGTTCAAGCAATTTTTGGATACCCAGACCAGTACCGATTCGCTTATATATGTTCAACCTACCGGGGGGATCAGGACAAAAATATTGGTGCCTACGCTTTCCAAATGGCAGGATTCCACGAATTATATTATCAATAAGGCAACCCTTATCATCCATGCCGATACAATTATGAGCGACTTCAAGCGCTACAATATGCCCGACAGATTGTACCTGAAAGTTATTACGGATTCAGGTGATGAAGAATTTCCTAAAGATAGCGAGCTTTCAAGTACTTATTATGGCGGATATTTTGATGCCACAACAGCAACATATTCCTTTAACGTGACCCAACATTTGGAGAAACTGATGAAAGGGTTGAATACTGATGGTACAGCGATGCACAATAACGGATTTTACCTGGTTTCTACCGAGCGCAACTTTTCAGGGAGGAGAGTTGTTTTGAAAGGGGCCAAAAGTGCCTTACCAATTGAATTTAACGTTACTTACACACGCTACAAATAATAAATTGGAATAGGTTGGCAAATAAATTAATCTATCTGGTAATTATTGTCATTGGTTATCTCTCTTTTTTCGTTTCGTGTGCCAATATCGGCATGCCCCGTGGCGGATTAAAAGATACCATTCCACCTTTTATTATCAGAAGCAGCCCATCGTTCAATCAGACAAATTATACCGATCAGAAAATTAGGTTATACTTCAATGAATTTGTAGTAGTTGAAGGGCTTAACGAAAAATTTGTCGTTTCACCGCCAACCACCAAACGACCTGTCTTCAGGACGAAAGGGAAGTCCTTGGTGATCGATTTGAATGAGAAGTTGAAGCCAAATACGACCTATTCTCTTGACCTCAAAGATGGTATTTCGGATAACAACGAAAGAAATCCGTTAAGGAACCTGAGAATTGCTTTCTCGACAGGACCAAAACTCGACACGCTTAGGATCGTAGGATTTGTAAAAGACGCATTTAATCTGGAACCTGTTACCAACTCCTATGTATTTTTGTATAAAGGTAGATCAGATACATTGATTTATAAGACAAAACCCGACTTTATTGCCAAAACTGACTCAAAGGGCTTTTTTGCTGTTACGAATCTACCAGCCGATACTTTTCAGGTTTATGGTGTTAGCGACATTGACAACAACCGGAAGTTCACACCTGGGGCAGATTCAATCTCCTTTATAGATAATTTGGTGATCCCCTCCGCTCAATTCCTGGCTAAAAGGGACACCGTTGTTACGGGTAATGATACCCTTCTTATTTTTGGGAAAACCAAATTCTCACCCGATCCGCTCTACCTTCTACGGTTTGGGGAGGACTTCTTTAACCTACGTCTCGACAAATCCGAACACCCTTCCCGTAAAGTTGTCAATCTTTTTTTCACGCAAAGTGTTGCCGATACTTTTAATATTGAGCCGATTAATTTTAAAGCTAAGCCAGGTTGGAATTATACCGAAAAGTCGGTAAAATCTGATTCCATAAGGATTTGGCTGACCGATTCAACAGTTTACAATAGGGATACTTTAATATTTAAACTCTCTTATATTCAGCAAGATAGCTTAAAGAAGTTCTATGTCAAGAATGATACGATCAAGCTTTTTTTTACCGACGTTATGCAAGCCAATAAAAACAAGCGAAAGGAACGGCACAAAATCGAAAAGGAGATACTTTCCTTCCCTATCGGTACCAATGCCAGGTCAGGATTCGATGTCTATCGTGACATAACAATTGAATCACCTGAACCCATTTCAACTTTTGACAGTACGAAAATATCACTTTTTGAAAAAGTGGATACCCTTTTCAAATCCATATCGTATAGGCTTAAAATTGATTCCCTAAATAAACGAAGGTATCATTTACAGCATAAATGGAAATATGGGACAAACTATAAAATGGCGATCGACTCGGGTGCTATCGGGAATATCTATGGTATCTATTCCAAAAAATTGAAAGAGGAGTTCAAAACCAAGGAGGAAGAGGCTTACGGCAAAATCATATTGAATATCAAAAATGTCACAATTCCCACTATTATACAGCTACTTGGGGATGAAAAAGATGAGAAGGTCATTCAATCTGTCACAGTATTAAAAGATGGCTTGGTAACTTTTAAGTACCTCGAACCAAGAAAATATTTGATCAAAGCGATCTTTGACAGGAATGGCAATGGTAAATGGGATTCTGGCGATTTGAAAAAGAGGGTCCAACCAGAAGAGGTCATGTATTATCTTAGTGTTGTAAAGGTTAGGTCGAATTGGGAAAACAAGGACAATTGGACGCTGCCAACCCAGCACAATTTCAGTAAAAAGATTGTGGACGAAGAATTGGAAGCCCAGAAACTCAAGGATAAATTGAAGAAAAGGAAAAGCACAAAAGCGTTTTAGAACAATATAAAGATAAGTCCAGGGGCAATATGGCATCGTTGACCCTATGATTAAAAGATGCCTTCACATAAAAACAAAGGAAATGGCAAGTGTACGACGTTTAAAAAAAGAAATTGGGATGATGACCTCTCAATTAATCGGTGATTGTATCGACTTTTTGGAAACATTTGATGACAAGAAAGACCTGAATGTATTATCAATCATTGAAGAAGCTGTAATACTGAACAATACAATGCTCGACCGTACCAACCATCCGGAAGGCAAAGCAAATTCAGCCTTGGTAAAACAGCATTACCGCAAAATTAAAAGTGATTTTATTGTGGGCCTTGAAAGTACTTATGGGAAACTCGAAGGATTAATCGCAAAATAGAAAGAAATAAACCCTCAAGGATGGCATAACCTTGAGGGTTTATCATATTGAAAATAAATGTTGGATTAAAACCTTAATCCCGATTCCAATCAGAATTAAACCCCCGATTAATTCAACTTTTGGACCAAGCGAACTGCCCACATCCTTGCCTATTTTAATTCCCAGCATAGCAAAGAAAAATGTAACCGCGCCGATAATCAAAGCACCTCCAAAAATATTGCGCGTTGAAGCTAAAGCGTAAGTGAAACCTACCACCAAAGCATCTATACTTGTCGCAATCGAAAGTGTGATAATGTGTTTCCAGGAATAGATATTGGACATTCCACCTTCATCATCGCGATTGAAACTTTCTGCAATCATTTTGCCACCTAAGAACAGCAACAGGAAAAAGGCAATCCAATGGTCAAATCCTTCGACGTATTCCTTTATTCCTGTTCCCAAGAACCATCCCACAACAGGAAGCATTCCCTGAAAAAAAGCAAAGGAGAAAGAGATCCTCGCAGCGTGGCGGAACGAAATTTTCTGCTCTGCCAGGCCACATCCGATTGAGACCGCAAAACTATCCATCGAGAGGCCAATGGCAAGAATAATAACAGTTAATAGATCCATGAAAAATTTTGAGCTGCAAAGATAAAATTCTTCCATTGAGTAATAAAAAAACCGGCAGGAATTCCTGTCGGTTTTAATGATTCAACCTTAAAAAGGCTGATTTATATATTGGGTTTATGGACTACATCATTCCACCCATACCACCACCCATTCCGCCCTGAGGCATCATGGCTCCTTTTTCTTCTTTCTCGTCAACGATTACGCACTCGGTTGTCAGGAACATACCAGCGATAGATGCTGCATTTTCCAAAGCAACACGGGTTACCTTTGCTGGATCGATTACACCAGATTCAAAAAGGTTCTGGTAAACATCGAGACGGGCATTGTAACCATAGTCAGCTGTACCTTCCTTGATTTTCTGTACAATAACAGCACCTTCAAGACCAGCATTGAAAACGATCTGACGGGTTGGTTCTTCGATAGCGCGTTTTACGATTTCGATACCGGTTGTTTCATCTTCGTTGTCGCCAACAAAACCTTCAAGGGCAGTAATGGCACGGAGGTAAGCAACACCACCACCGGGAACAATACCTTCTTCAACAGCGGCGCGGGTTGCATGGAGGGCATCGTCAACGCGGGCTTTTTTCTCTTTCATTTCAACTTCGGAAGAAGCACCTACATAAAGAACGGCAACACCACCTGACAATTTAGCCAGACGCTCCTGCAATTTTTCGCGATCGTAATCGGATGTTGTTGTTTCGATCTGTTTTTTGATCTGGGAAACACGTGAAGAGATATTGGAAGCATCACCAGCGCCATTGACAATGGTCGTGGTTTCTTTGTTCACGGTAACTTTTTCGGCACGGCCCAACATTTCAAGGGTTGTATCTTCGAGTTTCATCCCTTTTTCTTCGGTAATGACAACTGCACCTGTAAGGATAGCCAAATCTTCGAGCATTTCCTTGCGACGGTCACCAAATCCTGGAGCCTTAACAGCACAAACCTTCAAACCGGCACGAAGACGGTTAACTACAAGTGTAGCAAGAGCTTCACCTTCAATGTCTTCTGAAATAATCATCAAAGCATGGCCAGATTGGTGGGTTGCTTCGAGGATTGGAACCAATTCTTTCATCGAACCAATTTTCTTGTCATGGATCAAAATGAAAGGATTTTCCATTTCGGTTGACATTTTTTCGGTATTGGTCACAAAATAGGGGGAGATATAACCGCGATCGAACTGCATACCTTCTACAAGGTCAACATAAGTGTCGGTTCCTTTGGCTTCTTCAACGGTGATCACACCTTCTTTGTGAACTTTTTCCATAGCCTCAGCAATCAGTTTGCCGATGCTAGCGTCGTTATTGGCAGCAATGCGGGCAACCTGCTCGATCTTGCTATAGTCGTCACCAACTGTAATAGCTTGACTTGCTATGCTTTCTACAACTTTAAGGACTGCTTTGTCAATTCCGCGTTTTAAGTCCATCGGATTGGCACCTGCAGTTACGTTCTTTAAACCAACAGTGATAATAGATTGTGCAAGTACGGTTGCAGTGGTTGTACCATCGCCAGCATCGTCGCCAGTTTTTGAAGCCACTTCTTTAACAAGGTGCGCACCCATGTTTTCGAAAGCGTCCGAAAGTTCGATCTCTTTTGCAACGGTAACTCCATCTTTGGTCACCATAGGTGCACCAAATTTTTTCTCAATAATTACGTTGCGGCCTTTTGGCCCTAAGGTTACTTTTACAGCGTTAGCCAATTTGTCAACCCCTTTTTTGAGCCTTTCGCGGGCATCGATATTAAATTGAATCTCTTTTGCCATTGTTCAATGTTTTTAAATAATTGTAATAATCAATAAATTAATCAGTTAACTAAGCGATGAAAAGAACATCAGATTGTGAAATCAGAAGATAGTCGTTGCCTTCGATTGTCAATTCGGTTCCTGAATATTTTCCGTAGAAAACGGTATCTCCAACCTTTACTTCAACTGTTTCGTCTTTTTTTGCAATTCCTACCAGTACAACTGTACCTGCAAGGGGTTTTTCTTTCGCTGAGTCAGGGATGATGATTCCACCTGCTGTTTTTGTAACTGCTTGCTTCGGCTCTACCAATACTTTGCCGGCAAGGATCTTTCCTTTAAGTTCTGCCATTTCGAATTTTATTTATAATTAGACAATAATTTTATCGTTGTAGCGCAAACCTATCAGAAAATATGCCAGAAATGGAAATGACCTGTTTTGACCCGGAGACAGGACATTTTTGCACAAGAAAATTCCACTACAAAATAAATCTATCTTTATTTAATTGTATTACAGACCTTTAAGCCCTGTATTTTACTGACACGCAACTCTGACAAGATGGCACGGATGGATTTGATGAAAATCTGTAAAATTTGTTATAATCATAGAACAAATAATTGAAATGATCTATTTATCTAATAGCTAACAGTATAGCAGCATATTGACCTACTTTATTTATTATTTTTTTTAATGTCCATGGCACCAAAAA
This sequence comes from uncultured Bacteroidia bacterium, assembly GCA_903927965.1. Taxonomy (GTDB): domain Bacteria; phylum Bacteroidota; class Bacteroidia; order Bacteroidales; family Prolixibacteraceae; genus JAAFHB01. The sequence continues at coordinate 10,566 of CAIYPA010000305.1, read as the reverse complement.
ATAGTTCATTCTATTTGCATTTAATTATTGTTTAATTTACTTTTGGAAAGCGCTAAATTTAAAGCGAATACGTTTGCTCACATTTGAAAACTGACCAATCATTTAATTCCGAAAATATGACAACTGAAAAACTTTCTGCACAGAAACATTCTGCCGACATACAATGCCATTTTTTACGTACTCTTTCACCCCAATTAAACAGGGATGAAGTATTGCAATACATTGCCGAACAGGTGCAAATTATCCTACAGGCGAGTGCTTGCTCCATTTATATTGTGGACGAAGATAGGAAAACAGCGACACAATGTGCCGGGGATGGTTACCAACGACAATTTATTGGTAAGGCAAAATGTGAAGTCGTTCCAGATGATGAGGTCGATGAAAATCCTCCTATATTTGATAAACGACTTGGGATTACAGGATGGATTCTTTCAACCGGCAAATCTTTTCTGGCAAGAACAACTGAAGAGGTTATCAAACATCCGCATCGATTGGGTACCCATGACCCTGAAATGTCTCCTGATAGCCGATTAAGTTTAAAGACATTTTTGGGGGTTCCGATCCGCGGAATACATGGGGAGATTATTGGTGCCCTAAAGGCTGAGAGACGTTGTGACCAATCATCAACAACCTTAGTTTTTTCAGTAGAAGAACAAATCGTCCTTGAAACTATAGCCCGTGTCACGAGTAAATCACTAAATTATTTAAAAACAGCCCGAACCCGAAATGTTAATTCTGCCATCACCGCCTGGGCTCGCGATGTGATTTCCGAAGCCTCTATCACTGAAAGTGATTTGGATGGCTTTTTAAGCCTTGTTGTCAATGTTGTTGCATCTGCAATGCATGCCGATTCGTGTGGCATTTTCCTGACAGATCCAGATAAAAATACGCTGACACAGCGTGCAGGAACTGGTTCTCAAAAAACCAAGTCTGTTATAAGGTCTTATTTATTACCCAAAAAGGAGAATATTCCTATAATTCCCTCCAAAGATTGTGAAAAGGTGGGACTTACGGCCTGGATTGCAGCCACGGGTAAATCTTATTATGCCCCAAATTTTGAAGTTTTACATATCCATCCCCACCACCGTGGTGAATATGATCCTCACAATTTTAAAACAGGAAATGAAATATGCGGTGCTTTTTTAGGCGTACCTTTACAAGTAGGTGGGGATATTGTAGGTACTTTAAAAGTTGAAAATATATCTTATATAGGGAAACCCGATTTACGTGAATTCGACAAGGAGGCTCATCGACGTTTTGATGTGTTGGCCCAGGATATTGCCTTGGCGATAGTACGCTTGCAGCAACATGCTACTGATCCATATCAGGTCATTATCAACGCCCAGAAAACTATTTTTCAGATCTTGCGCGGAAATCAGGATGTTGAGGCACTTGTTAGTACGGTGGTAAATAAAACAATGGAATTGCTACAAGCTAGAGCTTGCGCATTGTTTTTAAAAGAGGGAAATATGTTGATCCAACCGGATTGGGCTGCGGTTGGTTATTCTAAAAATTTGCCCGGCAAACGAAGAGAATATTATTTGGTAAGACCAGATGAAATTATCGAAAATCCTAAGCAAGATGAAAAAATAGGGCTTACTGTATGGATTGCGGTCAAACAGAAAAAGTTTACTGCACGGAGCAATACCGAATTGAGGCTGCATCCACACCACAAGGGAGTTTATGACAATTTCAACTTCGATAAAAAGTTAGGAGAACAGTGTGAATCGTTTATGGGTGTGCCGTTGGTTGTTGGTGACGAACTGCTTGGTGTGTTAAAAGTGGAATCGAAAAAGAAGATAGTTGATCGCAACGAAGAATACACCTATTTTAATGAACAGGATGAGCTAGTGTTTGATTTGATCGCGAAAAGTGTTGCAATTGCGATCGAAAATGCCAGATTATCCGAGTCGCGACGTTTTGCAGAACAGATTCTTGCACACAGTAACAGTGTCTTACCCGATTTGCATAAATTTGTAAAAAACAATACCCCTGCCGTTGAGACACTAAATCAAGTTGCCAAATTGCTCAAAGGTGAAAAAGGTGATATTGCCAAGATTGTTGAGAATTATGCTTCGTTGCTCCAACCAGATTTTTTAGAACGATACTTGGATGGGATTCCAAATTTGGTAAGTCAATTTGGTGATTTTCTTGAAGGTGGCCGTGCAATGGGGCGCTTGTACGTTGAATTTTCAAGGGCTTTAAGCTTAATTGGAGTTGAGGGTTTGGCCAATTTCTGTTCTCATTCAACATTGAGAATAGATGTTCAATTAGGACCTCAGTTTTTTCTTGCTAAGCCTACGGATTTATTCATTGAATTAATTGGACAAGTAAAACACGATCTTCAAGGGGAAGCAGTTACTCGGAATTCTTTAGAAAACGTTCGAATTCATTTGGAAAATGCCAAAACTCGTACTCAGAACCTCACTCCTCCTGAAATGGGAATCATGTCAAGAATTATAAATAGATGGTTAACCATAATAAAAAATACCGAAGATGATTTTACCAGAATTGAAAGCCCTTACATCGTTGGTGTTCCTATTGATCCCACAAAAAGCCCATTTTTTGGCCGGCGCGATGTATTCGAATGGGTAACAGAAAATTTGCATGGTGCGACCCAAAAAAACATTCTTGTTTTTCATGGCGAACGACGTATTGGGAAGACATCTATCCTGTTGCAATTGGAGAAAGGTAAATTGGGTGAAACATTTCGAAACAACCCTGAACGGCCAACATGTCCTGTCTATATTGATTTACAAGGTTTGAACGATTGGGAGACTTGTAATTTTTTGCATGGACTGTGCAAAGTGATTACCAAGGAGGTCATATCACAAAATCCCTTATTGATTCGTGAAATTATAGTTCCCCATTTATCTTCTTTCAGAGAATCTCCTTTTGGTACTTTTCAGGAATACATTTATAAAATTTGTTTGCAATTGGGTAATAAGTTGCTTGTGTTGATGATCGATGAATTCGAACAACTTGACAGAATGGTGTTAAAGTCCTTGGATAAAAAGATTTATGAACAACTCCGATATTTGATGCAACACTTACAAAACTTGACAATCATTTTTTCCGGATCTCACGAATTGGAGGAACTGTCAACTGAATATAGAGGATTGGTGCAAAGTATAGCATTAATTCACGAAGTAAGCTATTTAAGTAAAGAAGATTCGGAAAACCTTATCCGCCAGCCAATAGCAGGGTTGGTCGGCTTCGAAGATGCAGCAGTGGAAGAATTATGGCAATATACACATGGCCATCCGTATTTAATTCAGTATTTGTGTAATGAGCTGATCAGAGATATGAATAAGAGGGGCGATGGGAATTATATTGCAAAAGGTCATGTGGGTAATGTTATTCAAAAAATAATTTGTGAGCGACACTTTTTTTTAAACAACCTTTGGAACGAATGTCATAAACATGAAAAGGCCATCTTATATCTTCTTGCTATTGAAAACCATTCAAAACAAAATAAAATGTCAACTTCTGATTTAGTTGCTCAACTTACTTCTTTTACTGAGATGGAAGTTTGGGATACAATTAAACGATTAAGCAAGCGAAGGCTAATAGAAAGAGATAATGAGTGTAAATACTCTCATACGATTATGTTGTTTTCACTCTGGATTTACAAGAATTTTCCAGAGGAACAACATGAGAAATAGCTAAGGAATAGAAAATCAATTAAATATAAATCAATGAATATTTTAGAAGTAATTAAACAGTATGGTTCGATTTTTGCAATTTTAACAACTGTAATTGGCTGGTTGTTGCAAGAAAGATCAATGAGACAAACCCTTAAACGGAGGGATGAAGAAATCCGTCTAAAAGATGAAGAAATCCACAGGACATTAGCACAGAAAGACGAAGATATCCGTCTAAAAGGGGAAGAAATAAGGCACAGAATAGAAATTGACTTGAAAGAGTTCAATGAAAAGTTTATTACGGTTGTAGAACGAATGAATGGATGGCTTAAGGATCTCCCGTCACCTGCTGAATTAAATGATAAATTAAATGTTGATTTTGGTAATCCATTTTTAATCGGCATACACGTTAATCAGCCTGATTTATTCTATGGTCGCAAAGATATTTTGCAATCAGTTATTAGTTGTGCATATGGTGTGCAAATGCAGTCAGTACAGATTCTGGGAGTTAAAAGATCAGGAAAAACGTCTTTTTTGCATTTTTTAGAATACTCAGTTTTGAGACAAATGTCAAAAATTATTCCAGTATATATTGATGCAAGAGCTCAATTCATTAGTCCTGAGAATTTTTATGCCTATTTGCTGCGTGAAATGTTTAAAAATTTAGAAAAGCGCAACAAAAATACACAAGGTTCTCCTAACGTTCCAAACTGGATCCCGTTTGAAACCCTTAGTAATTCAATTGAGCAATTAAGTAATAAACAATGGGGTTTTCTTATACTTTTGGATGATTTTACTTATCTAACAAATAATCCCAACTTGGATGAGAAGTTTTTTGGGGCATTGAGATCACTAGTATTAACCGGCAACATAGCCTTTATTATTTCAGCTTTTGAAAATATTGAACAGTCAAAAACGTTCACTTCTCCATTTGCAAATATTTTTACGGAATTTCATTATTTGGGGCCGTTATCAGATCAAGATGCTCGCAATCTTATCAAAGAGCCAGCTACGCGTTTTTGCCATCAATTTGAAAATGAAGATATTGATTTCATAATCAAGGTTGCGGGGAAAATGCCATATAATATTCAAAAAGCATCCTCATTACTATATGATCTGCATAAAAAAGGTTTAACTGGTCATGAGGGGTGTATGCAAATGAAAAATGAGTTTATTACTTCTATGGAAAATCGCTTTATTAAACAATTAAAACAATTGAAAGATGAAGAAATAGGTTCTTTGGTTAAAGTGAGCAAAAAATTATCAAATACATGCTTTCCTCGTACTTTAGAACGTCTTGAAAATTATGGATTTATAGAGAAGGTTGATGGACATTACAAAGTACTCGGGGAAGCCTTTGCCGACTATTTAACGCACTTCAAAGCATAGAATAGTATTTCCGGTCAAATAAACAGAAATATTTAAATGTTTATGGTTGTTGATAAGCTTTATTGAAAGGAATAAATTCACCAAATTATTAATTGTTAAAGCAATAAAAAATAATTTCATGTACTCAGATGCAAAAAAATTTATTACAAGTACCTGCCTTATCGCTTCCGATATCGATAAAACTTTATTAAACGTAGGTTCCAAGAGTGAAGAGGGCGATTTTGTATTGAATGTAGCCCCTGAATTATTAAAAATTGCCTTGGCAGGTACAAACATAGCTGTGGTAACCGGAAATAGTTTTGGTGAAATATCCTCAAGGTTTTTTCGATTTCTTTTTAATTATTTGGTAAGGAAATCAAAAATCGAAGTATTAAGCAAATTCCATTTTTTCTGTAATTCCGGCGGAGTCTATTTTCATATTAATGACGAAGATTTGAAATTACTTAAAAATGAGGGTCCTGGTCAGCAGTTTTTTGACTTGGAAAACCCGAATAGTATTAAATCAAAATTTATTTTCAAGTCGTATCTTGATAGAACAGAAATAAATACATCTGATATTGAAAAAATCAAAGAAGTACTTGAAATAGTATGGAACGACTATCTTTCGAATTTAGAGAACAATATAATGCAATATAAAGCTGAATATTATATCGATAAAGAACCAGAGAAAGACAGTGAATCTGTTCAATATCCTATTAATATTGCTTTGGATGGTTCAGACCATGTAGATATCCGTTATCTGTATTTTGAAGACAGGCCAAAAAGTACGGTTCAGATTACCCTGAAACCAGTATTAAGTTGGAAATATGCAGTTGAGCCTGGAAAGAAAATTAATGCAGATATTCGAAAGAATCTTATAGACCGTATTCATGAAAGATTTGACCTTTTGGGCTTAACAAGTTATACAGCAAGTGCTGGAGGAAACAGTAGCATCGATGTTACAAAATCAAAAATAAATAAGGCTTATGCAATACGGTTTTTGGTAGATCACTTGGGGATTGAAGGAAACGAGCGAAAAGGAGAGAAATTTGGATCAAATGTTATTTATATGGGTGATGAAGTATTAAGCGGAGGTGGCAATGATTTTCCTTTAACTAAAATAGACGGAGTTTTGGTTTTGGCTGTAAATAAAATTCCTAAGCATGTTCCATTTAAATCACGTGTTATTATTCCAAATCCCAAGTCTGGACCAGAGGCCACTTCATTGGTTTTATCCCTATTTAACAAAAATGTAAAAAGCGAGTTGAAACGATGGGAACGGTTAAATCCACAGAATGATTTTCCACAGAAAAACGCGATTAAGCTTTTCAAGGAGAAGTGGTTCTCTGAAAAAATTAACGGAAAAATCAAGAACACATTTACTGAAAACAAACTGTCAACCGAAGAATTACAAATACTCTATACGTTTATCACTTTGATTCACAGAAATGACGAATCGGCCAAGAAATGGACTAATATCCTTGTGAATGAACTTGATGAAATCATGGAAGCCTTGGATGACAATGAATTGGAACGATTTTCTGGTATTGGTTCAAGTTATCCAAAAGAGTCAATACCGGACTAAATATTACTTTTACAACTGACAAAATACTTAAAAATGAACATTCCCAAGCAGACATTCCATCTTGAAAGAGGCGATCTCAAATTCGAAGGGGACAAGATTACGATTACAGACAATGCCCAAAAGAAGAGTCGATATACACTTTTTATTTCAGGTATGTGGATCCTTTATGGAGTTCTGTCGGTATTTAGGTATTTAAAAACGGGTGATGAATTTCTACTTTGGACGGGATTAATCATTGGATTAGGTCATGGTATTGTGATTGTTGGGACACTATTTCGGTCAGTGAAGAGTGAAATCGACTTAAAGGAGGTGAAATCGATAAAAGTGAAACATAGGTTTAACAATGAATTTCTGGATATCAAACTGAAAAACAACCGGATCAGGCGCGTTTCCCAAATTGACAAAATGGGAGAACTCAAAGAATTTATTGAAAATCATTTAGACTTATCAAAGGCAGAGCGGTAACATTGCCCTCATATCACTCAAAGAATCAAACGCACCCAAAATAAAAGGACTTTGCATTGCCAACCAACCAGCAACACAAAGAGATTGTCTAAAAAGTCAGAATATTACCGCAAAGGTCCGCAAAGTTAACTTCGCAAAGGATCGCAAAGTATTAAATCATAGTATTTTATCTTTGCGTACCTTTGCGAAACCTTGGCGTACTTTGCGTTAAAGATGCTTTTTGGACTGCCTCTTTTACAAACTCCAGCCACTACGATATTCAGTTTTGAGGAATTTATCCGCTTCGGGGAAGTTCGGGAAACCAAATTTCTCGGGATCCCAGAGCAGTGATTGGCCGCTTAATTTTTCCTTGAGGTCGTTGCGGATCGCGATATTGCCCAAAAGGACTGTTTCTGTGAGCGGGCCTGCCCAGTCGAAATTGGAACCCCCAGGAAGGCCACCTTTGCAGGCACGGATCCACTCCTCTTCATGACCAGGCGAAGATGGAAGATATGGCACAGGTGCTTTATAGGAATCACGCAACGATTTTGGAATAATTTTGTCATCAAGGATTTTGCCTTTGTCGCCAACATACAAAGTACCACCAGGACCCATCTGCATCCCTTCGTCCAATTCGGGAATCCGCATTGGGCGTAGTCCTCCGTCATACCATGTAAGGGTTACAGGTGGCATATTTTCACGAGCCGGAAATTCGTAGCGTACGATAGAACCAGATGGATATGTTTCACTATTTACAAGTGTCGAAACTGCCTGGAGGCTTGTTGGATATTTAAGTTTCAATGCCCGGAAAATCGGATCCAACGAATGGCAACCAATATCGCCAAGGGCACCTGTTCCAAGATCCCACCAGCCACGCCACTTAAATGGATGATATGCAGGATTGTATGGCCTCATTGGTGCTGGTCCGATAAATAAGTCCCAATCCAACGTTTCAGGAACCGGGGGTGTCGCTTCGGGACGGGCAACCCCTTGCGGCCAGTAGGTTTTAAACAGGCCATTGTTTGGGCGGTCGGTCCAGACATGGACTTCGCGGATAGGGCCGATCACGCCGTCCCAGATCATTTCCCTCAATCGCCGGGGGCCTTCACCAGCCTGGCCCTGGTTTCCCATTTGGGTAGCGACCTTGTATTTTTTTGCGGCTTCAGTTAAGACCCTAGCCTCATGGACTGTATGTGTTAATGGTTTTTGCGTATAAACATGCTTCCCACGTTTCATGGCTTCGAGGCTGATAATGGCGTGTGTATGATCGGGCGTAGCAATGATCACACCATCAATGTCTTTCTGGGTATCCAGCATGATCCTGAAATCCTTGTACTGTTTTGCTTTGGGATAAGTCTTGAACACCTTTGCGGAAGCTTCTCCCCAGTCAACATCACACAGAGCAACGATGTTTTCTGTCTTTGCCACATTGGCCAGATTTCCCCTCCCCATCCCGGCAATACCGACACCGGCAACGTTTAGTTTGTCGCTAGGGGCGGTATGCCCCAGGCCTGAAACAGCAAATGCAGGAACAATTGTGAAACCTGCCGTTGCAAGGGTTGAACTTTGAACGAATTCCCTTCGATTGATCGGTTTTAAAATGCTGTCATCCATGATTTTAGTTTTAGTATGATTATTACATGCGGTAATCTATCCTACAAATTTAATCAATTTTAGATACAGATAAAACTTGTTTGCGTTGGATCAAAATATCTTTTAAATTTTCATAATCCACCTCCTGAACTGCTTGTTTTTTATCGATCGCAATGGACGCAGCACATGCTGCAGATTGCCCTAGAATCATAAAGACAGGCTCCATCCGGATAGAACCATATGCAATGTGGCTCGAAGAAAGGCAGACGGGGACGATTAAATTGGTACACTCCTCCTTTTTCGGGACCAGGGCTCCATATGAAATCGCATATGGATGTTTTGGGCTTACCCCAACATCCCCTTCGTTCTGGACAAAACCTTCAGAGGTCACATAGCGCTGGATATTGTGCGAATCCATTGCATATGAACCCATTCCAACCGGATGCTGAACCTCACGTTTCGCCAGTACATCATTTTCGCTGCTCACCGATACACCAACCATTCGCCGTGCTTCACGGATATACAACTGTCTGGACCAATTCCCGTTATCAGTAAACTCGTCTTTGGCCAGGCCCCAATTGTTCATTTCCTCGCGCACCTCTTTGGGCACATGGGAATCGTTCGAGACAAAATAGAGAAGCCCTTTTTGATAGTCTTCGTGCTCTTTGATGATTTCTTTTCTTCTTTCGTAGGATGCATCGGGGTAATTGTAGTTCATCCCAATGAAATCGCTGCTGAATGGGCCATGGTTGTTGGTGTCAGTCTTGCGATTGGGGATCAGGTCGAACTTTTCGAACCACTCGCGCCAACCTGAATCGAAGACACGCACCAAAAGTTCATATTTTGCAGGATCATAATTTTCAGGTTTTGGAAATGCAACCCGATTTTCTGGATTGTTGCTCATACACAAACGAAAACAATAGGCTTGGATCTTGTTGTCGCCTGTGCAATTTGAGGCGATGGATTCCTTTGAAATGCCATACAACAAACCAGTTTCGGGTTTGCCCGGGATTTTATAGGGGTCGATGTTGGTTTTGAAATAGTGTCCATGATGCTTTACATTGGCCTGTACACCGTTCCACGTTTCATCGTAAACAGTACATGCCTCACGTCCTACCTGGTACGAAACTCCGGCAGCAGCCATCAGGTCACCTTCGTAAGTGGCATCGATAAAGACCTTTCCCGAGAATGTTTTTCCCGATAAGGTTTTAAAGGAAATAATCCTGCCATCCTTTTTTACCAATCCTTTAGATCGATCCAGCCATTCGTTGCGCAAAACAGTGATCTTGTTATCACGGATAAAGTCTTCAAAAACTTGCTCCGCAACATGTGGCTCAAAAATCCACATCGTACGGTTTTCTCCATCCATGGCAATGGTTCCCTGCCCTTTATTCCCATATTCCGATTTTTTCTGCCAGTTCCAGGCTGATGAATCATTGTAGTGCAACCACACACGATGGTAAAATTCACGCGAAAGTCCACCGATGGATGATTTGTTCCCGGTATCGGTATAACCCAATCCACCAGATGAAAGCCCACCAATGTGCGTATCAGGCGAAACCACCAAAACTGTTTTTCCCGAATGGACAGCTTCAACGGCAGCAATTACTGCGGCCGAAGTGCCTCCATAAACAATGATGTCGGCTGAGTTGAGGTTCGGGATAGATTTTGAGGAATTGCAACCTGCAAATAAAAATAGTGAAATAACCAAAATAAAAGAAAGAGAAAACTTATTCGCTGTCAATATTAATTTACTCATATATAATAGATTACAAGAATTGTATTATTTTTTGAATTTCGGGTGGTTAGCCCCAAATTGGACGGACTCTTTTTGAATCACCAGTTTCCCATCTTTCACCCAGTTTTCGCCACGCTCTTTCAGGTGGTCCACCATCTTTTTCCGCCAGTATGTCAACATTTTTTCATTTCCTT
>CAIYPA010000304.1 GCA_903927965.1 uncultured Bacteroidia bacterium | reverse complement strand
GCCTCCAACCAACCGGCTACGACAAAATGGTCATCCCAATCGGCATCGAATCCAAAGCCGCCGGCGAAATAGTCCTAAGTGTCGAAACCGTCCAATTAGACCCCACCTGCAAGGTAATTTTGGAAGACAAGCTAACCCACACATTCACAGATCTTTCCAAGAATAGCTATAAAGCTACAGTTGTTGCCAACACCTCTGGAATTGGAAGGTTCTACCTTCACACAAGCGACATCATCAGTAGCGTGGGAGATCAGGTGCTGCAAGGAAAGATAAAAGCTTATGCAATCAGGAATGTCGGGATAAAGGTAATCGGCGAAGTTGGCAATGACGCAGTCGCAACGTTGTACAATGGTTTGGGCAAGATGGTGCTATCCAAAAAATTGGATGCTGGCAACCTCAATATGATTGGACTTCCCAATCTATGTAGTGGTGTTTATTTCCTGAAAATCAATGACAATGTTGATTCACAAACAATTAAGGTGATGGTGAGGAAATGATTTGAAAATACAGTAATTTGAAAATGTCGTAGGGCGTGCCCTTGTGACTGCCCTTTTCAAAAGTTAGAATAAAAATTTTAAACCAGTGAACATGAAAGCGGAAAATGAAGAAACCTTAGTGGAAGAAGTAAAAGGAGGGCAAAAAATGACCCGAAAACAGGCTATTGGCAAAGCCGAATATATGGCCATTGCTGCAGCCACGACCATGATGTTGTTAAGTGTTCCAAAAGCAGCACATGCTTCTACCCCGGCAGCACCCATGGACGATACACCTTCCGGTGGCACCTGGACCAAACGTACCCCTTCACCATGACAAACAAACCCTCAAGGTTGCAATATCCTTGAGGGTTTGTTTGTTATCTAGCTCAAAGCATCATCGCAAACGAAACCCCTCCCCCCCCATTTGGATAGATCGCCGGAAGAATGACCATGTTGCTCTTTTTTCCCCAACGGTATTTATGGGTAAAGTAAACCACCTTTGTGGAAAAAATGCCGATACCTGCCCCGATCAGGACATCCGAAATCCAATGCTTGTCGTTCACCATACGGAGGACTCCAGTTGTTGTGGCGACAGCATAACCGCCCACACTGATCCATGGGGATGTGTCACGGTATTCCATATCGAGAATTGTTGCGGAGAGAAATGCTTGTGCTGTGTGGCCAGACGGCATGGAATGTGCGCCCCCATTTGGCCGTTCGCTTGTGATCATGTTTTTCATTCCATGGACAATCAGGTTTGTCAGTAATTCAGCCTTTGCGGTGATAATCGCCTGATTCAAAACATCACTGCGGCTCTTAACCCCAAGGGCTTTCAAGGCAAAAACTGCAACCCCAGGTACAAATTGCAACTGATTGTCGATGGTGGTTGTCCAACCATTTGCAGCATCCAGCACCTTGTCGTGAACAGTGTACTTGCTTAATAAACAATGTTTGGCAGGCAGCAAAGTCATCGTACCCAAAGCGACCAGCGAAGCTGGGATAACTGCGGCTTTTAACCACCTGTTATTTCGGGTCTCCTTTTGTAAATCATTGATTTTTAAAACTTTAATATTTACAGAGTCCATCGGCTGAAGTGGTCGGAGGGAACTGGTAAGATTTTGGGAAACAAACTGTGAATAAGAATCCCATTTTACACTTGAGGTCTGGTTTGGGTTTAAAGCAATAAAATCGGATGAAAAATTTACCTGGGCTGAAAGGGACTGTCCCATGATGAAGAGCACCACAAATATTGTTATTTTTGAAGCCATCACATTCGTTTATTAATGAATTACAAAGCAATCAAAAATATTTCAATTAGGAACATTAAAGCAAAACTACAAATCAATTAAAATTTCAATACATGGATGGCAGAAACAGGAACAACATTCGCCCGGGACTTGAAGTGGCGATCGTTTTAAAGGAAGATCAGCGGACCGGTGAGCTAACAGAAGGCATCGTCAGGAACATATTGACAAACAGTCAGTTTCATCCTCATGGCATCAAGGTCAGTTTGACCACGGGGGAAGTTGGAAGGGTGAAGGAGATTCGGGAGGAGTAACGGCTGGCAACTGGCGGCTGGTTTCTGGCAACTGGCAACTCGCAACAGCAACTCGCCGCTTTCAATATACAATTCTGATAAACTGATAATTATATATTTCATTGTATTTCTTTTTAACTTCTGGCAACTGTACAAATTTGAAGCATCCACTTATTTCCATTTATTTCAATTGTATTTCCACTTACCTCTTGCCTCCAAATTAATTTGCTCTGAATAAAATTTTCCGTAGGTTTGTATAAAATTTTAAAATTATGGCAACAAGAGATCTTTCAGATTACGATTTTAATTTGGTCCCAGATGGAAAAGATATGAGTTTCGGCATTGTGGTGTCGGAGTGGAATTACGAAGTAACCGGTGCTATGCTCCGTGGGGCTGTTGAAACACTTAAAAAACATGGGGTAGCAGAAGAGGATATCATCGTAAAACATGTTCCGGGAAGTTTTGAGCTGACCCTTGGTGGCCAGTTCTTTGCCCATTATACCGAAGTTGACGCGATTATCCTGTTGGGATGCGTCATTCAGGGTGAGACCCGCCATTTCGATTTTATCTGTCAAGGAGTTACAAAGGGTGCTACCGAACTGAATATGAAATACAATCGTCCTGTAATTTTTGGTGTCCTTACAACCGAAAATCAGCAGCAGGCTCTTGACCGCGCAGGCGGAAAACATGGGAACAAAGGTGATGAAGCAGCAGTAACCGCAATAAAAATGGTGGCATTACAGGATAGGTTTGAAGCGGATTATACAGAGGATGAGGAGGATGAGGACTAAAGGCATGGGGCTGAGGGCATGGGGTTTGGGGCACGGAGACGGGTCAGACCGGTGCTTCGACTTCGCTCAGCAACCTGCTTCGACTTCGCTCAGCAACCTGCTTCGACTTCGCTCAGCAACCTGCTTCGACTTCGCTCAGCAACCTGCTTCGACTTCGCTCAGCAACCTACTTCGACTTCGCCAGTAATTATATAAAAAGGGAAAATATTTTGAAGTTGAACTTATGAAAGACCTGTTGGACAATTGTATCCAACGGGTCTTTTGATTTCAAATCGTGACGATCATTTCTAACCTAAATGAATTCAATACTTTGAAAAAGGCAGTAAAGTGTTTCCTAATTTGGGGACCCCTCCCTATTGCCAAAATTTGATTGGTTATAAACTTATCTTGTATATATTCGTTAATAGCACAGAGAAAAGGGTATTTCGATTATCGGGATGTTTTAATTTTTGATTTTTAATTTTCACGATTGAATAATGGATTTGGCAACAACAGAACTACTGACATCGTTGAACACTGATAAGGAGACGATACTGAACGATTATTATCTGGCCTTTTTAAGCCGGCAATTAAGCATCCTCGGCCGTAAGGAGGTCCTTTCGGGACGCGCCCATTTTGGCATTTTTGGGGATGGCAAGGAGGTGGCACAAATTGCATACGCAAAGAACTTTAGGAATGGTGATTGGAGATCAGGGTATTACCGCGACCAAACTTTTATGATGGCTGCCGGATTGTTGAATCCGGAAGAATTTTTTGCCCAGATTTATGGGGATACTGATATTGAAAACAACCCTGCTACCGGAGGACGGAATTTCAACAACCATCATGCTACCCGGAATTTTAGTGATGGGGATGGCCTCGATAATTTACTGGACCAGAAAAATTCCTCTGCTGATGTTTCTTCAACTGCCGGACAAATGCCCCGTTTATTGGGTTTGGCATTAGCATCAAAGTTGGTCAGGGATAATCCTGAATTACAAGAATATACAAAAAACTCGATTACCGGAAACGAGGTAGCATTCGGAACAATTGGTGAATCGAGTACAAGCGAAGGGATGTTTTTTGAGACCATCAATGCGGCTTGTGTGATGCAGGTACCTATGGCAATTGCCATATGGGACAACGGTTATGGCATCAGTGTACCTGTTGAGCTGCAGACAGCAAAGAGCAGTATTTCAAAAGCACTAAAAGGTTTTGAGGCCAATGAACACGATCCGGGATGCAAGATCTTCAGTTGCCCGGGTCACGATTATCCGGCTTTGTTACAAACATTTGCCGAAGGGATCAATACTTGTCGCGAAAACCATATTCCCGTCGTTTTTCACATCACCGATCTTACCCAACCATTGGGACATTCCTCTTCAGGTTCTCATGAGCGGTACAAAGACGAAGAACGCTTAACCTGGGAACGGGCAAATGACCCGATCATTAAACTCAGGGATTGGATCCTTAACGAACAGATTGCTGACGAAGAAACAATTGTTCAAATTGAAAATAAAGCAATTGAGCGTGCCAAAAAAGCAAAGGAGCTTGCCTGGCAGTCGTTTGTCGTTAGTTTTAAGGATGAAAAGGAAGAGTTGATTCAGATCATAAAAGGATTGGGGAATGAAACAAATATGTTACCTTCCAAGGTTGACGAAGACCTTAAAACCGTTCTTTCCGCCGAATTTCCAACACGGAAAAAGCTGCTTTCGTTTGCCAAACAGACAATGGTTTTGTTGAAAGGGAACACTTCAAATCAAAAAGGGGGTCGGGATCTTGTTAACTGGATTTCAAAAATTGAAAAGAAAGGCCAGGAAAGATACAATACCCACCTTTTTTATGAATCCAATGATTCAGAGTTAAGCCATAAAATCAATCCTACCTATCCGGAAGATGTAAAGTTGGTCCCTGCCCACGAAGTTTTAAATGCCAACTTTGAAGCCCTTTTTGAAAAATACCCTTTGTTGCTGACGTTTGGCGAAGATACCGGACGACTTGGGGATGTCAACCAGGGAATGAAAGGGCTTCAGGAAAAATATGGTGTTGACCGTATTTTTGATACGGGCATCAGGGAAACCACAATTATTGGTCAGGGAATTGGACTGGCACTCCGGGGGTTCAGGCCAATTGCCGAAATACAATATCTTGATTACCTGATCTATGCACTTCCAACTATTTCCGACGATCTTGCGACCTTATTTTATCGCACGAGTGGTCAGCAAATTGCACCGTTGATCATCCGTACACGGGGACATCAGTTACAGGGGATGTGGCACTCCGGATCGCCAATGAGCATGATGTTGGGTTCATTCGGGGGCATCAATATTTGTGTACCACGAAACATGACACAGGCAGCAGGATTTTACAATTTGGTCTTAAAGGGGAAGAATCCAGCAATTGTAATCGAACCTTTGAAAGGGTATTATATCAAAGAGATGCTCCCTGAGAACCATGGGGAATATACGATTCCGTTGGGCATTCCTGAAATTATTGAGGAAGGTTCAGATGTCACAATTGTCACATACGGATGGAATGTGACAATTGCACATTCGGCACAAAGGAAATTAAAGGCCCTAAATATATCTGTTGAATTAATTGATATACAAACACTTGTTCCATTTGATATCTTACATTTGATCAGTAAGTCAGTTCAAAAAACAAAAAAAATACTATTTGTGGATGAAGATATTCCTGGTGGTGGGACTGCATACATGCTGCAGAAAGTGATGGAAGAACAAAAAGCTTTTCCCTTTCTTGAAGTACCACCAAAAACGTTATCAGCCAAAGCCCATCGCGGAGCATATGGAACTGACGGTGAATACTTTTCAAAACCCAATGCTGAGACAATTGTTGAAGCGGTTTATGAGATCATGAAGGAATCCGATCCGGTGAAATACCCGGGGCTTTATGATTGAGGCTGGCAACTGGCTATTGGCGGCTGGCAACTGGCTTCTCGCGGCTGGCTACTGGCGAGCTACCGATGTTGAACGATGGACATATTTCTATTTATTTCTATTTATTTCCAACTGGCTTATGTCAACAAGAAGA
This sequence comes from uncultured Bacteroidia bacterium, assembly GCA_903927965.1. Taxonomy (GTDB): domain Bacteria; phylum Bacteroidota; class Bacteroidia; order Bacteroidales; family Prolixibacteraceae; genus JAAFHB01. The sequence continues at coordinate 499 of CAIYPA010000304.1, read as the reverse complement.
ATTATAAATTATACGACCATTGTACCGAAAATATCGGGACAGGTCGCAACCTTATGGCTTGCAAGGCTTGAAGTTCACAATGCGCTGAATGAATTGATGATACGGGAAATCTCCGATTTCTTTGCCCTTATGGAAGATAACCATGAAATCAGAATGATCATTCTGCGTGGCCAGGGAAAATCATTTTGCTCAGGGGCCGACCTTCAATGGATGAAATCATCTTTCACCATTTCAACTGACGAAAACATCAAAGAATGTAAAAGTCTCACTGATCTTTTTGATCAGATTTTTAAAAGCAAAAAAGTTGTGATTGGAGCTGTTCATGGGAATACTTTTGGAGGGGGAAATGGTCTTGTTGCGGTTTGCGACATCGCTTATTGCATTGATGAAACAAGATTTTCTTTAAGCGAAACCCGTATCGGAATGGCAGCAGCTTCAATAACTCCATTTCTGTTGAATAAGGTTAAATCTTCGAATCTCAAGGAATTAATTTTCACTG
>CAIYPA010000303.1 GCA_903927965.1 uncultured Bacteroidia bacterium | reverse complement strand
CTTAATATCAACACCAGATATTCTCCCTTGTAATGTTTGAACAATTGTATTTGCCTGTGTGTTACCTAAATCATCACCTTTTACAGATGCCACAGCACCGGCAAGGTCTGATTTTTTCATGGTTCCATATCCGATAGCAACTACCTCTTCAATACCTATTGCATCGTCTGAAAGTGTAACATTTATAGTTGTTTTACCTGCAATAACAATCTCCTGACCCTTCATCCCTACAAACGAAAACTGTAAAGTGGCATTATCAGGAATATTTGATAAGGAAAACTTACCTTCCATATTAGTAATTACACCTGAAGTAGTCCCTTTTACGACTACCGAAACTCCAGGTAATGTCGCTCCGGAAGCATCGGTCACCTTCCCTGAAATGGATTTTTGCTGTTGGCTGATATATTCGTTTTCTACGGCTATCAAACTGCCGTTATTCACATCTTCTATTCCGGTATTTCTCATATCCAGACTCAGTTTGGTCGGCTGTGAAAAAGAGCCCACTGCAAATGCCTGTGATAAAGAGAAGAACTGGATGAAAATGCTGAGGCGAATCACATTGATTAGTTTATTTAGGCCATTCTTCTTTACTAAACATTGGTTCAATTTTTTTTTCATAATTTTGTTTTGTAGAATTAATACTCACTAAAGATTATTTCTGCATTTCGACAGGGCAGGTAGCGTAAATACCTCCCTGTCTTTTTTTACAATACCATCATAGGCAATTTATTTTCGTTAACGTTTTATAACCTTAATTATAAGCTGGATTTTGAATTAAAATTCCGTTTGAGATATCAATTTCATATTGTGGGAGCGGAAGATAAAACTGTCTTTCCGGATAGATTATTGACCTGCCTGGATTAACAATAGGGTCTGGATTAAATCCATTAAGTCTGCTATTTAAAATTCCCCACCGTTTAAGGTCATACCAGCGCATAAATTCGAAACAACATTCTACACGACGTTCGTTACGAATTGCAGTGCGAAGCTGTGCCTGAGACAATGACATTAACAATGCCCCCAAACCTGAACGTGTACGAACAGTGTTGATATAGTTTACTATTTCACTGATAGGTTTTCCCAATTCATTGGCAACTTCAGCTTTAAGTAACAATACTTCGCCGTAACGTATGATCACTGCGTCTTGGTCACTCTGTTCTGACCCTGTCCAAATTGATGCAGGAGTTAATACTGGTCTTGCGGCTTTTACCAAAAATGCATAAGTTGTTGGCAAAGTGATTTGCTGCCCTCCCGGCCATGTATATTTCCCGTTTAAGGCTATTGTAGCATCCCTGCGCTTATCACCTGCTTCATATGAATCCCATAAGTCCTTGGTGGGTTTTACATTGTTATACAAAGAGGCTCCAATATCCCAATTGGAGTAATTACTAGGAGCTTTATATTTTATTGAAAACATGATCTCGTTGCTTGCTTCCTGGGTGGCAGGTTGGAAAATCTTGGCATAATCAACATCCAAAGAGGTGTTGTTATATACTGTGATCTGAGAAATAGCATCGTAAGCTTGCTGAAATAATGACACATCTGGCGTTGAACGATTTAGTGTTGCCTGATACATCAGAATCCTGGATTTCAAAGCCAAAGCCGCGGATTTTGTTGCATGACCTGCCATTGCTTTGTAGGTCTTGTCAGGCAATGATTTTATTGCCAATTCAATGTCTGCCATAGTTGATAAATAAACTTCATTTAGTGTTGACTTTGGCTTGATCTGGTTTGTGAGGTCCAGTACTTCCTTTACTATTGGAACTTCGCCATAATAGAGATATAGCATCCAATAACAATAACCACGTATAAAGGATGCTTCTCCAATCAGCTGAGTCCGGGATGCTGCAATATCAGAACCCTTGTAGGAATCAATATTCTTTAGAAATATATTGGTTCGTATAATTGCTTTGTAGCAGTTTGCATATAAGTCGGATACGATTCCTCCGTTGGATGGAGAGATGGCTCCCTCCAAAAAATAACCAATATTCAGGCCATAAGCGGATTGTGAACTCACAGAAGAATTGTCCGTCATACAATCAAAGAATGGCTGACTTGAGGCCATAACATTACTCTGTAATCCTGCATAGCATCCTGTCAAGGCCATATCGAAGTCTGCTTTACTTTGCCAATATACGTTTTCTGTTATTTCAGAGGTTGGTGGTGTGTCTAATGAGACGCAGGAACCAAAACCAAGAACCATGATTAAGATTATCTGGTATTTTAATATATTTTTCATTGCTCAGGTTAATTAAAATTCAACATTTATTCCGAAAGAATAGATCTTATTCTGGGGATAGTAAACTAATCTGGTTCCGGCTGATGAGGTATAATTTCTTTCCGGATCTCCTCCTGTTGGAAATTTGGTAAACAGGAGTAAATTGTCTCCCGAGAAGTACAACCGCAACATATTTACTTTAAATCTTCGCGAAAAATTTACTGGAATGGTATACCCAATAGTCACATTCTTTACCCTGAAATAAGAACCATCAAAAAGCCAAAATGAACTTTCGCGTGTGTTTTTTATACCCCCGAGATCTCCGAAATATAGTCGGGGCTGAGAACCATTTGGATTTTCGGGAGTCCACATGTTGTTAATGTAATCTTTTGAAACTGGTGAACCCTGGTAGAATGGTCTTAACCCCCAATCCTGTGCCCATTGCTTAACACCATAAACTCCTTGTCCCATCGCGGAAAAGTCAAAACCTTTCCAGTTTACACCCATGTTGACGGAATACTCCAAATCGGGGAATCGACCCTTAACAACCATTCTGTCATTATCGTCCACCTTGCCATCTTTATTGACATCCAAATATTTAATATCGCCTGGCAGTGTTTTGTCATTCCATTGCTTTGGGGAACTTGCCACTTCTGCATCATCGTTAAAAATGCCGATTGCATTGAAAGTGTAAAACTCGTTGTAGGGCAAACCTTGCTTCCTAATTACGCCCGAACCAATCTCTTGGGCATCGTATTTGGTTACCTCGTTTCGTGTTCTTTCAATATAGAATCCTCCTGTGTACTCTAATCCCTTGACTTTCCCTCTATTTATAGTATTCGAATATTGTGCACTTAATTCAACTCCTTTATTCACCATTTCACCTTTATTAATCAATGGGGCAGATAAACCTAATAGCGAGGATGTCTGAGCAGCACTCAGAATGCCATAGGTTTTTTTATTGTACCAGTCAAAGGTAATGTTCAAACCACGAATGAGGGTCAAATCAAAACCCGCATCTGTTATAGCGGTTGTTTCCCACGCTAGATTTCTATTGCTTAAAGCTGTTTGACCTGCACCAGTTGTAAGATTGGTATTATCATATGGATAGTTCAGTCCTGAAATGGCAATTTTGGCAAAATACGAATAGAGAGATATGTTTTGGTTGCCCAATATCCCGTATGATCCACGGATTTTGCCTTTATTTAACCATTTCAAATTGAGACTTTTGATCCATTGCTCTTCCGTAAAACGCCATCCAATTGATCCGGATGGGAAAACACCCCAACGGGTTTCTGGGGCTATTCGGGAAGTTCCATCATAACGGGTATTTAATTCTACCAAATAGCGATCTTTATAGCTGTAGTTTAATCTGGCATATCCGGACATCAGAGCCCAAACTTCGGAATATCCGTCATTTGTCTGAACAGCTGAGGCACCAGCCCTCAACTCCTGCAAATTGTAGGTATAGGTTAAACGATTTGCCGTCAAATAGTCATATCGGTTCTGCTCAATACTGTACCCTGCCATGATGGAGGCCTTATGATTCATATCGCTACTTGCCCAATCATACTTCAAATTAGAATATAAGGTATAATAGCTGGTTTGTGTCATTCGATCATCCAGTCCATTCCCTCCGGTATTTAACATTACGGCATAATCCCCTTCGTTTATGGTTACTCCTGTTGTTGGATTGGTATATGTTTGAGTATAATAGGTAGGTAGTGGTACAGTTCTCCAGTCTTTATAACGGGTAGCCTGGAAATGGATTCCTCCTTTTGTGTGCCAGGTTAACCCCTTTGCAAGTTTTAATTCCAGCCATGACTGAAAATTTACATCCGTATTTTGCTCTTTGATCATTGTTTCACTATCAACGATAGCACCTACATTTTTATTGTTTTGCTCAAATGGATAAGCCTTATAGACCCATCTTGTAATGCCACTTCCATCGTCGGGCAGCCAGGGGGCATACGTTGGAGCCTGTGAGATACCCGAAAGATATTGATCTGTGTCTCCATTTCGCGGTTGAAATCGATCATCGTAACTCCCAGAAAAATAGGCGCCAAATTTTATCCATGAATTTACTTCACTTGTCAAGTCTACCGAGGCGTTGTATCGTTTATACCCCATTCCAAGCATCGTCCCAGGCTGATCTAAAGCGTTGAAAGAAACATTATAAGATGTTTTGCCTGTCGACCCGGCTACGTTAAGGTTATGCTGTTGAACAAATGCAGGGTTGAATAGATAGTTTAACCAATTGAAACTTGGGTATTTTTCCTTATTAGCAGGATTCGTGTAAGCATCAATCATTTCAGGAGAATAACTTATTCCAACCGGACTTGCTCCTCCGTTTATGAAAGAGTTTTGCCTTGCAATATTGACATATTTCATGTAGGTTGGTGAGTCCCAAACCAGATTGTCCAACAAGCGGGTAGGCTCATAAATGGCAAAATTTCCGCGATACGTTAAAACGGTTCTATCCTTAATCTGTGATCCATTTTTAGTTGTTACAAGTATAACGCCATTGGCAGCACGGGCTCCATAAATAGAGGCTGAGGCAGCATCTTTCAGTACAGAAACATTTTCGATAATATTTGGATCTAAAGTACCAAGGTCGCCTTCAATTCCATTAATCAGAATCAATGGATCTGAACCTGCCACTGAATAGGTTCCCTGGCCCCGAATACGATATTGAACCGTCTCTGCACCAGGCTGACCTCTGTCGGACGTAACGCGCAATCCGGCAATTTGTCCTTGTAGCATAGTTCTGGTATTTGCAACTGGTCGTTTTGTCATTTCCTCACCTGTTACAGTAGATACAGCACCCGTCAAATTAATTCTCTTTTGGGTACCATAACCAACTGCGACAACCTCTTCAATTCCAATTGTCTCTTCAACAAGTGTAACATTGATAGAAGTTTGTCCAGCTAATTTGATTTCCTGCAACTTCATCCCAACAAAGGAGAATTGAAGTGTTGCACTTTCAGGAATATTTGACAGAGAATATTTTCCATTGCTATCTGTAATTACACCAGTGGTCGTCCCTTTTACTACAACTGAAACTCCTGGTAATGAGGTGCCTGATGAGTCTGAGACTTTACCATCAATAGTTTTTTGCTGCTTTTGACCATCAGGTAAAGAATTTTCTTTCGCCTTATCCACCAGGACAATCTGCCGGTTCACTACTTCGTAGGATACTGTTGTCCCGCTGAATAGCTGATCTAAAATAATCTCTATTGATTTTTCTTTTATGTCAACAGTGACAATGCGGTTAACATCGATGTTAACATTTTTGTAGAGAAAGAAAAATTCGCTTTGTTCTTCAATTTGTTTAAGCACCTCTTTCACGGTAACATCCCTCATAGAAATGCTTAGCTTCGTTTGCTGGGAGTAAACACTAGCGCTAACATGCATCATAATTGCCAGAAGAAAAAATAGAGTTAGTTTCATAACACGAATCCATTTAAAAAGAGTGCGGTGATTGCTCTCATCTTTAAACCATTTTTTTTTCATAAATTTGTAATTGTAAAGGTTAAACATATCCCATCGCAAGTGGGGTTTTTATCCATGATTCATGTTTCAGCATGAATTTAAAGGGGAAGTGTTTCAGCACTTTCCCTTTTTTGGTCATGGTTTTTTTATCAGAACAGATTTTTCTTTTATTTCATAGTCGATTTTGGTTGTTTTTGATACAAGCTGGAGCATTTCCCGAATGCTTTCGGTTTTGATTGTCATGGTAAACCTCTCATTGGTATTGATACCCGGAGCCACTGTTATTTTAACATCGTACCACCGTTCCATCTTTTTGATAACTTCCTCGAAGGTCGCATTGCTGAACTTCAATAAATTTTCTTTCCAGGAAGTATATAGGCTTGTGTCTACGCTCCAGAGCTTTAAAGCATCTGTTTTACGGTTGAGAATGACTTGTTCACCCGGTTTCATTTTAATATATTTGCCATTATCAGAATCATAAACATTGATGCATCCCTCTTCCAAAGTCGTCGAAAACTCATTTTCATCCAAATAAGCGCATACATTAAAATGCGTACCCAAAACTTCAACCTTCAGCTTGCCTACCCTAACAACAAACGGATGTTGCGTATCTTTTGCAACATTAAAATAAGCCTCACCCTCAATGATCACATCACGCGAATTAGGACTAAATATTACAGGATATTTTAATTTAGTACCGGAATTCAGCCAGACCATGGTACCATCATATAATGTGATCTGAGAGCGCTGCCCATATGGGACATCAATCGTATTGTATTGTGCGGATAAGGCATTGCGTTCGCTTTTGTTTTTCAAATACAGGCTTAATGATCCCAGAACAAATGCCAGAACAAATACAGCCGCATATTTCAACAGCGAACCCCAATGACGATTCTGAAAGGGTATTTGTTTGGTCTTGCTGAAAGAAAAAGCCGGGAATGAAACTTGATCGGGATGATCAAGTCCAGAAACAACCCACAAGTTCTTAAGCTGGTTGTAATTTTTTTGGGTTTCTCTAGATGATTCGATCCAATCCAGAATTTCAACAATTTCCGCTTCCGAAGTGATCTCTCCCTTTATGTACCTTAGTAACTTTTCTTGGTTCATTGATATTTGAGATTTGAATGTATAACCCAATCTATCCCGTTTACCCTTACCGACAAAAGTCATTTTTTATTTATGGAGGTGAAACAGGATGTAAATTAAAGGCAGGTAATCTTTTAAATCGGCTTTTAGCGACCGGAGCGCTTTCGAAATGTGCGCTTCAACTGTTTTGATGCTCAGGCCTAGTTCTTCGGCTATTTCCCTGTTTTTTCGATCTTCGAAGCGACTCAATTCGAAGACTTTACGACACGCCGGTGCCAACTTTTCCAATGCAACATTGACTTGTGCCTGAAGTTCCTCAAAAACAAAATTGCTGGTATCGAAATCGGATAATGCTATATAGTTGACAGCCAATTGCCTGGCTTTTAAGTAGCTGTCGTAGTTCTTTTGAGATTTAAGGTGGCTAATAATTTTCAGCGATTTGTTTTTGGTAACAGTAAAAAGCCAGGCATTTAGATTGGTGTCCTCCTGCAAGGTATTCCGTTTATCCCATAATTCTGTAAAGACATCCTGAACAATGTTCTTTGATGTCTCATAGTCAAGTACATACTGTTTTGCAAAATAATTTAGCCTGGGATAAAAATAGCGGTACACTTTTTCAAATGAAGTTTCGTCACCTGAGATGATCCTTCGTACTACCTCTTTGCTTGCCAGTTCCAAAGTAAATCTTTGCTTGTTAGTTTCTTGTCAAAGTTAATGAGAAGTAAAAGTAAAATTAAATAGAACAATTTGTCCTTCCTGTCAGATTAAGCAGTGACGATTAAAAATTAAATATATAAGTAGATTGTTACTGACTTGTTGCCTTTTTTCCTGGTAATTGTATCTAATTGCCAATTTGTAACTGACTATAAGATATTGATTTTCAAAAATTCATGTCAATTTTTATTTTGTAAAGCGTGTTTCATTAAATTTTGATACTCAATTGCATACCTATGTCCGAGTTCTCGACATGATTTGGCATCAAAGTGTAGTTTATCGCCCCTGTCAGTAAGTCCTTTGCTCGAAACAAAGGCAGTGTTTGTGCCTTTTTGCATTATTTTTTTAGTAGTTTTAATCACTTGTGCTGCGTCAGATTTCCCTTCTTTCATTTGCTTTTTGACAAAAAAACGACCAAGTTCGCCACATAAAAATGGCGTATTCTTGTTCCCGCCAAGGAGACGAACGCGAGTTATCAAATTGAGCAATTTGTCCTTGTATAATTTGCTCTTATCCCGGTTTGAATCACCTTCCCCCTGTAGCCAAAGTATACCCGCAATTTCGCCATTTTGCTTTGCATAGTTTACGCGCTTTACCATATCTTCCCAGGGATGGGTATTTGTATTGGCGTCATAGCCTCCTGGCTGCCACTTGTCAATATCTGTTCCACCAACAGCACATGGTATTAGTCCAACTGAAAAACAATCGAGTGAATCTATTCGATGATAGTATTTTTGCATCTCGATTCCAAAAGTCCTGCATAAACCAACACCAGCCTCTTTTTTGTCAAAATGGATAGGATCACGGGCAGGTATCCATTTCAAGTCTTTGTTTAACGACAGAACTCCAGGGTAGAAAACTGTGTCTTGCATTTCAATTTTTCCTCGTCCTGCCATATTTGATTGACCTATTAGAAGAAATAACTTCATCTTAGAAATTTCCTGTGCAACCAGTACCCCTTCTGCATAAAAGACTAATACGAATAATAAAATTGAAATTCTTTTCATTACAAATATGTTAATTATATTTTCTGAGGAGACAGTGATATAAATAAATTATACGAATCAAAGATTAAAAAGCAATTTATCTGAGATGGTTATTTTAATCCTTCAGAAAAGCCTGAGTACGCTGGTTTCTTTTCATAGTTTTTATCCCAAAGTAAAGGCCAGTCATTAGAAATCCAAGTAGTTGCATCGGTAATACCCCACATGGTAATACCATAGCGTTGAGATGACGGCACCAGCATAAAATATTCGGCGATACTCTTGTATTTTTGTTTTTGTTGTTCCAGCAAATTATCTGTTGGTTGGCTTAATGTTTGAGATTTATTTATGGAGATGTCTAATTCGGAGATGTGAATATTAAGTCCTGTTGATGCCATAATCTGAATTGCATTTTTAATGTCCAAGTCAGGTCGCTCCAAGTTGGTGTGCATTTGTATTCCGATTCCGTGAATAGGGATTCCTCTGCGTTTAAATTCTGAAACCATGGCAATGATCGCGCTATTTTTCTTTGAACTATATTCCTGCCCACAATCGTTGTAAAATAGCATTACATCAGGATCGGCTTCATGCGCATATTGAAAACATCGAGCAATGAAGTCAAAACCAAGTTTTTGGCACCATAAATTATCTTTTTGCGAACTGTTTAATGCAAATCGCCGTAAGGATCCGTCGTCATTAAAAGCTTCATTAACGACGTCCCATGATTTTACTTTACCTTTAAAATGTGTAACCATTGTCTGGATTCTGGTTTTCATTAAATTTTCCCACGCCAACGAATCCCCTTTGAAATTGGTAACCCAAGAGGGTAAAGAATTTCCCCATATCAGCGTGTGTCCATGAATTCGTTTTCCCTGTCGCAGAGAAAAGGCTATAATAGAATCTGCCTGTGAAAAATCAAACCCATTTGCTGTTGGCTGCGTGGCTGCAATCTTCATGGCGTTCTCACAGGTAATACTATTAAACTCCTCTTTTACAATATTTAGAGAGGATGAATTACTAAATGTGCTAAAACTCATTGCAGCACCTATTGGGAAGGTGGAGATCTCTTTCAATTTTTTCTCATAGTTCTCCACTGGGAATTTAACTTCTGGAGCTATGTCGGAGGTGCCGTTATTGCATTGAATGAAGCAACAAAAAATTAAAAATGTTATCAAGATTGAAAGAAAATTTTTCACAAGTTTATCATTTGATGAAAGCGATGAAATTAATAAGATGATCCGTTGATTAGATTTTGCAGGCAGTTGCCTACTTATCTACTCTGAACCAATCCACATCAGCATGTCCCCTTACTCCACTCTTCAAAGGGTTAACGCAAAATAAGCCTACTTTTGCCCCTATCCATTTGCCTTGACGTGCAGTAAATATTTCTGGCAGAGTTGCATATTCTTTGCCATCCAAACTGTACCTAAAGATGCAAATTCCTTTGTTTTTCATCTGTACCTGAAGATAGATCTGATTTTTTTCAAAATCAATTTTTTTGACAATTTTCTCCGGGTTTTGCTTTTCAGCATCAATACAAACAGATTGCTCCAGTGCATATCCGGTTCCTGTTTTTACCAAAGATAGGGTTGCATAATCGCGACCCATTACTACAAGTCCTGCCTTTTCACCAACTACTTCAGATTTAAACTCAAGTTTTGTGGTAGCCGAAAATTCCTCCGCCGGTATTTTTTGGAGTAAAAGGTTTGATACGCTCCAAAAATTCACAAAATCCGGCGGTGTAAATTCAGCTGTCATCCGCAAAAACCCCAATCGGGAAGGTTGTGCCCAAAAATGACTTGGATTACAGGGCCATTGCCATTGTATTCCTATTTTCTCATCTTCAAATTCGTCACTTTCTTTAACTGTTTGTAAAGGGTAAGTTTTACCAACGTTTGGTTTTTCATGCGTCAGAACAGGTTCGCCACAACCATCATGATCAGAATCAAATCCTATAATTGGCCAATCGTATATCCATTTCATTGGCTGTAAATGGACTACGCGACCATAAACTCCCTTATCCTGAAAATGAAAAAACCACGATTCCCCGTTTGGAGTCTCAACCCAAGCCCCTTGATGCGGGCCATTGATGTCCGTTTTTCCTTGGGCGAGAACAATTTTATTTTCGTATGGGCCGTAAATATTTTTGGAACGCAAGATTGCTTGCCAACCTGTCTCCACACTTCCTGCCGGAGCGAAGATGTAATAATATCCATTTCGTTTGTAAAATTTCGGACCTTCAATAATATTATCGCCATGAACTAAACCATCATAAACCAGCACGTCAGCTCCAATGACCTTGTTGGCGGATGCATTCAACTCATTCACTGTTATGACACTATTAAATCCGGCACGGCTTTTAGCCCAAGCAAAAGCCAGATACACCTTCCCATCATCATCCCAAAGGGGAGTAGGATCAATCAAGCCTTTACCGTCTTTCACCAAAACGGATGAGTCCCATTCACCCAATGGATCTTTGGTTTTGGTCATATAAATACCCGAATCTGGATCTGGCCAGAATATAAAAAACTCGCCTTTGTGATACCTGATACAAGGAGCATAAACACCTTTGCCTTGTTGTGGCTTGGAGAAAAAATCTTCAGGAATAAGTCGCTTCAGAGCATAATTGACCAGTTTCCAGTTCACCATATCCTTAGAATGCAGAATGGGTATGCCAGGTACACAATTGAAACTTGAAGATATCATGTAATAGTCATTTCCCACCCTTATCACATCGGGGTCAGAATAATCTGCATTGATGATCGGATTTTTGTAGGTTCCGTCTCCTTGGTCGGAGACCCAAACCTTTGATACATAGGGTGCCGACGTTTGGGCTTCAATGTATAAAGTGAAGAAGAGACAGAAAGTGGCGAGGAGGATAGACCGGCATAAAGGTTTGTAATGACACATAGGATTAAATTCTTTGGAAGTGAGCTGACGAATAGTGTTTAAATCTCTTGAAGAGAATTGATTATGCTGGATCATGGATAGGCATGGGGCTTTCCATCTTACTCTCCTTATATTATAATATTATCTTTGTTGTTGATTGTTAGAATATACTCTCAACTCTAAATTAAGAAATATTCCACAATCAACAACAAAGAATTTTCAATTAGTAACCTGGATTTTGTTCCATCTTATAACCACTATTTGCATCTATAATCCTTTGTGGGATAGGGAGCAATTGCTGAAATGCCTGCATGCCAGCAACACCATTCCGGGTTCCATTTGCAATCGGATTGTACAATCTTGTCCTTTCCAGCAGTTTGCCAGTGCGGTATAAAGTTTCGCGCCTGTTCTCTTCTGTAATCAATTCGCGTGCCCTTTCGTCCAGAATATAATCAAGTGTAACGGTACCTGCAGTGATTGGAGTTGCATTAGACCGCGTGCGGACTTTATTTATCCAATAGGCGGCACCATCTACTTCACTTGATTTATTTTGTTTAAAAAGTGCCTCTGCCAATAGTAAATAAACATCAGAAAGTCTTATATAGGTTTGGTCGCCGTAGGCATAAGAATCGCCCCAGCGTGCAGGATCGGCAAAGGTCCAGTCCCATTTACGGGTGCAAACCCACAAATTGGCATTGGTAACCATTTTGCTTGCAGTGGAATCACATTTCAGGGTTGCTCCGGTTTTGTCCACATAACTCCTGCGAAGTGCATAAGAACTGTAACGGTCATCTTTTGGCTCATAAATACTTAAAGCCCAAGCCGTAATTCCTTCTCTACCAATACCACGACCACCATATTCAGGCAAGTAAGCAATATTTTTGTTATAATAGGTGGGAATCCAGCCTCTTCTCATTGCATTGGCATACTGACCGAGTGCCAGATCCACATCTGTATCGGGGAATACCCAAAGCGCTTCGGTATTGCCTTGTGTTGGCATGATATTCCCGCTGTAAAATTGGTCCATAAACGGACATCCTGGTAAAGTTGATTTAACGCCGTATCGGTTGGTGATAAGTGCAAAATTGGTGTTTGTTACAATTGCTCGTAATTTTTGTTCTGCCTCGTAATTTTTACCTTGCCATAGATATAAATCTGCAAGATAGTATTGTGCAATCACTTTCGAAAGACGCGTAACATCTTTTGCATTGTCTGGCAACGAACTTTCAGCAAACAACAAATCTTCTTCAATTTGTTTTTGGATCAATTCGACCGGATCCCTTCTCCAATCGGTCCGAAAATTCGTCCCATTAATTTCTGTTACATTGAGCGGCACCGCACCAAAAGTCATTACAAGATGCCGGTAAGCCCAGGCGCGAATAAGTTTGGCGTGACCAATTATCTCGCTTTTGCGGCTATCGTTTATTGCAGGAGTACTTCCCTGCCAGTTTATGGCAGGATTGGCTGCACGCTCAATAATTGTATTTGCTGAAACAATGGTTTGGTAAAGCACCAAAAAGATTCCTGGATTGGAGTTATCACCATTCAAAACCGTCATGGTAGGAACGAGGTCAACTGTTGTGTATTGGTTGAGACCTCTCGACGTTGAAAGTTCGGAGATAGCCCAGGCAACATCGGTTCCGATTTTCCATATCTGCCCGACCTCGCCATTTAGAATTACTTCCGAACGTTCTTTTCGGGGGAATGCCAATAGAGCATTCTTGGCTAATAAAAAACCATCATAGCTGAGAAACAAATTATCCGCATACGTTGCGTCTTTTGGGGCTTCCTGAAGGAACTCTTTTTCGTTGCAACCTTGTATTAATTGAAGGAACAATACGAAAACAAATATTTTTGCTATATTTTTCATTATAATCTGATTTTGAAATTACAAATTGAACCGAATACCTACTAAAAATGACCGTGAAAAAGGAACAGCATAATCAGAAGAAAGCTCCGGATCCAGTCCGATGAAATGAGTCAAAGTAGCCAGGTTCTTAGCGTTCACATAGACTTCCAAATTATTCATCTTTAACTTTTTGAGAAGAATGGGGGAAAACTTGTACGCCAAGGTGACATTACTCAATCTAATAAAGCTGCCATCATTTGTATTTCCGAAATATCCAGCTCCGTAAGGGTTTGAATCTTCCCGGTTTGCGGGATACGTGTTGATCGGGTTATCAGCAGTCCACCAGGTTCTGAAGCGCATGTTGTACCTTCCATCAACCCAAGTACTGTTGTAGTCGGTGTATTTCGTTATTCCCTTCACTGCATTGATGAAAAAACTGAAGGTTATGGCTTTGTATTGAAAAGTGTTGGTAATACCTCCAATCATATCAGGATTTGTTTTCCCAAGTATTGTACGGTCATTGACATCAATTTTATTGTCCGGTACCCCATTTGGCCCGCTTATGTCCTTGATTTTGACATCACCGGGTTTTGCTGTCGGCATCCATGAACTGGCAATATTATCACCTGCTTGCCAGATACCATCGAATGCATATCCATAAATTACCCCGATTGGTTTGCCAATGAACCAATTGTTGGCAATGTTGTCTGTTGGGTTGCCATTGGCATCATAACTGCCCACGTTGCGGATTTGAGAGCGTTGAAATGACAAATTAAGATCGGTTGTCCAGGAGAAATCTTTGGTTCTCACATTTATGGAAGAAAGTTGAAGTTCAATCCCCTGACCTGTTGTTTTTCCGATATTCTTCGTAATACTGCCTACCCCGTTTATTTGAGGTATGGCACAATTGAGGAGTAAATTTTCGGTTGCAGTGCTATATGCATCAATCGTTCCAGATAATCTGCCTTTTAGAAAAGAGTGGTCCAAACCAATATTGAAAGATCTTGTAGTTTCCCAACCTAAAACGGGATCACCCAATTTATTGGGATAAAAACCAATTAACGGTTTTTTGTTGTTATCCAAAAAATTCTGACCAGACATGGTGGGTAAAGTCGAATAGGCAGATATTGCCTGGTTTCCATTCACCCCATACGAAACGCGCAACTTTACCCTGTCTATCCACACAATAGATTTCAGAAATGACTCTTCATTGACATTCCATCCAAGTGCCACAGAAGGGAAAATACCAAATTTTGTATCGGTTCCAAAAGCTGAAAATCCATCGCGGCGGGCCGTCATCGTTAGCAGGTATTTGCTCGAAAAATTATAATTAAGGCGGGCCATCTGCGAAATAGTCGCAGTTTTTGTGTATGAATCTGTAGGTGCCCAGGCGGTTGCCACTTTCGATTGATAATAGGTCATGTAATCGGCGGGGAAGCCGGTTGCCGTAAGGTCGTGAAATTTCTCGGTGTATTGTTGCGCACTATAAAGTCCGGTAAAACCGACAGTGTGTTTGCCGAATGTTTTATTGTAAGTAACAATATTCTCTAACGTCCAATCTTCTTTTCCCTCATTGTTCACTTGCATTTGTCCCCCAAGCTGACTCCCAGTCAATGTATTTCGTCCCACGTACAATTCATACAACCGATAACGGTAATTGTAGCCACAGTTTACACGGTAAGTAAGGCCTTTCAGGAAAGGGAAATCAATCTGAAGAAAATTATTGCTTACGGCAGAACGGGCCACGTCCTCAGATGTATAGACTAAAGGCTCCAATGGGTTTTTAATAAAAGTATCTCCTGCCCAAGGGGTGAAATTTATTGTACCATCTGCATTATAAGGTACATTGAGTGGATTCGTGGTCATGGCAGAAGCGAAATTTGCAGGTTCACCATTGCGGCCAAAGTAGCCCAATTGGGTGCTGGTTCCTATTTTTAGCCAGGAAGTTATGGCACTTTCTATATTAATCCGAAATGTGTATCGATTGAAATCATCGTTTTGGGCTATACCCTGCGTCTTATTTGCAGAACCAGAGAAGAAATATTTTGTATTCTCAGAGCCACCGGAAACAGAAATATTATGCTGCTCTCGTTTCCCTGTCCGGGTTGCCAAGGCCAACCAATCCGTATCGGTTCCTTTGGCATATTCCTGCTGTTCAGCAATTGTAATAGAAGAAACACCCTTTCTTGCAACCTTAAAATTATAAAATTCTTGCGCTGACATCATTTCGGGTGTATGAGCCATCACATCCAGGCCATAATAACCTTCATAAGAGACCGTTGTTTTGCCAATCAATCCCTTTTTAGTTGAAATCAGAATAACTCCATTGGCTGCCCTTGCTCCATAAATTGCAGCAGATGAGGCGTCTTTCAAAACTTCAATGGATTCAATATCATTGGGATTTATCTCGGATAAAATTCCTGAATAGGGAATTCCATCCACAACAATCAGCGGACTTCCTCCGGCCGTTATAGACCGCACTCCCCTTATCTGGATTTGGTTCGAATTTCCCTCAGCGCTCGATGAGGTTTGAGATATCTGAACCCCGGCCATTTTCCCTTGCAACGATTGGGCAATAGTCGTTTGAGGTGCATTTTGGAATTGTTCGCTTTTTATGGATATGACAGACCCCGTTACATCACGCTTTTTTTGGATACCATACCCAACGGCCACAACTTCTTCGATGCCAACAGTTTGATCTTCAAGTTTTATATCAATGATAGTCTTTTCGCCAACTACGATTTCCTGTGACTTCATCCCAACAAACGTAAACTGTAAAGTCGCATTTTCCGGCAAATTTGACAGAGAATACTTTCCATCCATATCCGTAATGACTCCCAAAGTGGTGCCCTTTACGACCACTGATACCCCAGGTAAAGTAGTGCCTGATGAGTCTGTGACTTTACCGGAAACCGATTTTTTCTGTTGGGCAGGTTTTGCCTGCTCGTTAGCGATGAACAGCAAAATATGCCTGTCGCTAATTGAATAATTGACATCTGTTCCGTTGAAGAGCAGAGACAAGGTTTGTTCTATGCTTTTGTCTTTAATTTCAACATCAACTTTTCTTTCCATGTCGATGTATTTGGGACTGTAGGCAAAGCGAAATTCACTTTGATTTTCGATCGCTTCCAAAACTTGCAGCACGCTTGTGTTGTGGAAGTCGAGATTGAGTTTGGTGTTTTGACTGTAAAGACTGGCCGAAACCTGCATCAATCCTACAAATAAGAAAAGAATAGTTAGTCGCATGATTCTAAGACATTTTTTGTTCCAGATCAGAGGTATCATACCTCGGAATCCTGATTTTTTTTTCATAATTTTGAATGATTTTGTTATTTAGTAATTCCATCTGACACAGATGGGGTGAATTGGCCGGGAAGTGTTGACGCACTTTCCGGCTTTTTTATTTTTAGTTTGCTAAACTTCTGAAGCTATTGGTTCATTTTTTGCATTTTTCTGTTTTTATTATTTCGCAATTCGATGACATTGCCATGTTGAATCACTTCTATTGGTGTAATTTTTTCCATCAGGCTCAGCACGTTATTCAAATTCTCATTTTTTATGGTAAACGTAAATGGCATGTTTTTAATCGATTCGTCCACTTCAAATTTCTGATTGTAGCGTTTTTCAAGTTTAAGAACCAACTCACTTAAGGGTAGATTGTAAATATTAATCAATCCGTCTTTCCAGGAGGTGTAGATATGCGTATTAACTTTTGTGATAACCAGCTCCTTTTTTTCTTTGCTGAAAGATGCCAGTTCTCCAGGTTTCAATTCCTGCCTGGCACTAGTATTGTATATCTGGCTAATTTCAACTTTCCCCTTTTCGAGTACTACTTGAATATTTGGTTCTTCAGTATAAGCCGACACACTGAATTCTGTTCCCAAAACCTTCACCTGTAATCCTGAAATGTTAACCAAAAGAGGAAGCTCCTTGTTTTTATGTATTTTAAAATATGCCTCGCCCAATAAATTGATGTCGCGGTTTTTGACAGAAAACTGATTATTGTAGGTGACAGAGGATCCCGAGTTGATCCAAACGACCGAACTATCTGGCAAAACGACTTTGGAAATTTGACCATTATCTGCGGCAACCGTAGTATAGACCAACTGACTGGGAGGTGCTTTTCCCGACTGCATCAGATAAATTAAGGATGGAACTAATATTAGCGTAATGAAAATGGCTGCATAACGAAAGAAATTCAATTTCCGTCGAACCGAAAAGAGTTCGTATTGCATATTCCTTTGTATCAAATTCTGCACTTCTGCCCAATCCTGCCGGTATTCAGAAGGAATCCCCTCTTTTGAAACCTCGTTTTCCCATTCTACTTTAACTTTCTGAAAAATAGAAGGATGATTGTCCAGCCTTAACCATTGCAACAGCTCCTTCTGTTCTAATGCAGAGCTCCTGCCTGACAAGTATTTTTTAATAATTGATTCCATATTTATGTTTTTTCATAATAAGTACACACGATTCACAAAAACCCTACCTTATAAAGAGGAGAAATGCAGAAATAATTTAGCTTAACTTTTGGGTACATCATTGGATAGATCAATTAAAGATTTACCTTCGAATAATTTGCCCGAAGGTTGCTTAAGATGAGGTGAAGCGTTTATTTCAGGATAATTGAAATGAGAATGGACAGAAGTGGAAATTTCAGTAGCATTTCATTACGGATCTGTTCTTTAGCCTGGTGAATGTGTTTTTCGACAGCCTTGACTGATATCCCCAGTTCCTCAGCAACTTCCTTGGTTTTTTTGCCTTCTATTTTGGCTTTGATAAACACGACTCTCCTTTTCTGAGGAAGCTTTTCAACCGATTCGTGAATGGCTTCAATCAGGCTTTCTTCAATCGATTTTTCTTCTTTGCTGGTAAAGTCAAGTTGGTAAAGGTGCTGAATTTCGCTTTCCTCAACACCAATAATCTCCTTTTGGATGGTATGCAATTTTTGGTCGCGGAGCCAATTCAGGCATCTGTTGCGAAGCATCACAAACATCATGCTTTCAACCGAATGAGCGGGATTGATGGTTGAACGCTTCTCCCAAAGCTTGACAAAACAATCCTGTACCAGATCACTTGCCTGGGCATGATCAGATACAAAAAGTTTGCAGTAACCCAGCATACGCGGAAAAAGTTGCTTGAACAATGCCTCAAATGCTGCTGGATTGCCTTCCTTTAACTGAATATTTTGTTGCGTTTTTGACACTCCATACAAAGGAAGCTGAAATTTAATTCAAAAAAGAAATTTCCGGAACTTATTTCTCCCCTAAAAACTCATCATGAATATTTTTGTAACGAACAAAAAAAGGAGCAATAGCTCCCCTTTACTTAAAGATTGATTAGTTCTTCCACTTCGCGGACTTTCACATCCAGGGTACGTTTCATTTCGTCAATCACTGAGGTGATGACAGTGGAGTTTGAAGTCCTGAATTCATTCCCTGCCCCATCCTTCAGCAGAATGGTTGAGCTTAGTGAGTCAGCTCCGATCTGAAAGGTCTGCAGCTTTCTTCTGGAGTCAGAGAGTGTTCTCCAACGGTCGATCATCAGGGAGAGATCTTCAACCTTCTG
>CAIYPA010000302.1 GCA_903927965.1 uncultured Bacteroidia bacterium | reverse complement strand
CTTGCGTAATGTAATTTGCACCCTGAACCTGTGCCAATGTTAAAGTCCCTGCACCACCTGCAATCAAAGGTTGAACAGAAGCAGCTGCCCCTGTCGCGTTATTGGCAGATGCGGTCAAAAGAGGTGCAGCATCGTTTTGCAGGAAAGTCTTTGCATTTGTTAAAGTACCATTTACTTTTACCTGTATATCTTTAATATAGCCATTGTATGTGGTTTTTGAAGGCAGGTAACGTGCACCACCATAAACCGAAAATACATCGTTGACTTTATAGGAGACACCGCCCTGGATTCCCCAATAAACCGATTCCCCCTTAAAATAAATATTGACCCCATAACCACTAACAGTCTTGCCTATTTTGCTCAAATCAGCTAAACCTGGTACTAGTTTGGATATCGTTTTCTCAAATGAGGGTAAACCCCGGTCAAAAGTGATACTCCCCCCACCACTGTTTGGTCCTAAGCCCAATGAAAAAGCAAACTTATCCTTTTTATAAATGGCAAATGCCGTTGGAAAAATTGGCGCCGCTAATGTTCCATCATATTTACCGGAATTTAGCAAAGGAAATCCGCTTTCCACTGTTTTTGACTGAAATAAGGTCTGGCTTTGGACCGCGAAATAAAAACCGTTTTCCATTTTCATCAAGCCCGCAGGATTGAAATAAACTGCATCAGGGGATATTGATGCATTGCGCGACAACATCCGAATATATTGCGCACTCTGATTGCCATTGGTGAGCAGGCCACCCGCAAAAACACTGCTAAAACACAGTACAAGTCCGGTAATTACAATTAGCTTTTTCATTTATTAATTTTTTTAAGTGACGCAAATATATAAAATAGAAATTAATAAACAATGCTTTTAATTGATTTACAGCGTTTTATGAACTTTTGAACGATTGGTTTATAAATTTGATAAATATTAAAAGGCCATATTGTATTGATTTAGAACATCCAAATATTTCTTACGGGTGGTTTCAGGCAAAAATGAGCTCAGGAAAGAATTTTTGGCGATCCGGCCAATTTGCTCAACATTAAGGCCCAATGCTTTTGAAACCGCAATGTAATTGTCGTTGACATATCCCCCAAAATAGGCGGGATCATCAGAATTAATGGTCACCAGCAATTTTTTTTCCATCATTTTAAGAATTGGGTGATCTTCCAACCTGTGAACTACCTTAAGCTTCAGATTCGATAACGGACAAAGCGTTAGTGGAATTTTCCTTTCTTTTAACAAATCAACAACAGAATCATCCGTTAGGCAACTGTTCCCATGGTCAACCCTTGCTACTTTCAATATTTCGACCGCACTCCTGATATTATAAGCAGAACCCTCCTCTCCGGCATGTGCTACCGTTAAATAACCATATTCATGAGCCTTAGCAAAAGCTCTTTCGAATTTCTCGGGAGGGTTTCCCCTTTCGGAAGAATCAAGCCCGATAGCGGTGATTTGATTGCGGTAAGGTTTTGCCATTTCAAGAAGTGAAAGTGCCGATTCTTCGTCAAGGTGGCGAAGAAAACACATAATAAGACAGGAGGTCATCCCCAACTTTTCAGTTCCATCCTGTAAGGCAGCTGTTATACCCTCGATTACCGTTTTGAACGGAATCCCATTGGCCATATGGGTCTGGGGATCGAAAAATATTTCAGTATGTAAAACATTGTCCATGTGGGCACGTTCAAGATATGCCCAGGTAAGGTCATAAAAATCTTCCTTTGTCCGCAAAACGGAGGCACCCGCATAATAGATATCTAGAAAATCCTGAAGATTATTAAACTTGTAAGCCATCCGAAGTTCTTCAACCGAACCAAATTTCAATCGGATGTGGTTTCTTGCCGCAATTTTAAACATCAATTCAGGTTCAAAAGTCCCTTCGATATGAAGATGGAGTTCCGCTTTTGGCAAGCCGTTAATGTAATGAGTTAGATTGTCCATATATTTTAGATTGGTATTGGAGAAAAAGCAATTTATCATGAAATGCAATCATATAAATTGAAAACGTTGAATAAAAAATCACCGCCGAAAACATAAAAACAAAAAAAATGAGCCCTCATGAAATCAGCCACCAAGGTAAGCCTATTTCCATAAGGGTCCACATCATAACACCTGATCAATAATTAGATTCCTTGATCTCGAAATAAGATTGAGGATGAAGGCAGGCTGGGCAATTCATTGGTGGTTTTGTCCCTTCGTGAAGATAACCGCAATTGCGGCATTTCCAGACAACTTTCCCTTCACGTTCAAAAACCAAACCATTTTCGAGGTTTGAATAAAGGGTGGAATAACGCTCGTCATGCGCTTTTTCAACTTTGGCAATCAGTTTGAAAGCCATAGCCACTTCTTTAAAACCTTCTTCTTCGGCAATTTTGGCAAACTCGGGATATAGCGCGGTCCACTCTTCATTTTCACCCTCGGCGGCAGCTTTGAGGTTTTCAAGAGTGGTGCCAATCATTCCGGCTGGATAGGTGGCCGTGATTTCTACAGGGCCTCCTTCAAGGAATTTGAAAAACCGCTTTGCATGTTCCCGTTCGTTCAAAGAGGTCTCCTCGAAAATTGCAGCGATCTGCTCGAGTCCCTCTTTCTTTGCCTGTTTCGCAAAATAATCGTAACGCATACGCGCCTGCGATTCACCTGCAAATGCCTTAAGCAGGTTCTGTTCTGTTTTTGATCCTTTTATACTGTTCATTGTGTAGATATTTAAAGTTGGCCCGAAATATTTAATTTTTTGAACCAACAGGGTTTGAATCTCATAAAATTAATTGTCAATCCTGCTCATAAAATTATAATATAGAGCATTACAGATGATTATCACCTTCTGAATTCATGAGCGGTATTGATTGCAGTTTTAAGGTTTTCGATCGGTATTTTCCGGTCAACTGTGCAATCGGCACCTAGAATGAAATTGGAGGGCGCGTCTTTTAAAACCTCCATAGTGGCTTGCTTTATTTGATCCTGCGAACCAATTGTTAGGATACCATGCCTGTCGAGGCCTCCCATAACCGGACGATTAAAGATCTTTGACGCCTTTGATAGTGACAAGGGTTGATTGTCGGCAAAAAGGGGAACGTTTACCACTTGACCCGGATAATCCTGAAATCGCGTCGTGAACCCTTCATACGATCCATCATAGTCGCAAATATGTAAAATATTAAATGTGACAAGTTGCGACACCTCCTTATATAGGATCATATCATAATTCTTAATGGTACGGTTAAAAAGTGTCTGATCTGCAATGCGGTTTGTCTCACCTCCCTGGGTACAGGTATAAAAGCCGTCAACTCCAAGTTTGACAGCGGCATAGACAAAGTTCATGATCGAAAGTGTAATGTTTTCCATGCCTCGGCAGACAGCTTCAGGGTTTTCTTTTACATGCGCAACCAGCACATCCCAGGGTACAATCTGTTTGGCCATCTGGTAAGGCGAATAGAGTGTTTGAAAGATCATTGCCTCCGACTTTGCTTTTTTGATAATGGATTTAAGAAGAAAAAGTGATGGTTCAAACCATTTTTCGGATAAGATGGGTATTTTTGCCCAGTCTCCGGGTGTCTTTATCTGTTCGTTTTTTTGAAGCCCCTGTTCATCAAACTGGATTTTAACGAAATCCATCCCTGTACCATGGAAGTAGTCAAGATGTGCATTGACAGCAGCCTCAGCCTGTACTCCAAAGTGCATAAAAAAGCCAGCCGGAATATAATTGGGAGTATGTGACATGTCAAGGACCTCCATCATCAAATCACGTTTAGACCTGAATACCCTTGTTGGCCGCGATCCCTGAGCAACAGAAGATACTTTATTAGCCTGATTTTCGGCTGAGAGTGTTGGTAAACCGCTTAAAACCCCAAGTGAGGCAACTGAGGCTCCTGCAAGAAATTTTCTTCTGGTTGATTTTTCCATGTGGTTGACCTTGTTTTAATGTCACTTAATATTCAATTTGATACCTTAATACAAGGAATAATATGACCCTAGTTACTGGAATAAAATATTTCTATTTTTAACTTGGCACCATTATTCCGGCGAATAAAAATACACAATTCTGCCCCCTATTCAAAAATACATTCAATAATTCTTTTACAAACTTACTGCCCCTTCTCCACGCATAAGGGAATTGTATTTTAGAGACGGTGAAGCAATAAAAGGACCTAATCCTGCTGAAGGCCAAAGCTCATCAATCTTATGAATGGTTTCCTGGGATGAGACGACCGGATTGGGCCAGAGTCGGTTAAATCCATCAGTTTCGATGGTCTTTCTGGTCCCATCAACTACAAGATGTGGCACTTCGCCCTTATTTCGCGGATGGACAAATTTACAATCCCGGCGAGGATCGATATTTCCGGTAACATACCAGCAAACTGCATCCATGTCGAAAATATCCAAACCTGGATCTACGTAAGTAATTAGTTTTACTCCCCATAACTCATTGATCAACAAAAGATCGTTGATGATTTGGTTCAATGAATCAGGAGTTTCCTTCATTATGCCCAGAACGATTGTTGATATACCCTTCCCCAATAAAGTCAGATTGGCAGAAACGACTCCGTTGATCGAACACAACTTTTTAGTACAGAATTCGACATCTACCAAATGATAATCAAATTGTATGACGTCATCCAGCTCTTCCTTATATTTTGTAGTGGCGTCTATTCCCAATTTTGAACCATAAGAAAATTGGGAGGATGAATGATCCAGCACATCCATCGGCCCCTGAGAAAAATGGATATCCCTAAGAGGATTGACCAGTTGCGAAACTTTTCTTGCCAAAACCCAATAATCCTTGATATCAGATTCCTGGTCTGTAACGATCAGGATCTTGTTGAACATCATCTGGCCGGCTCCCCACATGGCATTCATCACTTTGGAACCTTGCCCCGCATAGGTTTTCTCAATTTTCGCAATTGTAAGATTGTGGGCTACCCCGGCTGGCGGCAGTTCCATGTCCTGCAACTCTGGAATCATGGTCAATTTCATTGGTGAAAGGAAAATCCTTTCGGTCGCCCGACCAATCCAGGCATCTTCCTGAGGAGGAATACCTACTATAGTTGCATGATAAACAGCATCTTTGCGATGGGTAATGCAAGTAATGTGAAATTTGGGATACCAATCGGCCAGTGAATAGAACCCGGTATGGTCACCAAACGGCCCTTCCCAGACCAATTCTTCCTGGGGATCGACATACCCCTCCAGAATAAAATCGGCATCATTTGGGACTTCGAGGTCATTGGTGAGACATTTGACCAGTTTAACACGCTTTTTCCGCAAAAAGCCCGCCATCAGATACTCATCGATCTGATCAGGTAGCGGGGCTGTGGCAGCATAGGTATAAGCCGGATCGCCACCGATCACAACCGAGATCGGCATCCGCGTTCCTTTTGCTTTGTACCCTGCATAATGCCTGGCACCGGTCTTGTGCTTGTGCCAGTGCATTCCTGTGATGTCCTTTCCCAATACCTGCATCCGGTACATGCCCACATTTCGGATCCCTGTCTCCGGGTCACGTGTAACCACACAAGGAAGCGTAATAAACCGCCCACCATCGGCTGGCCAGCATTTAAGAACTGGAATCTTCGATAAATCAGGTTCATGCATCACCACTTCCTGACATCTGCCCCTTCCACTAACCGTCTTGGGCATCCAGGATGCTATCGTTGACAAGAAAGGCAAAACCTTGATTTTATCAAGAAAACCGTTGCGTGGCCGTGATAAGTCCATAAATAATTTTTCGATTTCAGCACCGATATGATCCAGGCTGTCACAACCCAAAGCCATAGCCATTCGTGATTGGGAACCGTAGGCATTGATCAACACTGGGAAATTAGTCCCATTGTTTTCAAATAACAATGCCTTTCCGCCTCCTTCGGTTTTTGATATCCGGTCAACGATTTCGGTAATTTCCAATTCCGGATTGACCGGTATGGATACCCTGATCAACTCGCCTTTTTTATCGAGAAGTTCAATAAATTCCCTCAAACTTTGAAAAGCCATACGTCAGTTTTTTACATAAAAATAGGGGATTTAAGGTCCCCTATCTTTTATTTTTAAGTATCAATATTAAATTCCGGCCTTTTGTTTGAACCAATCAAGAGTTTCGGAGGATGGACGCTCAAGTGGCAGATTATACATCCTGTCCCAGATCAACTGCGCCAAAACTCCCAACGCCCGGCTGACGCCAAACATTACCGTATAAAAGAAATACTCGGATATCCCATAATGTTGCAGCAAAGCTCCTGAGAAGGCATCAACATTTGGCCATGGGTTTTTAACTTTGCCTAAGGATTTCAGGATTGGAGGAACGATATCATAAAGCATGTTTACAATATCGATCAATTTATCGTTACTGACATATTTGCGGGCAAAATCCTGCTGTGCAGTAAAACGTGGGTCGGTTACCCTGAGAACGGCATGGCCATATCCCGGTATAACTTTCCCCTGTGAGATTGTCTTCTTCACATACTCTTCAATCTTGGCCCTTTCTTCTTCTTTAGAATTACTAGCGCCAATTTCATCAATCATTGAATAGACCCAGAACATAACCTCCTGATTTGCATATCCATGCAATGGTCCAGCAAGACCCAACATTCCGGCAGCATAGGAATAATAAGGGTTACTTAAAGCTGTACCAACAAGGTGTGTTGCATGTGCTGATACATTTCCACCTTCATGATCGGCGTGAATGCACATGTACATCCGGAACAAACGGTAAATTTCCTCACTATCATAACCCATCATGTGTGCAAAATTTGCAGCCCAGTCAAGGTTACGGTCAGGTTCAATAAAACTCCCATCTTTAAAACTGCGGCGATAAATATAAGCGGCAATAACAGGTAGCCTGGCAATCAGGTTCATGACATCCTCATAGGTGGTATCCCAATAGTCGTTTTTGCTGATACCGGCACGATGGGATTTTTGAAAGATTGAATCAGTTGCCATGGAAATAATACCCGTACTGAACTGCGTCATAGGTTTGGCGGTAATCGGCATTGCCTCTATAACTTTTATAACGTGATATGGCACATGGCTGCGGTTATACCATTCATGGCTTAGAAATTCAGCATCCTCAATTGTAGGCAGTTCATCCAACAACATCAAATAAAAAAGTCCTTCAGGCAACGGTTCTCCTTCGGGGCTCAATTTTGGGAGTTTCTGATGCAATTCAGGGATGGAGTGCCCCCGATACCTTATCCCACTTTCAGGATCCAATTTGGAGGTAACAGTCAGTAAACTGGTCATTCCCTTCATCCCAGTCAGGATTTGATCAATATTAACGTTTTCGACAACAACGTTGCCG
>CAIYPA010000301.1 GCA_903927965.1 uncultured Bacteroidia bacterium | reverse complement strand
CTCATGGGAGGACTTGAAGCTACAAAAGAGATCAGAAAACAGGCAACAGGAAGAATAAACCCGAACATCCCTATCATTGCCATGACTGCAAATGCAACGAAAGAAATTTAATATCCTGTTGAAGTATTCCTGACATAAAAGCAAACTTACATCAAAAAAACGCTTATGCAAAACAGTGATTTGAATTTGTCGGAAATTTGCGAATCTTTATTAGTTTTACTTCGATAATCTTTTGAATATGAAATTTCGAACAATTAGTCGAATTAACTATATAAAAAGTGCTCGACACCGTCGGGGTTTCGGGATCCATTCCCCGTTTTTGTTCCGGTTGATCACAAATGTTGTTGAAGGTAAAAGGAACAATCCCGAATATAAAAACTTCAAGCAGCTTAAAAAAGAGGCTATTGCCTTATTAAAAGGAACAATGCTGCCTGAACTTGAAAGTTTATTTTTACGGTATAACCTTCCGGTTTCGAAACCAAGCAAGTTGTACAGGAAAATTGAACTGCCCTTTCGTTATTCGAAAGCTGTGTACCGACTGATCCAATATTTTCAGCCCACAAATATTTTTTATTTCGGACCTACTCTTGGTGTAAACCTGCATATAGCAAACCAGGCGAATCCCAAAAGCACAGTTTACCATATTGATGAAGACCCTAACTTTCAAAGTTTTGCCTCAGAATTGATCCCCAAAGCCAATGAATTGTCAATCAAATATTTATGCGAAGACCTACCCCCTTTGGTCAAGGCTGAATTTTGCTTTGTCAATTATCCTTTCGATCCGGTGCGTTGTAGAAAGATCGTTCATAAGCGGATTGAGGAACATGGAATCGACGATGTCCTTATCATCAGGGGAATCCATGAATCAAAAGAGATGGAAGATTGTTGGTTGGAGCTTACGGCATCGACTGAGGTGCGTGTCACACTCGACCTTTTTGAGATAGGGATAGTTTTGTTCAGAAAGGGTCTTCAAAAGGAGAATTTCACTCTGAAATTTTAATGTAATTTTTTTCGCCGTTAACGTACAAGACTATTTTTAACCATTTCTATTCTTATCTTTACAACCGCATTTTTTTTATGCTATTCTTATTTTTCATTATTATAATGTATTGTATTCAAGGTACTTACTGAATATTTTGAACTGAAAATGACTATCTGATAATATTATGAATAGAAAAAGAGTTTTGATTATTTCCGGTATCGCGGTTGCCCTTTTGATCATTGTTTATTTTTCCTCTGGCAGGAAAACTGGCGAGGAAGAGATTACATGTAAAGTGGTCAAAGGACCTGTCGAAGTTAAAATACACACATCCGGTCAGTTAGAATCAGAAAATTCTGAAAATATTGTTTTGCCGGCAGTACTTTCTAGCCAGAATGTAAGGGTTTATGAAATTAAAATTACAGACTTGATCGAAGAAGGGACTGTTGTCGATTCAGGTCAGTATATTGCCACGCTAGACCATAAAGTGATCGAGGAAGTATTGACTGCGGCACGCCTTGAATTGGAAACTGCAGGAAGTGTGATCGAAGATGCCAAATTGGACTCCAACCTGAGCTTAAGCAATTACCGCGATTTGATCGTCAATTCGAGGGCCGATGTGGAAGAACGCAAAATAGTGTTGGCCGAATCGGTTTATGAATCCCCTTCGGTAATCAAAAAAGCGGAGATGGACCTGAGCAAGGCAGAACGCAAACTTGATCAGGATATTAAGGGACTTGAAATGAGGCAACGGCAATTGGGTTCACAGATGGAGAGGCGCAACATCGACTTCAGGCTGAAACAAACAAGAGTCGATGATTTGTTGAAACTGTATGATGCACTGATCATTAAAGCCCCTAAACCAGGGATGGTGATTTATGCCAAAGACCGGTTCGGGATCAAGATACAGGTCGGCTCTGTTTTAAGCCCGTGGAGCCCCATAATTGCAACTTTGCCAGACATGACAAAAATGATCTCGGAAACTTACATCAACGAGATCGATATTGCCAAAATAAAAGTAAAACAAAAAGTAACTTTAAGCATCGATGCTTTCCCCGATAAGGAGCTTCATGGTGAGGTCATTTCGGTTGCAAATATCGGACAGCCCATGCCCAAAAGCGATTCCAAGGTTTTTGAGGTGAACGTGAGGATATCAGGAAGCGATCCCGATTTAAAACCGGCCATGACAACTGGCAATGTGATCCAGACAGGCACCTATTTCGACAAGCTTTATGTCCCTTCCGAAGCAGTTTTTGAAACCGATTCGACCAAATTTGTCTATGTAAAGAACAATGACGAGGTTCACCGCCAAATTGTGGACCTTGGGGACGAAAATGAAGATTTTATCATTATCAACAAAGGTGTTAAGGAGGGTGATATCCTGGTTTTGAATGAACCGGAAAAACTGGATGATATCAAGACTGTAGGATGGGAAATTTATGAAGAGCAGTTGCGCAAACAAAAAGAGATGAAACAAAATGCTGAAACCGGTAATACATCGGCAAAGGATTCGATCAAGACAAGCATATAACCAATTATCAACGCATTGAAATGATTCTAAATGAAGATTAGAGCTTATTATAACCGTTATTCCTACAATGTGTTAATAGCAGTTGAAGCGATATTTGCAAATAAAATAAAATCCCTTCTGACCGCTTTGGGGATAATTTTCGGTGTTGCTGCGGTAATCAGTATGCTGGCGATCGGGAATGGTGCAGAACAAGAGATCCTGGAGCAGATTAAACTGGTTGGGGTCAACAACATCATTATCACACCCATTTTAAAGACCGATCAGGCCACGTCAAGTGATGCAAAGAGCAGTACGACAGAAGGTAATCAATTGGCTGGAAGCAAAAATAAATTTTCAAAAGGGCTAACCCTGCTCGATGCCGGGTCAATCAAGTCGATCATCCCCACTGTTCAGGACGTTTGCCCCATCATAACCTTTAATTATTCGGCAATCCTTCACGACATCAGCAGCCCTGTAAAACTTGACGGGACGACGAATACCTATTTCGACCTGTTCGATATCAAACTTGAAAGCGGTACGTTTTTTCACGAGCAACATACAAGAGAAGGATATCCGGTTTGTATTATCGGGAACAACATCAAGAATGTTTTTTTCAATCAGGAACCTCCGGTTGGGAAATACATTAAATGTGGCCAAATCTGGTTACAGGTGATTGGAGTTATTGAAAGGCGCAATTTTGCCGGTTCAGGAAGCGGCACAATGGCGATCAGCAGCACCGATAACAGTATCATCATCCCGGTCAAAACGATGTTGCTCAGGTTCAGGAACCGTGCACTTATCCGTGGCGACCAGGTCAAACTGGCAAGTGCAGGTCAGATATCGACTTCCTCAAAAACTGAAGATATCAACCAGCTCGACAAAATTATCGTCAGGGTGAAGGAGACGCAACAATTGACCGCAACAGCGAAGGTCATCGGGAATATGCTGATGCGCAAACACAACGACATCCGTGATTTTGATGTCAGCATCCCTGAGCTTCTTTTGAAACAACAGCAGAAGACGAAGAACATCTTTAACATCGTTCTTGGTGCAATTGCAGGCATTTCGTTGATTGTGGGCGGAATAGGGATTATGAACATTATGCTTGCCTCTGTAA
This sequence comes from uncultured Bacteroidia bacterium, assembly GCA_903927965.1. Classification (GTDB taxonomy): domain Bacteria; phylum Bacteroidota; class Bacteroidia; order Bacteroidales; family Prolixibacteraceae; genus JAAFHB01. Next base: position 3,540 of record CAIYPA010000301.1, on the reverse strand, counting down.
TGGAGAGGATCCGCGAAATCGGAACACGGCAAGCCATTGGGGCTTCCCGCAAAGATATCGTTTTTCAGTTCTTGTCCGAATCTACATTGATCAGTGTTGCCGGAGGACTGATCGGAATTATCCTGGGTGTGGCGTTATCAAAGATCATACAAACGATGTTCGACATCAAAACCATTATCTCCATTTTTTCCATTTTTGTTTCCTTTGGTGTATCGGTCTTTATCGGGATTACGTTTGGTTACCTTCCGGCAAAAAAGGCGGCAGAAAAGGATCCTGTTGAATCATTAAGACAATAAATTATAGCTATGACCCGCATTTTGATATTGATTATTTTAATGGCCTTTTTTAAACCAACAGTGGCTCAGGAAAAGGTGATGAAACTTAATCTTAAAGAGGTGATCGACCTTGCGACCAAACAGTCGATTGATGCCTTTAAGGAGCAAAACATGTACCTGGCTAGTTACTGGGAATATAAATATTACAAAGCAGACAAACTTCCCTTTCTTGCGGTCGGAGCCAATCCGCTTTCATACAACAATTCGATCAGGCAGGATTATATCCCACAGGATCAAACCTGGCAATACAGCCAGCAGAAGAACCTTACATCAAGTGCGTCGTTGAAATTGACCCAGAACGTAGGTTTGACTGGTGGGGCATTGACAGTGAGTTCTGACCTCGGCATGTCGAAAAACTTTCTGGGCGACAAGCAAACCATGTATTCGGCAAATCAGATCAGTCTTGGTTATCGTCAAAAGGTGAATGGCTACAATGCCTTGCACTGGAAATCGAAAATTGAACCGTTAAAATTTGAAACAGCAAAGAAAAACTTTATCCAATCGAAAGAGGATATTGCAGTTAAAGCTTCAACCAAATTTTTCCAACTTGTTGATGCACAAATTGAAATCAATATTACAACGACAAATTTGGCAAATGCTGATACCCTTTATCAGATTGGGAAAGGCCGCTACCAGGTTGGGACCGTAACACAGGACGAACTCTTAAATTTCGAGCTTAACCTTATGAATGCCCGACTTGCATTAACCAGGGCAAATCAGGGACTTTTAAGGGCGAGGGCAGATCTTAATTCCTATCTTGGCCTCGATAAGAATGCCGTTATTGAGTGTATTTTACCCACAGCAATTTCGGCCGCTTTACAAATCAATGTTGATGAAGCAATTCAGAAATCGATGGACAATAACCCGAATATCCTCTCACAAACCCAAAGGGTGATGGAAGAGGACAACAAGGTCAGTTTGACAAAGGCACAGAATGGGCTGAGTGCAGATGTAAGCGCTTCTGCAGGACTAAATCAAAAAGCTTTGATTGTGGCCGATTCCTATAAAAATCCGAACCAGTTCCAGAATATTGCTTTGATCGGTTTATCCGTTCCTATCGTTGACTGGGGAAAAAGAAAAGGGCAGTTGTTGATGGCCAAATCGAACCGCGAAGTTGTTGTAAATAGCGTAAAACAGGAACGTATTGATTTTCAACAATCTGTATTAATGAGTGTTCTTGAGTTCAACCTTCAATCGGAGCAGGTACTGAACTCTGCAAGGGCTGATACGATCGCACAGATGGGATTCGACGTGACGATCCGCAGATTTAAAATCGGTAAACTGGATGTAACCAAGCTGAACCTTGCCAGGAACGATCTTGAAAATGCCAGAAGGGCTTATATCAACTCGTTGCGCAAATATTGGGTCTCCTATTATCAGATCCGTCAGTTGACGTTATTTGATTTTGAGTCCGGGACAGATTTAAGTGCTGATTTCGATAAAATTCTGAACCAATGATCCGTAAATTATTCAAACGAAAAAAGACAATTTATATTGCGGTAGGCGGCCTTGTACTATTCATTGCCGTAGTCTTCTTTTTTGGAAAGAAAATATCATCGAATGTTTACAAAGTCAAGCGTGAAAACTTTGAAGCCATCATTTCGTGCAAAGGGGAAATCCAGAGTGAAAAAGCCGTGTTCATCACGATCCCAGATATTTTTGGAGACCGCACCCTTGAAATCTATGAAACCCAGATCAAGGATTTGATCCCGGAAGGTTCGATTGTTAAGAAAGGGGATTATGTAGCATTGCTCGATCAGGGCCGGATCAAACAGTTGAAGCAGGCCAACGAAGAGAGCCTTAAAAAGATACTTTTCAACTACAACGATGCCAAGATTGACAGTGCAGTCGATCTTGTTGCCCTGAGGGACGGGATCGAACAGTTTATCTTTGACCTTAAATACAAAGAGATAGAGCTTGAGCAGGCAGCTTTTGAATCTCCGGCCTATCAGCGCAAAGCACAAATGGCTTACGAAAGGGCTCTCAGGCAATTGGATTATAAGAAGCGTGCTTATCAGATGACCCAAAAATCGTTGAGGATCCAGGTGGCAAGGGATGAGGATTGGGTAAAAAGGTTAACAGAAAAAGACAATAAGTACCAGATCGCCTTCGATGAAGCAAGAATAACAGCCCCCCAGGATGGGATGGTAATCTATGGCAGAACCTTTGGAAGGGGAGGCAGCCGGAAATTGGGCATTGGATCGAACGTGAGTATGCAAAACCGCGTCATCGCAACATTGCCAGACCTTTCTGTACTGGTATCGGAAACCTACGTAGAAGAGATTTATATATCAAAAATCAAAGTTGGCGACAGCGCAAGGATTTACATCGATGCTTTGAAGAACCAGGTGAAAATTGGGGCCATCTCCTCCATTTCGAATGTCGGGCAGGAAATGACAGGTTTCGATTCAAAGGTTTTTAAGGTCAATATCCGAATCTCAAGTGAGAACAACAAGATTAAACCGGCAATGACCACAAACAACGAAATTATAATCGACAAGGAGGAGAACGTTCTTGTGATCCCCCGCGCGGCAATGTTTGAAAAGAGTGGAAAACAGTATGTTTACATAAAGGAATTTGGGAAGGTTTCCATCAGGGATGTGGAATGTGGCAGCCAGAATGAGAAGTTTGTGGTTGTCAAATCGGGACTTAAAGAAGGGGATAAAATTTTGCTCAGTAAACCTGAGAATATTGAGGGATGACGGGGTTAGTGTGAAACGATGGATTTTCGTAACCGGCAACTGGCGGCTGGCAGCTGGCGGCCTTTCACTCATGGCTTGATTAGAATCCTTTATAAAACTTGAAATAGATAGTTCATTAAGGTGGTTCACAATCAAGTTAAGGTTTCCAATTTAATTCTGGAAGTACCAGTAGCAAGTTGCCAGCGGCCAGTCGTCAGCAGCAAGTTGCCAGTAGCCAGCCGCCAGTCGCAAAAACGTTCTTTTCAAAAAGAATTATTATATGTATGTTTGCAATTATAAATCGAAAAGATGGAAAAAGTAATCAGCCTGCAGAATATTGTAAAGAATTACCAGGTGGGGACACAGGCCGTATTGGCGCTGCGTTCGGTTTCGCTTGAAATCCTTAGAGGGGAGTATGTGGCGATTATGGGTGCTTCGGGTTCGGGGAAATCAACCTTGATGAACATCATTGGTTGTCTTGATACACCGACATCCGGGAATTACCACCTTAACGATAAAGATGT
>CAIYPA010000300.1 GCA_903927965.1 uncultured Bacteroidia bacterium | reverse complement strand
TGCATCTTTCCCTGGTTGACCGGTTTTATACACGATGTCGGGAACAAAAACAAGGTATCCATTGCTGTTGTAATATGGGAAATTTACAGTTGACCGTGTTGGTGCAGGGACATAATGGGTGTTCAGTTTATCGGAATAGCGTTCATAGTAATAAACGATCATCGGATATTTCTTTTCGGGATCAAAATTTTCAGGTTTGTAAAGCAATCCTTTGAGTTCATTTCCTTCGAGCGATTTCCATTTAACCTGTTCCACCGTTCCCCACCAGTATTCCTTTTGTTGCGGGTTGGCATCCGATAATTTTCTTTGATCCGTGAAATCGGGCTTGCTGCACCAAAGATCAGGATAGACTCTATAGGATGAGCGTTGCCAGATCAGTTGGCTTCCGTTTTTGGACAAATCTGGATAGGAGTAATCTTTTCCCGTCATTCCCAGGTTGACCAAAGAAACTGGTGAACTTAACTTCAGGTTTACAAACCCTTGTTTACAAGTGTTTTCCTCAACTGCTTTCAAAAGAAGAAGTTTGGAAGGATCGATATTTAAAGCTTCAGGATCAAGGTTGATATAACGGTAGCTAATTTTATTGCTACGCCCTGATTTAGTGAGATTTACAGGTGCTTTAACTGCCTTCGGGTCAAATTGCCATATATCGTATTGGTCATAGATCAGGATCGAATTATCGTCTTTCGTCCATCCTGCAATCCCATAAGGGCCCGCAACAGAAGGCATATCATACTTTTCGTCAAAAAACGCAACCCCAATCTTCTTTGTCAGGCATTGCTTTTGCATAGTTGAAATGTCCATACAATACCATGCTTTCTCCAGGCCTTCAAACCAGTAGATGTATTTCCCCTCAGGCGAAATATCGATTGTAAATGATTTTTTCGTAAGAACTTGTTTCTTCGTAGAAGCAGTCATATCAAGCAAGTAAACATCCCGATAGTTGGCATCCTCCCATGAAGCCAGCTTTTCATAAGGCTTATTGGAATATCCGATAGCCAGGTCGCTGTTCCCTTTTTGGATGGTCCTTACCCTTGTTATCAAAGTGTCTGCCATTTGAAAAATTTTCTGGTCCTGAATCCGATAGACAGCCATATAACTCTGTTTAAGGTCGTTATCCAATTCCTTGAGTTGTTGTGGCTGCAACCGTCCATCCTTCCAGTTCCAAATGTCAACCTTTGTTTTTTCCTCATCGAGCAATGTATCCTTGGGTTCAGGCGAAATTTTGGGTGCGGTCGCAAAATAGAGCTTGCTCCCATTTTCAGCAAAACTGATCTTGCCATTTTCACTGACTTCCCAATTTTTGGGAATGCCAATGGCTGATGAATCGGCAATTTTAACAGGTGCTGTATTCTTTTCAGTCCAAAGCAAAAGATCGTAGCGTTTTACTTTGGCAGTATCTTTTGTAAACAGGAATGCCGTTTGCTTCCCGGCATCATCAGGAACGGTTTTTTTCGCAAGGCCTGCAGCTTCAAATAATTTATTAACCTGAAGGCTACGTGTGTCGAAAAGGTGTACGGCTGTAGAATCCACTGTATCTTTCTTCAAGGTAATAAATGAGCAGATCGCCCCATTTTTCGAAAAAGCCGCTTCGGTAACATTGTCATAAATGAATTTGGCACCGGTAACAGGATTCGCAATTGTAAGCTGCCAAACCTCCACATCTTTAAAAGCCCCTTTCTTGGGTTTCTTTTCATTAGCTTTGGCACTGGGACCTTTGGGCTTTACAGCGCTTGAATCTTTGAGTAATGTTGATTTTAAGGAATCTGCGACTCCATCCTTTTTCAGGTCTTTTGGTTTTTCGAGCAAATAGGCCATCCACGAGCCACCCTCTTTTGGCAACTGAAAAGACTTTAGTCCGGGAATTCTGATCAACGAATCGGTATTCAAAAGATAAATTCCCAAAGAATCTTTGGGCAGGTCTTCTTTTTTTGTTTTTGCCAATTTGAGCTTATGTAGTTTATTTTCAGGTTGCTTGATTTTAAAGGCAATAAGGTCGGAGGTGCTGCTGAACTGGGCATCCAGACCTCGGGAGATTGAATCACGACTTTGGGTCTTAAGGTTTAGAATATGGAGGAAGCCGTCCCCTTTCTGGGGATTAATTTCATACGACACCCATTCACCATTGTCCGAAATCAAGGGTCGGGCCAAATCCTTCCATCCGTCATAAACCGAATGAGTAAGCACCTTTTTATCAGAAGGTTGCGCGTAAACTATCGCGTTTATCCAAAAAAACGCACACAAAATAGTCAATGAAAATTTCAACATAGTCAAAGTATTTCGGGAAAGTGGCGCAAGATAATTCAAAATATGGAAACATACTAGATTGAAAGTCGTATCCTTACAAAATGTTGAACAAAGGTAATTCATTTTGAAATGAATAATTGACTATTTTTACCCGGTTTTTCAAATAACCCTTCGCTTACTGTCGTTCAAATTTATCATTCTATGAAAATCAAATCATTCAAATTAAGCATCTTAGCCATTTTAAGCTTAATGTTTACATTCAGTAGCTTTGCCCAGGATGAAGCACGTTTAATGCGCTATCCCGACATCAACAAAAACCTGATCGCTTTTGTGTATGCAGGGGATATCTGGACGGTTGATTCAAATGGTGGCGAAGCACGCCGTCTGACCTCCCATTCAGGATTGGAATTGTTCCCGAAGATTTCCCCGGATGGGAAATGGATTGCTTTTTCCGGCGAATATTCAGGTAGCCGACAGATTTATGTAATGCCTTCGACCGGAGGAGCCCCACGGCAAATGACTTATTACAATTCGGTTGGGGTGATGCCCCCGCGTGGCGGATATGACAATGTCGTCCTTGACTGGACCTCCGACAGCAAAAATATCCTGTTCCGGGCCAACCGTACCGAGTTTGGTGAGCGAAACGGAAAATATTACATGGTTAGCCTTGATGGAGGTCTAGAAAAACCGTTGCCCATCGTGAACGGAGGTTTCGCTGTTTTGTCTCCCGATAACAAAAAGATCTGTTTTACGCCGGTTGACCGCGAGTTTCGTACCTGGAAACGGTACAAAGGAGGCAGGGCATCCGATTTGTGGGTCTATGACCTGACAAAGAACACATCGGAGCAGATCACCGATTTTAAAGGTACCGACCAGATCCCAACCTGGTTTGGCGACAACATCTATTTTGCTTCCGACCGTGACCTGAAACTGAACATCTACCAGTACAACACTTCCACTAAAACTTTGAAACAGCTCACAACCCATAAGGATTTTGATTGTATGTGGCCAGCAGGCGAAAACGGGCAAATGGTTTACGAAAACGGGGGCTACCTTTATAAACTGAATCTCCAGACAGGGAAAGAGGATAAAGTACAGGTCAGTATCCATTTCGACAACCCAAACATACTCCCGTATTATAAAAATGTGAAGGACTTTGTGCAGAGCATCGAAGTTTCGCCAACAGGGAAAAGGGCATTGATCTCAGCCCGTGGCGATATCTTTTCTGTCCCCGCTGAAAACGGGCCAACCTATAATCTGACGAATACCCAGGGTGTCAGGGAAATTTATCCACGATGGTCACCCGATGGAAAGTACATTTCCTATTACTCGGATGCCTCTGGCGAATACGAGATTTACCTGCTCGAAAATAAAAAGGGAGCAGCACCCAAACAATTGACGAGTGGTTCCAGTGCATGGAAATACGATTCGGAATGGTCGCCCAACAGCAAATACCTTCTTTATTTCGACCGTACGCTGCAACTGAAACTTGTGGAGGTGGAAACCGGAAAAACAACCATTGTGACCCATGCCGACCGTGACGAAATCCACTCGTATTCATTTTCACCCGATTCAAAATGGATTACCTATGACAAGGAAGGTGCGAACGGTTTGGGGGCAGTCTGGGTCTATAATCTTGAATCAAAGCAGAACCAGCAACTCACAAACGACTCGTTCAATGACAGTTCCCCTGTTTTTTCAGTGGATGGTCAATACATTTGGTTCTGTTCCGACCGCGATTACAACCTCGATTTCTCAAGTTTTGAGTTCAACTATGTCTATAACAAATCGACCCGGATTTATGCAGCCGTATTAAAAGCCGACGGGCCAAAGCTTTTCAAGGATAAAAATGATGTTGAACCCATTAAGGAGGCTGAAAAGCCAAAGGAGGAACCCCAAAAAGACAATACTGCAAAACCGGCTGTGAAAGACACAGTTTCCAAAACGGTGAAAGTTCAGATTGATTTTGAAGGGATCAATTCACGCATTACGGCATTCCCGTTAAAAGCCGGTGAATATCGTAATTTACTTGCAGCTGAAGGGGGAATCCTGTACATCAGCGATGGATCGTTGCATAAATATTCGATTGAAGATAAAAAGGATGAGGAGATCCTTGACAAGGCAGGTCAGGTTGTTTTAAGTGCCGAGAACAAGATGATGATTTACAGATCTGGCCAGGACATTGGGATCACAAAACTGTCATCAGGCCAAAAATCGGGAGCCGGAAAACTGAACCTCGATGGTTTGATGATGAAAATTGATCCGAAGAAGGAGTGGGCTCAGATCTACACTGATGGATGGCGTATTTTCCGCGACTATTTTTATGTGAGCAATTTGCATGGCGTTGATTGGAAGGGAATTAAAGAACGATATAGTCCCTTGGTCGATCATGTCAGTCACCGTGCCGATCTTGATTACATTTTAGGTGAAATTATTTCAGAGACCAACACAGGCCACTGCTATGTCGATTGGGGCGATTTTGAAAAGGTCAAAAGGGTGGATACCGGGTTACTTGGCGCTGAGTTGAAATTGGATCCCTCTTCCGGCAAATACCGGATTGCAAAAATTTATGCCGGTGAGAACTGGAACGAAGCCCGCCGTTCACCGTTGACGGAACAAGGGGTGAATGTTAAAGAAGGTGATTACCTGCTCGCAATTAACGGAATTGACCTCAAGGGTGACAGGAACCCTTACGAACTGCTTGAAAATACGGTTGGAAAACAAGTTGAAATCACAGTCAATTCAAAACCGGAAGCAACCGGAGCCAAGACTTTTACAATTAAACCGATAGGCAGCGAACTGGAATTGATGAACCTTAACTGGGTCAATGAGCGGCGTGCCATGGTGGACAAGCTTTCAGGGGGCAAAATTGGATATATCTATGTACCAAATACTTCCGCTGATGGTAACCGTGAGTTGTTCAGGGGGATGTATGCTTACAATGAAAAGGATGGTTTGATTATCGACGACCGCTACAACGGTGGCGGTTTTATTCCGGATGTGATGACCGACCTTCTCGACCGTAAAACACTCAGCTATTGGCAGCGCAATGGTTTATCGGCTATGAAAACCCCTGGTGTGGCACACAATGGTCCCAAGGTGATGCTGACAAATGGCTATTCTTCATCGGGTGGCGACGCTTTCCCCTACTATTTCCGCAAAAAAGGGTTAGGAACCTTGATCGGAACCCGCACTTGGGGCGGATTGGTAGGAATGTCGGGCAACGCTGGCTTAGTCGATGGAGGTTACATAGCCGTTCCGCGCTTTGGTATTTACGACGAAAACGAACAATGGATCATTGAAGGTGTTGGCGTTTCACCTGATATTGAAGTTGTTGACCGCCCGGAACAATTGGCCAAAGGAGTTGACCCATGTATCGAAAAGGCGGTAGAAGTGTTGCTGAAACAGCTCAAAGAGAATCCAGTCAAAAAAGTAAAAGCACCTGCACCACCTGACAGGTCGGGATGGAATGAGCAGATGAAATAAATGAGTTAATCGGTTCAATATATCGTTGCAAACGACAAACCATCACCCCCTCGTTACAAACGAGGGGGATAAAAGTGTATCAGAATAATTTATAATTTTGAGTTTAAAATTTTAGTTATGGAAACCTTGCGAATTGAGATATTAGATCCAAAAGTGAAAAAGCTCTTGAAAGATTTGGCAAATCTAAATTTGATTAAAATAGGAAAGGAAATTGAACCCAAAGTTGAATTTCAAGAACTGTTGTCCTCATTGCGTTCGAAGTCGGAAACTGCTCCTTCCCTTGATGAAATAACCAGGGAAGTGGAAGAGGTAAGATCATTACGTTATGCAACTAAAACAAAATAGGATAATTGTTGATACAAACCTCTGGATTAGTTATTTGATCACGAAAGGCTTCAAGCGACTGGACAAACTCATTTATAATGATAAAGCCCGGTTGATTTTTAGCCAGGAACTAATTGACGAATTCATTGAGGTTTCAAAAAGAGACAAGTTCAAGAAGCATTTTAGCAATAATGATGTTAAAAGACTTCTTGAACTATTTGATGCATATGGAGATATAATTAAGGTAATCAGCAATATATCTGCATGTCGAGATATCAAAGACAACTTTCTTTTGTCTTTATCCATAGACAGTAAAGCAGACTATTTGATAACAGGAGACTACGATTTATTAAGCTTGAAAAATATTGGGAAAACGAGAATTATGTCAATTTCCGAATTTGAGTTGATGACCTAATTAAATTCAATTACTTCACCAATTGAATTAATTCTTTATTTACATCATTATCAATTATAACCTGTTTTAAAGCATTTACTACTCCCGAATTTTTAATGGAAGTCTTTCCTATTTTTCAGCCTCGGATATGAATGATTGGCAATCGTTCTGCATGGCGGGGATCCTTTCGGGATTATGACATTGCTCCTTAAAGATGGTTTTTTCGCCAAAATCCTGACACAATCAACATTTTGGAGGTCGGTCTAATATCGGGCATGGTCAACAGGTTGAATCGAAGATCAGCGAAGCCAAAGCCTAACATATCCTGGGTTATTGGCAACTCCTTGTGAAAACAAGAAAATATTATAAAACGGATAAGCCGGCTTTAATTGGGGTCGTATATCTCAAAAATTAATAAAAAAGCAATTTAGGCCTTTTATGCTTTTAAAGTCATCGTCACGTGTAAAAAATGGAAGGTTCCAATAAATACAGGTCGCAGCGATAATAGCATCGGGTAGATTTATTTTGTTGGACTGTCTGATAGAAATGGTAATTTCCTTTATAGATGGGTTGATTTCCAATATAGTACAATCATCAATAAAGGATTGGATATCCATCTTTTCAGATATTTGCAGGCCAGGTTTACACAGCAATTCCAATTCGGTGATAAACGAAATGCGTACATCTTTCCCATCAAACATCCCTGCCAGTTTCTCATCTCCATTGAGTAGTGCGATGGCAATGTTTGTGTCGATCATAACACTAATCCCACTCATCACGCAGCTTTTTTTGATAACTTAAACCATCTTCCTCCCATTTTACTTTTCCACAATGCTTTTTCGCATTGAATTGTTTTCCAGGTTTTAACATTTTTAAAGCTGCATTGACCTTTGATAAACCTGTTTTTTTTGTGATCTCTAAAAGCATAGTTTTGTTTTTTTGTAAAAATACATTTACCTGTCCATAATTACAAGAGTATGGCATCCGAATTTAAGGAGTATTGCGCTTAAAACACTGTTCAGAACTGCACCACCAACTTTTAGGAGAGTTGTCCTCTCCATCCGTAGGGAGCTTTGCCTCATCTCCGAACCTTCGATCGCGGATGGTTTTGAGGGTTGCGCTCTGACCCGGGTGGCGCGGTCCGGAAAGCATTTGCTCATTGACAAGGCTTTGTTTCCGGACAGCTTACCCGGGGTTATTTTACGGTTTTCCCCTATAGGACGGGATCCTGAAAAGATTTTGCAACGCTTCCAAAAGTTTGAATTTAATTGATTGAGCCATCCATTTTGTCTTGCACCATCACCATTCCGACATGGTCAACAGGCTGAAGGCCCAGCATACCCTAGCCCAATGGCAACGCCTTGGGAAACGATGAAACAACAAACCAATGGCAACGCCTCGGGAAAACAAACAAAATTGTGGAGTGTACCACAGAGTTTTAAAAGTTGCATGAGGATAACAAACAACCTGAAAGCACTTTCCCACTCTTGATCTGTCATTGCGCGGAGTGCTGCACAATCAATATTTGAAACTGAATCATCTGCACGACAACTTGTTCCGACCCGTCGGAAAAGCAATCCCATCCTAAGAAGAACTATCCCAAAAACATGTTAGGGATTCCAAATCAGATTGTTAAGAGTATTCCCTGTTCCGTCCGAAGGTACATTTGCTCTTT
>CAIYPA010000299.1 GCA_903927965.1 uncultured Bacteroidia bacterium | reverse complement strand
TGTACCACCAAGGAAAGAGAGGTTCAATTTTTCCAGAACAGTAACTGCATAGTCTGCTGTATTGGTCCATGTCCAACGTTTTAGCCGGTTAAAATCGTTTTCAGTAAATCCATTGGTGGCGTAACCATCACCTGTGATGCCGGTTTGGAAAGTCATGGATTCGACAGAAAGGTTGTCCATCCCATAGACCGTCTTGAGGTTTAGCCCTTTTACTGGTTGAAACGTAACACTGAAATTAGCTAAAAGCCTGTCATTCTGCGATGTATATGAATTCAGGTCAAATATTGGCACTGGATTATAGTAAGAGTAATTTCCCACTGGTTGCCCCAAACTACCTATGGCAGATCCGTTGATGTTGTATGTTCCATCGTTTTTATAAGGTGCAAGGTTTGGAGGCAATACAAAAGCCAATCGAGCGGCACCGGCTGTATTGAATGCCTGTGAAGACAACGATCCGGTGTTTGGCGCGGCATTAAAAGAATTCGTAACCGATATATTGGCTCCCAATGTGATGTATTTGTTTAACTTGTGGTCAAGGTTCATTCTTGCATTTTTCCGCTCATACGAATTCTTCTTGATCATCCCTTCCTGATTGTTGTAACCCACTGAAAGGAAATAGGATGTCGAAGGTGAGGAGCCCGATATGGTCACAGCATGGTTGTGTTGAAAACCGGTCCTATAAATGTAGTCGGACCATTTGGTGTCGATTGGTTTCCCATTTGCATCCAAAGGATCAGTAAAACTACTTGTTAAAGCCGAAGGATTATTGGCCAACGCTTTATTTTTGTGTTCCACATATTGTGCTGCATTCATCATTTCGAACAAGTGGAAAGGTTTGGTAAAGCCCATGTATCCATCGTAGGTGACCTTAACTTTACCGGTTGCCCCCTTACGCGTAGTGATAAGGATTACCCCGTTGGCAGCCCTGGAGCCATAAATAGCCGTGGCAGAAGCATCTTTCAAAATTTCCATTGATTGTATATCGGATGGGCTAATATCAGCCAATGCATTTGAAGCAGCAGCACTACTGGAAACATCCCCTGTAAAAACAGGAACGCCATCAACAATAATCAGCGGATAGGAACTGGAAGAAATGGAGTTCACACCCCTTATCCTGATTATAGGTGGGTTGTTCAATACTCCATTGGGTAGTGTAACGATCACACCAGAAGCTTTTCCCTGTAAGGACTGGTCAAAGCTCTGTACAGGTGTCATTTTGATGTCATCGCCTTTGACTGTTGAAATGGTACCCCCTACATCACGTTTTTTCTGAGTTCCATAACCTACTACAACAACTTCATCAACAGCAACTTGCTCTGATTTTAAGGTTATTTTGTAATCTTTTGAGTTGTTGAGGACTACTTCCTGAGAAGCAAAACCAACAAAAGAAACCACAAGCGTTTTAGCATTTGAAGGAACTTTCAATATAAAATGGCCTTCCATATCTGTAATGGTCCCAACTGTAGTTCCTTTAGCCACAACGGAAGCACCTGGAATTGTCGCCCCATCATCGGAGGAGGTAACTGTACCTGTTACGTCCCTGGTTTGGGCGAAGGTTGTGATCAACCCTACGAACAGGAGGAATGCAAGTAAAAATAGAATTTTTTTCATAGACAATTATTTTTTTGTTAAAAATTGTTATTTAATGCAAATATATTTATTCAATGATATATTTCAGCTTCTTTTGGGAATAATTTATTTAATGAAATTAATTTAAGTAATTTAATGATCAATCATTAACATATATTTAAATAATTATTTGCCGTATATATCAGATATATAAATAAATACGCTTACCAATTGTTTGGCTATACAATTATATATAGAATGTTTCTAAATTGTTAATTATTGCTGGAGTTGTCCTTCCTCTGTTTCAATGAAATAAGAGAAAACCATTTCGAGTCGGACCATTAAAAGAAACAATATCAAATAAGAAAGGCCGGCAAATATGCCAGCCTTTCCTTTTTGATATTGTGGGGACGCGATTAATCGCGTCCCTACATAAATAATTAAACAACAATCAATTATACCCAGGGTTCTGAACCAGCTGGGGAGCTTTGTTCATCTCGTCGCGTGTCAACGGAACCCAGTAGAATTTCTTGTCCGTGAAGAAACGGTCGTCCTGTAGGTCGCCGGTATCGGTGCCAGAAGGAGTCCTGTAGATCCATTTTGTCAAGCCATTGTCATAATGCTCGACCCTCATGTAGTAGATTTTCTCAATTGAAGTTTCGCACTCCATCCAACGGCGCATGTCGAAGAAACGGTGCCCTTCGGCAAAGAACTCGATGTTCCTTTCCTGATGCAGATAACCCCGAGCTGTTGCCTGGTCGGTGGTGACCCTGCTTGGCAGGCCGGCACGTTTGCGCACCAGGTTCATGGCATCGATACCTTTCTGAAGGTCGGTGCCGCCCAATTCGATACAAGCCTCGGCATAGATCATCAGGATCTCGGCATACCTGAATTCGACCCATGTATTGGTATTCCTGTAATACTGTCCGGCACATGAAATGTCGAGCAATTTACGGATGTTATAACCGGTCTTCTGGCCGTTCCATGCCTCGATGAGGCCCTGGCGGGTATCAACCCCACTATAGTATGGGCTGGGATCCCCTTCATTGTGAAAATTGTAGCCGGTCTGGACCTGGTTCTTGGGATCGAACGCGGCGGCATCCGCTGGCCTTTGCTGCCATGGGGCACCGTCATAGAGGACGCTGGCGTAGAAGCGCGGTTCACGGCCATTGTATGGATTCCGATTTGGGTCTGCTGCCAGCTGAGTTGCAGTCGCAGTACGTACCCTCATGTCACCCGGGTTGTATTTGTCCCAAACAAATGGTGTTCCGTCGGCCATTTCCCATTTCCTTACCATTGGTTCGACCGGGTCGTTGTTCCCCCAGTTGTGGTAACCGTTGGGGCCGTACCAGAGGTTGGCGTTGTTCACGTTGCCACCGGTGAGCGGAAACTGGATGCCCCAGATGGTCTCGCTGTTCCAGCCGGCAGTTTGTGTGAAGATGCTCGTATAATTTGCGGCATATGCCTGTACCTGTGCAGCGGTCAATGGCTGCGTTGGTTCAGCCGTTGTACCAACCAATGAGAAGGCACCATATTTGGCATCCATAACATCCTTGGCGGCGTCGCGGGCAGCGGTCAAAAGGGCGGTTTGGCTACCTGAAGGGAAGGAGACCAACGTATTGGCAGCCTGTTCGGTCCATCCACCATTGGTGAGCTTGCTGGCACAGAAGAGCAATACCCTGGCTTTTAAGGCCGCAGCGGCAGCCTGGGTAGCGCGTCCCTGCTCCATACCGCTAGCCGGCAGGTTCGCAATCGCAGAAGCGACGTCTTTTAGGACCCAGTCCTTCGTTTCGGCAATCGTGGCACGCTTCTGGGTAGAATAGTCGCCATCCAATACAAATGGTTTGTCTGCCAAAACAGCACCACCGTAAACCATCAGCAAGCAAGCATATTCATATGCCCTGATAAAATAGGCCTCCCCGATCATCTGTTTTTTCAACACGTCCTGTCCCGTAGTGAGCGGTACTGCATTAATACCGTCAAGGATCCTGTTGATGTTCTGGATGTTCTGATAAAGGTTGTTCCAGCGTAGGAAACCGCCATAACCGTCATTTGTAAAATAGCCAAGGTTATCGGGGGTCATGGTCCCTTTGAGCATCACGTAGTTGGCCGGGCGGTGGATACAAAGGGTCTGGTCGGTACCGGAAGACAAAAGGTCCTCACGGGCCCCGAGGATGCCCGAGTCGGTGTTGCCGCCCATACGGTCGTAACATTTGCCCAGATAGGCGTTCACGACATTGATATCAGAAAAAACAAGTCCCGCATTGAAGGAATCGACCGCCGGTTTGTCGAGCACGTTGGTACACGATACCAAATTGAGCAGGACCATTGCAATGACCGATATGCTAAGTAATATTTTTTTCATATTCTAATTTTTTTAAAGTTGTACAATATATTAGAAAGTGATATTTGCGCCGATTGCAAAAGTCTTCATTGCAGGATATACACCAGGGTTGTTAACTTCCGGATCCCACTTCTTGGTGGCAGTGTAAAGCAATGCAAGGTTATTTCCGGTGAAATAGATCGAAGCTTTTGAAATTCCCAGTTTGGAGTAGATCTTGGTAGGAATCGCATAGTTCAATACGATATTTTTCAGACGGCAGTAAGCGGTATTGTCAAACCAGTAGGTGCTCATGTTGTTGTCGACCGACCAGTACTGGTCGCCGCGATTGTAAGCCCTTGCAATGTTTGTGACCGTATTGGTAGGGGTCCAACGGTTGTCGAACTGCCACTGGTAGTAGTTGCCGGCCTCGCCGCGACGGTTGTCGTACTGGCTCATCTTCCAGAATTTTCCCTGGCCCTGGAGCTGGACTGTCAAAGAGAAAGCTTTGTAGCCTACATTGATCGTACCACCGTAGAAAACCTCAGGTGCGTCAACTTTGTCGAGCAGGATCCTGTCATTGCCATCGATTATACCGTCACCCGATACGTCCTTGAAAATAACATCACCAGGGACTGCGCCCGCCATATGCGGCGTTGCAGCTACCTGGGCGGCATCTTTGTAAATACCATCTGCCTGGTACATCAACCATGCGCCGTAAGGGTGGCCCGTCAATTGCTGCCATGCGACCGCCTTTTTAGGTTCGTCAATAGATACAACTGTGTTGTGGTTATAGCTAAAGTTACCGACTACATCAAGACGGATCTCTCTTTTCAATGTCTTGTGGAACCCTGCCTCAATTTCAAAACCGCGGTTGTCAACAACACCGATGTTCTGGGCGGGTAACGACAGACCTGTGAAATTGGGAACCGAAGCATCTTTGGTTGCCAGGATGTTGTCCCTTCGGCTGTAGAACAATTCGGCGTTCAAATGGAACATGTCACTCTTCAACTTGGAGTCAAAACCTACGTTGTAGGTCGTCTGAGTTTCCCAGTGGATCAACGGGTTGGCAACAGAAGGAGGTCCAACAGCGGTGGCAATAGCGCCTGAGGTGCCAAAAGTCATACCTGTGCTGATGCCATATTTGTCCATGAACTGGAACGGTGAAGTTGGGTCCATACCCATCATACCTACTGAACCCCTCAATTTGAAGTAATTGATGAACGGGAGGTTGTTCTTCCAGAAAGTCTCTTCAGAAGCGCGCCATCCCAACAAAAGACCTGGGAAATACCCATAACGTTGTGCGGTAGGGAATTTCAGGGAACCGTCAGCGCGGAACACGACTTCTGCAAGGTACTTTCCTTTGTAGTCGTATGTTGCCCTGCCCATGTAAGATTTACGTGCATAGACAGAAGCAGAACCTGTGATGTTCTGGTCCTTTGCGTTGCCCGCGTCCATGGTCTGGATCAGGGAGGAAATGTAGTACTTGCGGTAAGCGTAGAAATAGTTCCAATCGCTTGTGTATTGCTCAAAACCGCCCATTAATGCAATGTTATGGTCGCCGAATTTATGGGAATAATTGGCATTGACCAAAATGGTCTGGTTCAACGTACGGTCGTACCTTTCGTTGTTTTCAGCAGAAGAAAGCCCCCTTAAGGTTGGGGTCGGGGTCATCGAAGTGACATATCCGTTTGAACCAACCGTAGCCGACGACCAGTTTGGATAATAGAGCGTCCATGGCTGATAGAAAGCCTTGTTGTAATAGTTGGTGAGGTCGTAGTTGTAACTGCCCGTGAACGAAAGCCCTTTTACAAAAGGGACAGAAATGGTAGCACTGAACGTACTTAAGACCCTGTAGGTTTTCTGGTCGTTCTTGCCCGCGCTGAAAGTTGAGGTCTCAACTGGGTTGTCGCCATACTCGATGTCGGGGCCTGGCTGGCCGTTTGGCCAGAAGGACCATGTTGTTGGGAGCAAGCGGGTTGCCTGTCCAACGATGGCATCGGCACTCTTGTAAGGATAGATGCGGTTGTTGAGGAAACCTGCGATCTCAACGCCTGTCTTCAACCAATCGGTAACTGGCATCTCCAATTTTGTGCGGACATTGTATTGTTTGTACTTGGTTGATGAAGCTTTGTAGAAAGCGTCATCAGACTTGAAACCAAAAGAAACGTAGTATTTCATGCCGTTGGCGCCACCATCAAGGGTAATGTTGTGCCTTGTAGTTGTCGTCCATGTTTTGATCAGGTCGCTGTACCAGTTGGTGTTCGGGTGTTTCCATGGGTCGAGGCCGTTCCTGTAAAGTTCGATATCGGCATCCGAATAGGTGCGTGCGGAACCTTTGGAAACCTGGTATTCAGAAAGCATGGTCGCGTAATCGGCAGCATTGGTTGTCTGCGGGATAACCGTAGGGGTCATTGCGCCTTCGTAGAACTGGTCGCTCAAACGGGGTTTGCCATCCTTGCCCGACTTGGTCGTGATCAGGATAACACCGTTTGCAGCCTGGGAACCATAAATTGCTGCGGAAGCGTCTTTCAATACAGAAAGGCTGGCGATGTCGTTGGGGTCGATTTCGTCCATCGAACGTCCTGGGACACCGTCGATCACAACAAGAGGGGCTGTTTCTGCCCTGTTCGACATACGGCTACCGTCGGAGTTGACGGTTGTCCTACCGCGGACCATGATACGTGGGCTCATCTGGCCAGGCTCACCGGTCTGTTGGATAACAGTTGTTCCCGGGATCAAACCAGAGATGGCGTTCGAAACGTTCACGGCAGAAATGGATTGAAGTTTTTCCCCGTCAACAGAGGCAACTGCACCGACTACATTTGCACGTTTCTGTGTACCATAACCAACGACGACAACTTCATCGATGTCGGTCACGGCAGCTTCCAATGTAACATTGATCGTGCTCCTGCCGTTCACGGCAACTTCCTGGCCTTTCATCCCGATGAAGGTGATCTGAAGGGTTGCCTTTTCAGGAACATTGTTCAATGAGTAAGTTCCGTCCATATCTGTGACCACACCTGTGGTAGTCCCCTTGACCAATACAGTTGCACCGGGTACGGAGGCCCCGGTCTGATCGGTAATTTTACCCGATACTTTCTTGCCCTGCTGAGCCATGGCACCGATAAGACCTGTAACACAAATCAATACGACGATCATTTTAATGACCAGAAGGAATTTTTTAAATGGGAGCTTAAAATTCTGTCCCTCAATTGTTTTGTTTTTTTTCATATAAAATAAATGTTTAATAGTACCTAAAGTTGTCAGCCAGTTTAGGCCATTGTAACTTAATGTACTGATAAATAAATAAGTAAGCAATAAATTGAGCAGAGTTGGCTTAAATACCCACCCGCATTTTTTGGTCCGTTTTTAGTTATCCCATAGGCAGTAATTTTTTTTAATTAGTACAAAAAAGACATAGTCATTTTAACCAGAGTAATTGCATGCTACTCCAGGACATAAATAATCCAATTTTAAAGGGTTTAATGTTAATTGGCATTTTCAGTTAAGACCTTTTTACTACAAACAGAAAAGAACTTAAGTCATCATAACTTAAATCCGTCGGTGTAAATCAAACATGTTTGTCTATTACTGTATTTGCTTTGGAGAATAACCTATTTCAAGGTAAACCTAAATTTTGAATTGGCATAGTCATCACAATAAAGTTCGTTAATAGTTGTTAGAAAAGTCAAAAGTACTATAAAAAAATATGAAATACCAAAAGGTTTAATTTTTTTTTGGAGATTTTAAGCCTTTTAGAAATAGATAATAATCAGGTTTTTACTAAAAATAATTTCTGAAATTCTGCCTTTTTTAAGTAAAATACTTGATTTTTGGATGTTAAGGGGTGTTTTCTTTTACCATTAATCATGTTAAATGATTTCAAATACATAACAAATGTCAGATATTCATTTTTGCGAACAAATAAAAAAGGCCGGCAAATTTGCCGGCCTTTCGTAGAGACGTGATTCATCACGTCTCTACATAAATAATTAAACAACAATCAATTGTACCCAGGGTTCTGAACCAACTGAGGAGCCTTGTTTATCTCGTCGCGTGTCAGAGGGACCCAGTAGAATTTCTTATCCGTGAAGAAACGGTCGTCCTGAAGGTCACCGGTATCGGTACCTGAAGGTGTCCTGTAGATCCATTTCGTCGTGCCATTGTCATAATGCTCGACCCTCATGTAATAGATTTTCTCAATTGAAGTTTCGCACTCCATCCAACGGCGCATGTCGAAGAAACGGTGCCCTTCGGCAAAGAACTCGATGTTCCTTTCCTTGTGCAAATAATTACGGGCAGTTGCCTGGTCGGTGGTGACCCTACTTGGCAGGCCGGCACGTTTGCGCACCAGGTTCATGGCATCGATACCTTTCTGAAGGTCGGTGCCGCCCAATTCGATACAAGCCTCGGCATAGATCATCAGGATCTCGGCATACCTGAACTCGACCCATGAATTGGTATTCCTGTAATATTGTCCGGCACAAGTAATGTCGAGCAATTTACGGATATTGTAACCTGTTTTCTGGCCGTTCCATGCTTCGATGAGGCCCTGACGGGTATCGACGCCACTATAGAATGGAGTTGCATCTCCTTCATTGTGAAGGTTATAGCCAGTCTGTACCTGGTTTTTTGGATCGAACGCAGCTGCATCCGATGGCCTTTGCTGCCATGGGGCACCGTCATAAAGCACGCTGGCATAAAAACGTGGTTCGCGGCCATTGTATGGGTTGCGATTCGGGTCAGCGGCCAATTCTGCAGCAGTAGCCCTGCGCACTCTCATGTCGCCTTGGTTGTATTTGTCCCAAACAAATGGTGTTCCGTCGGCCATTTCCCATTGCCTTACCATTGGTTCGACCGGGTCGTTGTTCCCCCAGTTGTGGTAACCGTTCGGGCCGTACCACAGGTTGGCGTTGTTGACATTGCCACCGGTGAGCGGGAACTGGATGCCCCAGATGGTCTCGCTGTTCCAGCCTGCGTTTTGTGTGAAGATGCTCGTATAATTGTCGGCATATGCCTTGACTTGGGCAGCTGTCAATGGCTGGGTCGGTTCAGCAGTTGTTCCGACGAGCGAAAATGTACCATAAGTGCCGTCCATGACCAACTTCGCAGCATCGCGGGCAGCGGTCAAAAGGGCGGTCTGGCTACCGGAAGGAAAGGAAACCAACGTATTGGCAGCCTGTTCGGTCCATCCACCGTTTGTGAGCTTGCTGGCACAGAACATCAATACCCTTGCTTTTAAGGATGCAGCAGCGGCCTGGGTGGCACGTCCCTGCTCCATACCGCTTGCAGGCAGGTTTGCAATCGCAGAAGCGACATCTTTTAGTACCCAGTCCTTTGTGTCGGCGATCGTGGCACGTTTCTGGGTGGAATAGTCACCATTCAAAAGAAACGGTTTGTCATTTAAAACAGCACCACCATAAACCATCAGCAAGCACGCATATTCGTATGCCCTGATAAAATAGGCTTCCCCGATCATCTGTTTTTTCAACACGTCCTGTCCGGTTGTAAGCGGAACTTTACCGATTGCGTCAAGGATCCTGTTGATGTTCTGGATGTTCTGATAAAGGTTGTTCCAACGTAGGAAACCGCCGTAACCGTCATTGGTGAAATAACCAAGGTTGTCGGGGGTCATGGTCCCTTTGAGCATCACATAGTTGGCAGGACGGTGGATACAAAGGATCTGGTCCGTACCGGAAGACAAAAGGTCCTCACGGGCGCCAAGGATGCCCGAGTCGGTGTTGCCGCCCATACGGTCGTAACATTTGCCAAGGTAAGCGTTCACAACATTGATATCAGAAAAAACAAGGTCCGCATTAAAGGAATCGACCGCCGGTTTGTCGAGCACGTTGGTACACGATACCAAATTGAGCAGGACCATTGCAATTGCCGATATGCTAAGTAATATTTTTTTCATATTCTAATTTTTTTAAAGTTGTACAATATATTAGAAAGTGATATTTGCACCGATTGCAAAAGTCTTCATTGCAGGATATACGCCCGGGTTGTTTGTTTCCGGGTCCCACTTCTTGGTCGCGGTGTAAAGCAACGCAAGGTTGTTGCCTGTGAAATAGATCGTTGCCTTTGAAATTCCCAGTTTTGAGTAAATCTTTGCTGGAATTGCATAGTTCAATACTACGTTTTTCAGACGGCAATAAGCGGTATTGTCCATCCAGTAGGTGCTCACGTTATTGTCAACCGACCAGTATTGGTCGCCGCGGTTGTAAGCCCTTGCAATGTTCGTGACCGTGTTGGTAGGAGTCCAACGGTTGTCGAACTGCCACTGGTAGTAGTTACCGGCTTCACCACGACGGTTGTCGTACTGGCTCATCTTCCAGAATTTTCCCTGGCCCTGGAGCTGTACAGTCAAAGAGAAAGCTTTGTAGCCTACATTGATCGTACCACCGTAGAAAACCTCAGGTGCATCAACTTTGTCAAGCAGGATCCTGTCGTTACCGTCGATCACGCCGTCGCCCGATACGTCCTTGAAAATAACGTCACCTGGGACCGCGCCCGCCATGTGTGGGGTTGCAGCTACCTGGGCGGCATCTTTGTAAATACCATCTGCCTGGTACATCAACCATGCGCCGTAAGGGTGGCCGGTCAATTGCTGCCATGCGACTGCTTTTTTGGGCTCGTCGATGGAAACGATCTCATTGTGGTTGTAACTGAAGTTACCGACTACGTCAAGACGGATATCCTTTTTCAATGTCTTGTGGAACCCTGCCTCAATTTCAAAACCGCGGTTGTCAACGACCCCGATGTTCTGGGCTGGAAGCGACAAACCTGTGAAATTTGGAACAGAAGCATCTTTTGTGGCCAGGATGTTGTCCCTGCGGCTGTAGAACACTTCTGCGTTCATATGGAACATGTCGCTTTTGAACTTGGAGTCAAAACCAACATTGTAGGTCGTCTGTGTTTCCCAATGGATCAAAGGGTTAGCTACAGAAGGTGGCCCAACGGCTGTTGCAATGGCGCCCGAGGTGCCAAATGTCATACCCGTGCTGATCGCATATTTGTCCATGAACTGGAACGGTGCAGTTGGGTCCATACCCATTTTGCCGACCGATCCCCTCAATTTGAAGTAATTGATGAACGGGAGGTTGTTCTTCCAGAAAGTCTCTTCGGAAGCACGCCATCCCAACAAAAGACCGGGGAAATATCCATAACGTTGTGCAGTAGGGAATTTCAGGGAACCGTCAGCGCGGAACACGACTTCAGCAAGGTAT
This sequence comes from uncultured Bacteroidia bacterium, assembly GCA_903927965.1. Classification (GTDB taxonomy): domain Bacteria; phylum Bacteroidota; class Bacteroidia; order Bacteroidales; family Prolixibacteraceae; genus JAAFHB01. The sequence goes on along the minus strand of CAIYPA010000299.1, from coordinate 59,202 downwards.
TTCCCTTTGTAGTCGTATGTGGCCCTGCCCATGTAGGATTTACGCGCATAGACAGAAGCAGAACCTGAGATGTTCTGGTCTTTTGCGTTGCCCGCGTCCATGGTCTGGATCAACGAGGAGATGTAGTACTTGCGATAGGCATAGAAATAGTTCCAGTCGCTTGTATATTGCTCAAAACCGCCCATTAAAGAGATGTTGTGGTCACCAATTTTTTTGGAATAATTGGCATTGATCAAAAGGGTCTGGTTCAGGGTACGGTCGTACCTTTCGTTGTTTTCAGCCGAAGAAAGTCCCCTTAAGGTTGGGGTCGGTGTCATCGAAGTGACATATCCGTTTGAACCAACAGTTGCATTCGACCAGTTTGGATAATAGAGGGTCCATGGTTGATAGAAAGCCTTGTTGTAATAGTTGGTCAAATCATAATTGTAACTGCCCGTGAACGAAAGACCTTTGATAAAAGGAACAGTAACAGTTGCACTGAACGTACTTAAAACCCTGTAGGTTTTCTGGTCGTTCTTGCCCGCGCTGAAAGTGGAGGTTTCAACTGGGTTGTCACCATACTCGATGTCGGGGCCTGGTTGGCCATTTGGCCAGAAGGACCATGTTGTTGGGAGCAAACGGGTTGCCTGTCCAACGATTGCATCGGCGCTCTTGTAAGGATAGATACGGTCATTGAGGAACCCTGCGATCTCAACACCGGTCTTCAACCAATCGGTAACCGGCATTTCAAGTTTTGTGCGGACGTTGTACTGTTTGTATTTGGTGGAGGAGGCTTTGTAGAAAGCGTCGTCAGACTTAAAACCAAAAGAAACATAGTATTTCATGCCATTGGCGCCACCGTCGAGGGTAATGTTGTGCCTGGTAGTAGTGGTGTATTTCTTAATAAGGTCACTGTACCAGTTTGTGTTCGGGTGTTTCCATGGGTCAAGGCCATTCCTGTACAATTCGATGTCCTGATCGGAATAAGTGCGTGCGGAACCTTTGGATACCTGGTATTCAGAAAGCATCGTCGCATAATCGGCAGCGTTTGTTGTTTCAGGAATAACCGTAGGGGTCATTGCGCCTTCGTAGAACTGGTAGCTCAGGCGTGGTTTGCCATCCTTGCCCGACTTGGTCGTGATCAGGATAACACCGTTTGCAGCCTGGGAACCGTAAATAGCGGCAGATGCGTCCTTCAATACGGAGAGGCTGGCGATGTCGTTGGGGTCGATCTCGTCCATTGAACGTCCCGGCACACCGTCGATTACAACCAGTGGGGCTGTTTCCGACCTGTTCGACATACGGCTACCGTCGGAGTTGACGGTTGTCCTACCACGGATCATGATACGTGGGCTCATCTGGCCAGGTTCACCTGTCTGCTGGATAACGGTCGCTCCCGGGATCAAACCCGAGATGGCGTTCGAAACGTTCGCTGAAGCCATTGCCTGAAGTTTTTCCCCATCAACAGAGGATACAGCACCGACAACGTTTGCACGTTTCTGTGTACCATAACCAACGACAACAACTTCGTCGATGTCGGTCACGGCCGCTTCCAAAGTAATATTGATCGTGCTCCTGCCGTTCACTAAAACATCCTGTCCCTTCATCCCGATGAAGGTGACCTGCAGGGTTGCTTTTTCAGGGACATTGTTCAATGTATAAGTCCCGTCCATATCTGTGACCACACCTATGGTAGTCCCTTTGACCAATACAGTTGCACCGGGTACGGAGGCCCCGGTTTGATCACTAACCTTACCTGAAACTTTCTTGCCCTGTTGAGCCAAGGCACCGATAAGACCTGTGAAACAAATCAATACGACGATCATTTTAATGACCAGAAGGAATTTTTTAAATGGGAGCCTGAGATTCTGTCCCTTAATTGTTTTGTTTTTTTTCATATAATAAATAAATGTTTAGTAGTATCCCGGATTGACGATTCTGATCGGCAAATATCCTTAAGATACTGATAAATAAATAAGTAAGAAATTATTTTGCCAATGCATCAAAAGACATACTGGCATTTGGGATTGTTTTTTATATCATAGGCAATTAAAATTTTATTATGAAACATTAAAACTTAAAATTATGCCAACCTGATAAGTACACTTTATCTCAATATTCAGATTATCAATCAGAAACAATCTAGTTCAGTCACAAAATACAAAATGTTACGAACTTATAAAAAAAGATGTTAAATAGACGATTGGTTCTGTAAGTGTCTTTTTTGGCTTGTTCTACCGGAATTATGGTAAAAGGGAATTATTGTTTGGTGTAAACATTTTATTGTACCGTTTGTTAATAGTTGTTAGAAAAGTCAAACGTACTATAATAAATCTGTTTAAACCGAAGATTTCCAAATAATTTTCAAAAATATTTTTATGTTTTCAATCTATTAGATATCATATCAATACGCTATTATTTTATTTATTATTTGAAAATAAATTTTGTTAAAATGCTTTAATGGAATTTTATTTGTTGATTATTCACCCGAATAATGTTCATCTCAACTCATTTTCTGCATCCAGCGAAAAAAATATTAAACTTTTTTTGACCTGAAGTGTTTCTTATTAAGAATAAATACAAATAGAGTTTATATTTATTTATCTGGACGAATTGTGTTTGTATATTTTAATTAATTATTTGAATATGAAAAAATTACTAAGTTCGATTTTTGTAGTTGTCCTTTTCTCTGCATTTACCTTTGGAAGCAATCCACTTCCTGCCGATAATTCGTTTTGGAGCAAGGTATTTTCAAGATTATCCGAATATCAGTTGACGGGACAGTCGAAGCAGCTTCCGCTACCTTATGCTTATAAAGACCTCGAGCCAACAATTGATGCCAAAACAATGGAGATCCACTATTCAAAACATCATGCCACCTATACCAAGAACATGAACGATGCAACCGCGAACACTGATAATTCCGCAAAACCATTGTTCCAACTCTTTACCGAGATTGAAAATAGTCCTGCACTTGTGAAAAACAATGCCGGAGGGTTTTACAATCATTTGTTATTCTGGACAATACTTGCGCCGGAGTCGGGGCAGGCTCCGAAAGGGGAATTGCTAAGGGCGATCAATGAATCCTTTGGAAGTATGGATAAACTCAAGGAGGCTTTCAGTAATGCAGCAAAGAAGCAGTTTGGAAGTGGCTGGGCCTGGTTGACTGTGGATGAAAAAGGGAAACTGGTTGTGAGTTCCACACCTAATCAGGACAATCCGCTGATGAGCACCAGTGAGGTAAGGGGAATTCCTATTCTGACACTCGATGTTTGGGAACACGCTTATTATCTGAACTATCAGAACCGTCGTGCCGATTATGTGGATGCTTTCTGGAAAATTGTGAATTGGAAAGAAGTGGGACGGCGGTACGAAGAAGCGTTGGTTGCCATTTTATATTAATTAAATCCAATTAAGGTTTCAATGCTTCATAATAGAAGTGCATAAACTGCATATAGCTTTGACAGATTATTACTTACAATTCCTGTAAATAAGGTAAATAAGGTTGGGTTATCCTTACTCCCTCATGCTATTAAGGTTAGGAAAAAAGGTATAAATAAGGTTTGATTGGCTGTCAAACCTTATTTACATATTCTCTTGAAACCTTTATAGATTTAGTTTGCAACTACGATTAAACCTTATTTACCTTATTTTCAATTCCGACTGTGTACCCTCGAATTTGGATTCAATATCAAAACAAATAACTTTGAATTATTTGTTCAATGCCGAGATTGCTTTTTTTATCCTGAATATGGTCTCAGATTTTCCAATGATTTCACAGATCTCAAAAATATCAGGGCCAAAACTACCACCCACCAGGCAAAGCCGTAATGAGTTCATCACAGTCCCAAAGTTCCAGCCTTTTGAGGTTACAAAGGCAGAAAATGGCTCTTTAATGGTTGGTGCTTTCCATTGTTCTATCGTTTCCAGGAACCCGGCAATCTCAATCATTATCGCAGGTACATCGTCCTTCCAACGTTTGCTCACGATTTTTTCATCATAGGAAGTGGGTGGAGCAAATAGAAAGTAGCTTTGGTCCCAGATTTCCGAAACAAAATTGCACCGTTCCTTAACCATCCCACATACTTTGGCAACCATATCCGGATTGGCATGTATGCCTTTATCTGCAAGGAAAGGTAACAGCAGTGCACCAAGTTCTTCATCCGACTTTTTGACAAAATACTGATGATTAAACCATTTGGTTTTTTCAGGATCAAACCTGGCTCCCGATTTTCCAACCCTTTCAAGCGAAAATGCATGGATCAGTTCGTCCATCGAAAATATCTCCTGTTCTGTACCAGGGTTCCAGCCTAGCAATGCAAGCATATTGATAAAAGAATCGGGGAAATACCCATCTTCACGATATCCACGTGATGTTTCACCAGTTTCTGAGTCCCGCCATAAAAGCGGAAATACAGGAAAGCCCAGTTTGTCACCGTCACGCTTGCTCAGTTTCCCTTTTCCTGTTGGTTTTAAAATCAACGGTAAGTGGGTAAAACGGGGCATGGTATCTTCCCATCCAAATGCACGGTACAAAAGGACATGCAATGGCATCGAAGGAAGCCACTCTTCACCACGGATAACATGCGAAATGTCCATCAGATGATCGTCAACCACATTGGCGAGGTGGTAGGTGGGCATACCGTCACTTTTAAACAAGACCTTGTCGTCAAGCAAAGAGGTATTAAAAGTAACGCTTCCGCGGATCAGGTCTATCTCTGTTACATCCAGATTATCAGGCATTTTAAAACGCACCACATAATGTGTTGAAGAGACCATTTCTTTCCAGGCTGATTCAGGAAGTGAAAGGGAGTTTTTCATCTGCCCACGCGACAAGGCATTGTATGTGAATGTTTCACCTTTTGACTCAGCCGTATTCCTGGCTTCATCAAGTTCTTCCGGCGTATCAAAGGCATAATAGGCATAGCCGCTTTGGAGCAATTGTTCAGCATAGTTAAGGTAAAGTGCTTTTCGTTCGCTTTGGCGGTATGGGGCGAAAGGCCCCCCTTGTTTTGGGCCTTCATCAATCGAAATTCCGCACCAGGCCAATGCTTCCTGGATGTAATCTTCAGCCCCGGGAACATAACGGGTTTGGTCCGTATCCTCGATCCTTAGAAGGAAATCACCGCCATGTTTTTTGGCAAACAGATAATTAAATAGGGCAGTACGGACACCTCCGATATGTAGTGGTCCAGTGGGACTGGGTGCAAAACGGACCCTTACTTTTCTTTCGCTCATGATGATTGATATCGATCTTAATATTTTTGCAAAGATAGGGAAATAGGCATTAACATTAAAGAGTTGAATTTTTATCCTGATTTGTTGATCTTTTTTCGATGGCTTTCCATATCAAATAGGCAATAACCCCGCCTATCAGAGATGCAACAATGTTATTTACATCCAGAATTCCGGAAGCCCTGAATTGTTTGATTTCGTTCACAATCGAAATAAGACAGACAACCAAAATGACAATGGATGGATAGCTGAAGGTTTTAATCAAAAACACAAGTGAAAAGCCAATCACATAAAAAAGACAGGACAAAGGGCCTGCAAATCTGGAGAGGTCGGGACCATTGTTGTTCAGGTAATTGTGATAAACTGAATTCGCCAGAAAACTCAGGATCAGGAAAACGATACCGATTAAAAGAGATGACCTGTTTTTGGGTTCCATAGTTTCTTTTTTAATAATCTATTTTATCAGGAATTGAAAATGGATGTCAAATGGCAACCTCGCCGGAGAAAACATGGTCGGCACTCCCAGTCATGTAAACATTTCCATCAACCCATTCGATCAATAGGTCACCCAATGTGAGATGAACTGTGACCGTCCTGCCGGTTTTACCAATTAGACATGAGGCTACTGCAGATGCACAACTTCCTGTTCCACAGGCTAATGTACTTCCGGCACCACGCTCCCATGTTCTCATTTTAATTTCATGGTCGTTGATCACTTCCACAAAATTGACATTTGTCCCTTTCGGAAATAACGGATTTTTCTCTATTTGCCTTCCAATTGTGACAATATCGGTGTTGTTCAGGTGATCGACAAAAACCACGGTATGTGGTACGCCCATAAGCATGCTCGTAATGTGGTACTCCTTGCCTGAAACGGTCAGAGGTTCGTTGATGACAGTTCCTGCTGCACCTGTCATCGGAATGGCCGACCTCTCCAGGTCCGGGGACCCCATATTCACTTTAACAGCCAAAACCTTTCCATTTTCGGTGATCAACTCTGGAACCATAATGCCAGCCCCTGTTTCAATGGTAAACGATTTTGCGGTATTGATTTGATTGTCATATACATATTTGGCAAAGCACCTTATCCCGTTCCCACACATATTGGCTTCGCTTCCATCCGAATTGATAATGCGCATTTTAACATCGGCAATTTCGGAAGGCAGGATTAAAATTATGCCATCGGCACCAATTCCCTGATGCCTGTCGCATAATTTAATTGCAAGTTCTTGCAGATTAAAATTTGAAGGTTCGATCCCATTCATCAAAATGAAATCATTCCCCAATCCGTGCATTTTTTGAAATACCATTTTATAAGGCATTAATTATGAGTACTATGCAATGTCATTCAGGACAATTAGGGTCGTGACCGACATCGATTGCAAAGTTAGCAAAATCCCATTAACTGTTTTATTGAAATACATTGTTCGGGAGAAGTGAGCCGTTCGAGCAATAAGAAAGCGACATCCAAGGCCGTTGAAGGGTTCCATGAAGTGATGATATTGCCGTCTATTACAAGGGGCTCATTCACCAAATTGACCTGACAGCTCCTCAGGGCATCTTGCCTTACCGGATTTCTATTGTAAGTTGTCGCATTACGATTCACCAATACACCACTTCTCGCGATCGGAAGGGCTCCAACACAGATAGATGCAATATTTTTGCCTTGAGCATCAAATGTACGGATAAGGTTTAGAAACCGCTCATCAAATGCATGTTCATAAAAACCATATTTTTCGAAACCACCTGGAATCGCAAGGGCATCAAATGAATTGGTATCTATTTCATTTATCAGGTAATCGACCGTAAACTGCTGATCGAATGAAGTTTTAATTTCCCGTTCCAATCCACAGGTAAAGAGTTGTGTCGTTCCATCCCCTTCACTAAGGTTCCATCCGATCACATCGATAAAAGCACTCGCTTCGAGGGTCTCGAACCCTTTTGCCAAAAGCAGTAATACCCTTTTCATTTTATTTAGAGATCAAGGTCACAGTTCCGTTCCTGGGCATCGACCACAGCACCCAGACTTTTGTAAAATCCTATGGCAGGGGCGTTCCAATCGGAAACCTGCCACCTAACTTTATGGCAACCCGTCGATTTGGCAAAGTCAATTACTTTATTTATAAGTAGCTTGCCGATACCTGCCCCTCGGTATTTCTCCCTTACGTACAGATCATCCATGTAAAGCGATTTGCCTGTCCAGGTAAAGTAGGCGAAAAAGTGGGTTGCATATCCTAAAATCTCATCCTGAGGATTTACTGCCACAAAACAATGAAAATATTCCTTTTCTTCGGTCATCCGTTCTACCGTATTGACCAACCGTTCATCAAGATGTTCAAAATGGGCAAATTCCTTAAACATTTCAACAATTGCCCAATAATCATTTTCTGTTGCTTCCCTGATTGATATATCCATAATTTCCTGATTTATATAATTTTACCATATTTATCCATAATTTTCAGGCTTCTTCTGATCTCCTGTATTATAGCGGATTGCATTTCATTGTGAAGTTGTCCTTCCAAAAATGGACGACTTTGCGGAAATGCACTCATTGCCCTGTATATTTTCCACCTGATCAAATCGGAATTGAAATGTTTTCTGTAACAATTTAAAAGCTGTCCAAGATATTCAGGCAGGGGATTTTTAAAACAAATAAACCCTAGGGAATCAACGGCCTCACTAATTTTGGATATATCTTCCCTATTGAGGACTTCCAAAAGGGATGGAAGTGCAACCTTGCCAATCCGGATAAGGGTCCTGGCGGCAATATCCCTTGGCAAAGGAAAGCTGTTTTTCACAAACGGTGCTATAGGAACGGTTTTATATTGATTCTTCCCGATCTTCCCCAATCGTTGCACCAATCCTGTCACCGAATCGTTCCCAAACCTGGCCAATGAATTGCAAATTTCAATTTTGGGATAAAGTTTCTTTTCATTATCCAGAGCGAAAAGCAGCTTTTCAACGATATGATTTTCATTTCTTTTACCAAGACATCTTGCAGCAATTGTCCGTTCCTGAGCTTTGGGACTTTTCAACAAGTCAAGCAATTCTCCTGTTTTAAAAGCGCAATAATCTGATTCGTCACCTGCCGCAACAAAACCCCGATTTATTTTATTATTGAGCGTGTTCAATTCCAGTTTAAAAATATTCCGAAAATACAATTTATTGACAACTCTTTAAATTAAATTTGCGCGAATATTCGCTAATTACAAATTTGGATGAACCTTTGTAGATAGGGTTAATCCTTAAAACAAATTAACTAATGAAACAATTTTCTTTTCTTTTAATGATTGGATTAATGGCCATTACTTCGTTGGTGTCGGTTGCTCAGGATAAGCCTGAACGCCCTGGCCCACAACCGGCACCCGAAACCGGCGAAAAGTTTAAGATCGGAATGGCAGGTTTTACCTTTCTGAAATTTGACATCGACAAAGCACTTGAAACACTGCAACGTACCGATGTCCATTATCTTTGCATCAAGGATTTCCATCTGCCGCTCACAAGCACCGATGAGCAAATTGCAGCTTTTAAGGCCAAGCTTGCATCAAAAGGTGTAACTGGTTATGCAGTTGGTCCAATTTATTTGAAGTCCGAAGCAGAGATTGACAAGGCTTTTGAATATGCAAAAAAGGTAGGCGTAAAGTTGATTATTGGTGTCCCGAATTATGAACTTTTGCCGTATGTTGACAAAAAAGTTAAAGAGTATGATTTTAAGTTGGCAATACACCTACATGGCCCGGATATTAAGACTTATCCGGATGCTGAAGATGTATGGAACCACGTAAAAGACCTCGATCCAAGAATCGGGATGTGCCTGGATATTGGTCATGATACAAGAAACGGAAAAGATCCGGTTGCAGACCTGAAAAAATACCAATCGCGGGTATTTGATATCCATATCAAAGATGTAACAGGTAAGACCAAGCTTGGCTATTCGCTTGAGGTAGGGCGTGGGGTGATTAATTTCCCGGCCTTCGTTAAAATGCTGCGAAAGGTCGGTTATACAGGCGTTTGCAGCCTTGAGCATGAAATCAACATGGACAATCCATTTATGGGAATTGCCGAGTCGATCGGTTATTTCAGGGGCGTCATTCGGTCCACAAAATAATTCAATCTCAAAAGGGCTTATCGCTCTTCGAATTATAAAAAAGAAACTCCTGGTCAAATCAAGGCTGGGAGTTTTTTTTTGGATAGGGCAGGGGATTTACGTACAAAAAGTTGCAGATGAATCAATGGAAGCTTGAAATCAGGAATTATTGTTAGTTCATTTGTGAAGGCAATTTTCGGAAAATTCATTTACCATAGAAAAGGACTTCTTTAAATATTTGGAATACAATTCATTAGCTAAATATAGTCTATTCCTGAAAACAGCAAACATTTTTTCATTCTTTGAATGGATTTGTCTAAATTCGCAAAAAATTTCCCGGAAGGGTTTTATCGAGTTATAAATATCTTAAAATACAAAAGACAATGGCAACTACAGCAGAAATCCGTAATGGGCTGTGTATTGAATTTAACGAACAATTGTTCCAGGTTGTACAATTTCAACATGTAAAACCAGGAAAAGGCCCTGCCTTTGTCCGTACAAAATTAAAAAACCTCAAAACAGGAAAAGTGATCGACAATACCTTTTCTGTAGGTACAAAGATCAATACGGTCCGCATTGAGCGCAGGCCTTACCAGTTCCTTTACAAGGATGAAATGGGATTTAATTTTATGAACGCTGAGACTTTTGAGCAGGTTTCCATCGGAACCGAACTTGTTGACAATGCCGACCTGATGAAGGAAGGGATGACGCTTGAAATTATGTACCATGCTGATACAGAGACACCTCTGACTGTTGAATGGCCTCCTTTTATTGAGCTTGAGATCACTTATACTGAAGTAGGGGAAAAGGGAAACACGGCCTCATCAACTGCCCTGAAACAGGCAACTGTCGAAACAGGGGCAACGATCATGGTACCAATGTTCATCAACGAAGGGGATGTCATCAGGGTTGATACCCGTGACCGGTCATATTACGAGCGGGTTAAAAAATAAATTCTTTAATCAAGATATACAACAAAGGCCGGAATTTCCGGCCTTTGTTGTATATCGTTAATCAATAGGTAGATACCATCAGATGATCAGCATCGCATCGCCATAGGTTCCGAAGCGGTATTTTTCCTTGATCCCAACTTTATAGGCATTCATCAGTTTATCGTACCCTGCAAACGCAGCGACCATCATCAATAATGTTGAAAGCGGCAAGTGAAAGTTCGAAATCATACTGTCGGCTACAGTAAAGTCGTAGGGGGGAAATATAAATTTATTGGTCCAGCCTTCAAATGGCTTTAACATCCCATTCGTGGAAACAGAACTTTCAAGTGTCCGCATTACAGTGGTCCCAACAGCACAAATCTGGTGTTTGTCAAGTTTGGCGGTATTCACGATTTCAACAGCATCTTCCCTGATCCAGATCTGTTCGGAATCCATCTTGTGCTTGGTAAGGTCTTCAACATCGACACTCCTGAAATTGCCCAACCCGACATGAAGGGTAATGTTTGCAAAGTCAACTCCCTTAATCTCAAGCCTTTTCAACAATTCCCGACTAAAGTGCAAACCAGCTGTCGGGGCAGCAACTGCGCCTTCGTGTGTGGCATAGACTGTCTGATACCGTAAGGCATCATCTTCTTCGACAGGGCGGTTGATAAATTTAGGAAGAGGGGTTTCTCCAAGCTTGTACAGGGTATCTTTAAATTCCTCATAAGTTCCATCAAAAAGAAACCTTAGGGTACGCCCCCGGGAAGTTGTATTGTCAATTACTTCAGCAACAAGCAGATCGTCTTCACCAAAATAAAGCTTATTCCCAATCCTGATTTTACGTGCAGGATCAACGAGGACATCCCATAAGCGTTGTTCGCGGTTAAGTTCCCTTAAAAGGAATACTTCGATCTGAGCTCCGGTTTTTTCTTTATTGCCATATAGACGTGCAGGGAAGACTTTCGTATTGTTGAACACCATCACATCGTCGTTGTTGAAGTAATCAACTACGTCTTTGAATATCCTGTGTTCAATTTCTCCGGTATTGCGGTGCAAAACCATTAAGCGAGATTCATCCCTGTTTTTTGTGGGATGGAGGGCAATCAATTCATCCGGTAGATTGTACTTAAATTTTGAAAGCTTCATAGATGATGTCATTTATGCTGATGTTAATATATCTCATTTGTTGTCAAATGCTTATCTTTGATTATCGGCGGTGTTGCTAAAAAATCCTCCAGATCGATTGCCTGGCTTAAATCGAATTCTCCTACCCTTGTCCTGCGAAGACCGGTCAGGTAAGCCCCACTGTTAAGCGCCTCGCCAATATCACGTGCAAGTGCCCTAATATAAGTGCCTTTACCACAAACAATTCTCAGTTTCACTTCGGGAAGTTGAAAGCTTAAGATTTCGATCTCTTTCACTTCTAGTATTTTTGGTTTGATCTCGACAGCAATTCCTTTTCTCGCATATTCATAGGCCCTTTTACCATCAATTTTTATCGCAGAAAAATCTGGCGGAATTTGTTCAATTGTTCCGATGAATTTTTTTAATACCTCGGTCAGTAAATCACTAGTAATATGGCTGGTCTCAAATTGATGGTCTTCCTCACTTTCAAGATCGTAAGAAGGTGTAGTAGAACCTATTTTCAAAGTTGCCAGGTACTCTTTCTCACCAGTCTGAAGTGATTCGATTTTGGACGTGGCTTTTCCCGTGCACAAGACCAAAATCCCGGTTGCCTTGGGATCGAGTGTTCCGGCATGGCCAACTTTCAACTTTTTTATTTTCAGTTTTTTACAGATAATGTACCTGACTTTGGATACAAGATCAAAAGAAGTCCAGTTAAGGGGCTTGTCGAAAACCAATATTTCTCCTTTGTGAAAATCGAATTGTGTAATTTCTGAATTCGTCATTAATTATCAGGAATTACTTTTTCTCTGTTGGTTTTTTCATGATTGCGTAAATCTCGAATACAAACCCAAACAGAACCACAAGCGGTGCAAGTGTAATTCTCTGAAAATTAAATATTTCCTTGTTGAAAAAAAACGGATCTTTACTATTTCCCCCAATCATTAATAAAAATCCAACTACGATGATCAGAAACCCTATGGATAAAAGTTTCAGGTTCTCTTTACCGAGGGCAAATCCCTTGTCCTCTTTGTTTTCGATATTTATGGCCATTCAAACAGATATTGATTCTAACCTGCAAAGATATATCAATAAAACAGCTGATCAAACTTCATTCGTAAAAATTTATTTACGGCAAAGTAAGTGGAAACCACAGTGATAAGAATTCCGCATAAAAAAATACCTGCAACGAGCAACCCAAGGGAGGTCGGATTTTGGAAGTCGATGAACGATTTTAACTCACTTTGGTAGGAGAAAAAGATCGCCAAAAGCATGAAACAGGCGATGATTGCCCCATAGATACCATGCAGGGCACTTTTAGCAATAAAAGGTGTCCGTATGAAGGACCGTGTTGCCCCAACCAATTGCATGGTATTGATTAAAAACCGTTTGGAGTAGATTGACAACCGAATTGTATTGTTGATCAGGGCTGTAAAAATCACGAACATCAACAGGCTGATTGCCAACAGGATAAAACTAATTTTCTTTACATTTGAATTCAACTGCTTAACAAGGTCGCGTTGATAATAGACTTCCTGAATTTGGGGGTGGGTAAGAAGCTTCTTTTCCAGCATCATAAGGCTGTCGGGATTTGCATAGGCAGCATAAACAGTTACATCTATTGAAGAGAGTAGTGGGTTATATCCTAAGAAATCGACGAAGTCTTCGCCCAGTTCTTTCTTCAATTCAATGGCCGCATTGGATTTATCAACAAACCGGGTTGACTTAATAAAATCTGTGGCTTCAAGATTTTTCTGCAGTTTTATGACGTCCACCTCCCTGGCATCGTCTTTCAGGATTAAGGTAACCCCAATATTTTCCTTCACGAAATCGGAAAGTCGCTGAGCATTGATTATCAGCAATCCCAACAATCCAAATAGGAAAAGAATCATCGAGATGCTAAGGGTTGTGGTAAAATATGAACTTAACAAACTGGTTTTCAGTTTTTGTGGTTTGTTCCTGGCCATTTTGAAATATAGTTTGTTCTCAGAGATTCATTAAATTTTTGCCTTGTAGAAAAATTTCCTGTAAATTGACCCGATAATGAGCAACAATAAAAGTACGGAACTCCACACCGAAATTTTTTGTCCGATTAAATAGGAGGTAGGCTCAAATTTGAACACAACATCATAATTGCCTTTTGGAAGCACCATACTCCGAAGCAAATAGTTCACCTGGAAATGGGATACGACCTTGCCATCAATATATGCATTCCAGCCTTTTGGGTAATAGATCTCGGAAAAAACAGCTAACTGGTTTCCATTTCCCTGATAGTGATAAGTCATCTTATTAGGCGAATAGTTGGTCAATGAAATTTTGGCCCCAGGGTCAGCAGCAAATGTAGTTCCGCCAACTATATCCTGGAACTTCTTATCGATTACCACTTCTTTGGTAGGATCAATATTATTTACAGCTGCAATTTCCTGATCGGCATTGTCCACCAATTTGTATTTATCGACCAGCCAAACATTCCCTAGTGCGTGGTTGTTTAAAAGTGGTGGAGCTTGTGGATTGTAAATCAGGTATTTGGTGTTTAGCATGTTTAAAGCATTGAGTCCGATAAATACAGAGTCGATTCCGGCTTCTGTCTTAATTTTCCCAAGACGGTCACCAACAATACCCATTTCGTTGACTATTTGAAAATCAACCAATTCCTGAAAACGGCGCATTTTGGCCCCGTGATAGCCACCTATCGATTTGTGAAAGTAGGAGGTGCTCACATCGGCAAAAGTACTGACACCCATATTTAAAACCCTGTAATCCGGCGATTTATCTTTCAGGATATCAAGATCGGCTACTGTTGCCTTGATGGGATTCTTTGCTTCACGGTCGGACACGAAATTTCCATCGTTCAAATAACGTTTGTCAACACTCCACATATCGGCAACGACTAGGACGCCCAAAATAAGGATTGCATTTTTGACTGGGAGTTTCTTTAAGTTCATGGCATATACCACCCCTGCAGCGAGCAGGATGAAGATTACGGCACGGATGGCGTCAGCTTGCAGCAACGATTTCCGGTCAGCGACCAGACTTTTGTGCAGCCATTCAGGTAATTGACTGTCGGTAGAGGAGATAAATGAACCGGCTAGCCCTGGTAACACTGCAAAAATCAGTGCCAGGCCAGCTGTAATCCCAACACTCCATGCCAATGGTTTGAGCCATGCCTTGTTATCGAATTCGCCATTTACGAGTTTTTGTAATGTGAGCATTGCATAAAGCGGAAAGGTAAAACCGGCGATCACAAGGATCATTGTAACTGTACGGAACTTGTTGTATCCTGGGAAGAAATCGAGAAAGAAGTTGGTCAACGGCATAAAATTGTGGCCCCAGGCAAGGGCAATCGAAAGGATGGAGGCGACTACCACCCAGGTCCTGAGAGGTCCCTTCAAAAGAAAAAGTCCAAGAACAAAAAGGAAACATACGATTGATCCGAAATAAACCGGACCTGACGTGCCTGGCTGGTCGCCCCAATAACCTGGAAGTTGTTTGACCAATGTATTTGCGTTGGGGACATTGTTGCTTTTTAAAGCTTTTCCGGTTTCGGAATCTTCACTAAAACCAACAGAAGAAGATCCTCCGTTAAAATTTGGGATCAGCAATGTCATGGTCTCGCCAATTCCATAACTCCAGTGTGTCGCATAATCGCGGTCAAGGCCGGAGGTCTTATTTGACAGGTCGTTTGTAAGGTCCGATTTTCCACGGAGGGAGTACTTCCCATATTCTAAAGTTGTCCAAAGCCGTCCTGTATTTGAGGCAACCGCCAGAACGGCAAAACCTGCAATGATTAATGTTTTCTTGACCAGTTCCGGAACCCGTTTGTTCTTTATTGAGGAAACCAGCTCGACAATTCCAAGAATCAGGATAATCAGAAAAGTGTAATAAGTAATCTGAGGATGGTTGGCATAAATATCAAGTGCAAGAAAGAGGGCGAACACCGCGCTTCCTATCCAGAGATCCTTTTTCAAAGCGAAGTAAAATCCTGCAATGATAGGTGCCATATATCCAATAGCAATTGCCTTGGAAGCATGGCCAGCAGCGATGATCATAAAATTATAGGAACTGAAACCAAATGCGAAAGCTCCCACTATTGCAAGCCATGGATTGACGCCAAAAAGAAGAAGTGTTATGTAAAAGCCTATAAAATAAAGAAATACGAAATTGGCCGGCCGCAGGTTAAAAAGGTTTGTAACTGTATAGATCGAGGTGATTGCTGTGTTGGTTGGCAATCCGATCAGATACGAGGGCATCCCACCAAACATCGAGTTGGTCCACAAAGCCAGGTCATCGCTCTTCTTGTTGTAATCGACGACCTCTTTCGACATACCGATGTAGGTCATCGAATCGTGCTGATTGAGCTGTTTATTCTCTAATATTGGTGAGAAATAGATGATTGGCAGAACAAGAAAAAGAACCAAAGCGATCAGGTGCGGTAAACTGTCTTTCCACGAAAACTTCGTCATGATATTTGCTTTTGAAGATTGATCGCAAAAATACTATTTTTTTGAAAGTTGGGATTACCCCTTTTCCGTTAACATTCAATAATTCGCATTGATTTAGTTACTTTTGCCGTTTAACAACTTTGTTTCTATTATTTCATTAATTTCATTCTCCATTGGGAATTATTATCAATCAGTCTGTTAAGGGAACAATTTGCACTTATGTCGGTGTTGTGCTTGGTTTTTTGACCACGGGAATTTTACTGCAGCTTATTTTCTCGACCGAGCAGGTTGGTTTGCTCAAGATCATTGTCGCTTATGCAACACTTGTGGCACAGTTTGGAACTTTGGGGTTTAGCGGCGTCGCAATCAGGCTGTTCCCATTTTTTAAAGATCCTAAAAGTGGCCATCATGGTTTTCTTTCTATGACGTTGTTGGCTGGCCTTGCCGGTTCGCTGATCACCCTGCTGCTTTTTTTGATCTTCAGGAATTGGTTTATCGAATTTAGTTTGGAGAAATCTGCCTTGCTGGTCGATTACTTGAATTACCTCCTTGTCCTGATTTTTTTCCAGATCTTTTTTATCCTTTTGGATGGATATTATACCGCACTCCTCAATAGCGTACATGGTACTTTCCTTCGTGAAGTATTTCAAAGAATATTGATTATCATAGGAATAGGTTTTTTTTATTATGAATTGATTGATTTTCACCAGTTCGTCTTTTTCTACATCGCTTCGATGTCGGTTCCCACCCTCTTTATTGTATATACTTTGATATCTGAGAAGCAATTCCCGTTAAAAACAGATTTTGCCTTTTTGAAAAAACCTTTGCTCCATTCTGTAGGATTAATGGCCTTGTTCAGTATCCTGAATGGGTTTTCTGTCCTGATCATCCAAACAGTGGATACTCTGATGATCAATAAGATGATGGGTTTGAGTGCTACTGGGATTTATACAGTCTGTTTCTTTTTCGGGATCATTGTCAGCATTCCTTCGAGGGCAATCCTGAAAATCACCAACATTGTTTCGGCTGATGCCTGGAAGAACAACGATTTGAATAACATCAGGACTATTTATGAGAAAAGTTGCATTACCCTCTTTATTATTGGACTGATCATGTTCTTAGGGCTATGGGCCAATATTGACAATGTTTTTCATATCCTGAGGCCCGAATACCTTCCAGGAAAATGGGTGATCTTTTTTATCGGATTGGGAAGCCTGATCGATATGAGCACAGGGGCCAACAGTTCAATTTTGGGTTCGTCAAAGTATTATAAAGTCCAGACTGTTTTTTTGTTGGTGCTTGTTGTTTTACTGGTGATTACCAACCTTTTGCTGATTCCGGTCTTGGGGATAACAGGAGCCGCCCTTGGAGGGGCCGTTTCGCTGACGATACTTAACCTGTTGAGGTTTTCATTTTTATATTATAAGTATGGTTTACAGCCGTTTAACTTAAATTTCGTCATTGTGGCAGCCATTGGTATAGGTGCTTATCTGATCACAATGCTTTTACCTGTATTGCCAAATTTTATCCTTGATATCTTTGTCAGAAGCACCATCCTGACTGTTTTGTTTTGCCTCCCGGTTTACCTGTTGAAAATATCACCTGATATCAATCAGAAGGCGGATGACGTGTTGATGGTTTTGGGGATGAAACAGAAAAAATAGGTGCAATAAATGTAAAAGGACTCACGTGATTTTTCCACCTAAAATGGGTCTATACAAAGCGTTTTAAAATTGGCTTGAATGGTCTGAAAAAAGCGTTTTCCAAGTTCAGGAACTTGTTCGTCATACCATTCAATTCCCTCGTTAATATCAATCTGAGCCTTATGTGTTATTACAATCTTAAAAACCATATTTTGTTTCGATTTCTTTTTGAACATCGACCCAATCCAAAACATTTTCAGGGTTACTATGGTACTCTTTAAGTCTTTGCAGAACTATTTCTTTTTGCCAATCAGGAATTTCCAAGGTGTCTTTTTCCTCCCGCTCAATTTCCTTGTATTTCCTTTTTAAGTACTCGCCTTTCATTACAAAAATATTAAATGATTTGCTGAAAAACTAATGTCATATTACGGACAAAATTATTTATCAAAGCAATTTATGACGAAAATACATAAAATAAAGCGAATAAATTCCATCAAGCTTTTCTTAAATAGAAACAGGCCGAATCGCCGTCATTCAGTTGGTTCAGTCTTTGTGCTTCCTTTGCGAAGCTTTCTAACTGTTCCTGCGTGAATATGGAATTATCCTGCGTAAATCCCAAGTCCCTCAAGTATTTTTCGCTTCCCGTAAATTGAAACGCACTTGACTCAAATTCAAAACGTTGAAGGTTGAGGCCACATTCCTTGGCAAGGAGGGTCATGCTTTTGATCGAGTGCAAAAAGAAGTGGCGCGGTGCATCCAACTGGAGCCAATGGGTTTGGTATTTCCGCCATGCATAGCAATTGGCAACGGGAATTCTAATAATTATAAAACCCTGGTAATTAATTAGTTGTCCTAATCTATCCAAAACAGTTTTAGGGGAATCCATATGTTCAAACGAATGGTGCAGCATCACAAGGTCATATTGACCCTCCATTTCAAAGACATCTTTCTTATAGACATTTACGCCATTTTCGTATCGGATATCTTCACTGTTGTAGGGATCGATACCGGTCAGATTCTGGTAGCCGCTCCTTTTCATCGACAACAACAACCTTCCTTTACCGCAACCCACATCCAGAATTTTGGACTTAAAATTTACAATATTGGGTTTTAGCCAGGTAAACGGGTTGCCATAAATTTTTGACAAGATAGAACCTGTGAGGTTAAATTTCCCAGTGTAATAACCTGCAAGGCTTTTTTTTAGGAAATGCCTTATCCCCGTCAGTTCTGTGGTAAATACAGGTTGTTGGTACGAATAATATCCCGTAGGATAATAACGATCCATATCGGTAGGTATTTCTTTGATTTGTAGGCACATGCAATTTGAACACTCAAAATATTCAAATTCGTCATTGAGCCCCAGCATCCGTTCCCTGGCTGTAAATGGTTTGTTGCCAGTACTGTTATGGCATATCCTACATTCAAATTCTGTATTTGTCATCTTAATGTATTTAAAGTACAAAATTAAGAAAATCCTTACCAGTTATTGAACATCGATAAATAGGAGAACAATTAGGTTAGTTTTACGAAATTTAGGTAGGTTTTCAAATGATTATTTTGCCTTCTAAAAAGGACTAAAATATCTTTACCTTATTGTTTTATTGTTGTAAACTTTTTACATTTAACCGCTTAAAAATAACTGGTACCAGGCATGAACCAATTCGATTCATTACATGATCTGCCCTTGTACAACGGCCCCGAACCGTTGCAACATTCCCATGAAATGTCTGAACCACGGAAATTTGTAATAGGCGATATTCACAGCCATTTTGACGAGATGATGGATCTCTTTAAGCGTGTTGGTTTTATATTTGAAAAAGACCTTCTGATTAGCCTAGGTGATTTGGTTGACCGCGGTCCAAAACCAATTGAGGTCATCGAAAAGTTGATGGAAGTTAAGAATTTCATCCATATCCTTGGTAATCACGATGAATGGTGCTATCAATATTTAAAATCTAATCGGATTCCCAAAGAATGGAAATCTCAAGGGGGAAAACATACCCTTGAAGAATATCAAAAGGCTCCCCACTTATGGGAAAAGCATATCCGTTTTTTTGAAAATGCAAAGTTGTTTTTTATTGATCCGGAATCACGATTGTTTGTCCATGGTGGTTACAACCCGAGGATTCCATTTTATCGTCAGCAGGAAGATAAAGACATCTTATTATGGGACAGGTCATTGGTGTTGACTGCTCTGGAGTATCACCAAATAGATCGGGTTTTTGAAGAATTTCGGGAAATTTTCATCGGACACACACCTACTCTTTTTATTGGCGATTCGGCACCCAAACACTTTGCAAATCTCTGGATGCTCGACACAGGAGTCCACATTTCCGGCAAACTTACACTAATGGATTTAGACACAAAGGAATACTGGCAATCTGAAATTGTAAATGATACCTGATATTTTAGGTTTCCCGCATTTGACAATATCAAGTGAAATTGTGGGTTTCCTACAATACTTAAAATTCCACTCTTTTTCAACCAAAATTCCATTGATTCGACATGATCGGGGACGTATTTTTACCGACATAGATTTAAAATAAAATTTCAGGAGCATGACGCAAAATATAAAACAAGTCAAAAAGGTGAATATTGTAAAGCCTTATATCACAATCAGATCAATCGATGGTGTCGAAACCAGGAGGGTTGTCGATAAAGACAAGATCATCATTGGACGATTGGAGGACCTAAACGATATCTCCCTTTTGCCCGATCCCCAACAGTTGGTCACACGGTATATGCACTGCTCGATTGAGGTCAAGAATTGTACATCATGGATAATCGACAATGCAAGTAAGAACGGGACTTTTGTTAAACGGCAAAATTCTGTACAGAAAGTGAAAGGCGAATTGAAATTGCAAAACGACGATATCATCATGGTACTTGCCAGTATTGGTGTTGAAGAACCTGCCAAATATTGGGAGTTGCATTACAAAGACCCACTGGCTACCGAAAATCACGAAAATTTCAAATCAGGATTGTGTTATGATTGGGTCCAGGCCAAACTGCTGATTTACAAAGATAACAAAGTAATCGAAGTTGGTTCGTTAACTCCATTGGAACACAAACTACTGAGGTTTATGGATCAAAAAAACAAATCAAACGAGAATATTCCGGTGATGTGTACCTTCGATGAGCTGATTTCGGCTCTTTGGGACGATGCCTATGAGCATACCGCAAACGATGTCAATCACATTATCGCGGCATTGAGGAAAAAAATAGAGCCCGATTTTAAAAACCCATCATACCTCGTCAACATAAGGGGTATGGGATATCGGCTAATTACCAATCCTTAAAAAAATGACAATATGGCTATACTAACTGAAGGACAAAGAATTAACAATACCTACGAAGTTGAGCGCTTTTTGGGTGAAGGGGCTTTCGCCGAAGTTTACCGGGTGAAACACAGGTTTCTGGGCAGGCAAGCAATGAAGGTTTTCAAAACATTCGGGATGACGATGGATGAAATCGAGAAGATCATGGGCGAAGCCATACTCCTGTCCCAGATCGGGCATCCCAATATTGTAAGGGTATTCGATGCCAATGTCTCGACAACCCAGAAGGGCATTTTCGGCTATTTTACTATGGAATATGTTGCAGGGGGCAGCCTCGACAAGTTCTGGCAATCGTACGACAATCGGGTTGTTCCGATTGAGACTACCGTTCAGGTTATTACACAGATCTGCCAGGGACTTGCTGTTTCACACAGCGAAAACCCACCTATCATTCACAGGGATATTAAGCCACAGAATATTTTGATCGGGTACGATTCGGAAGGGATTAGGGTTAGGGTTTCCGATTTTGGCCTGGCAAAACATGTCAACCCGCTTACCCTTCTTGCCAGTGCCAAAGGGACCAAAATCTTTAAATCGCCCGAAGTTTACAAAGATTACAAATTTGATTCATGTGCAGGCGATGTTTGGGCTATCGGTTGTATTCTCTATCTTATGCTGACGGACCGTTTGCCTTTTGCCGATATAGTTGAAAACGAGTTCTTTGACCATTCCAGTTTTTTGGTGCCGATTATCCCGCCAAGTCGTTTGAATTTAAACGTAAATCCATTTCTGGACCAGATCACTTTGAAGGCATTGGCCATTGAACCATCGGCAAGGTACCTGAACGCAATGGAATTCTTAAAGGACCTGAAAAAATGGAAACCCTCTAAAACAGCCAAACACACGGATATCGCTATAAACCAAGCAGAAACAACAAAGGAAGCCTTGGGGGTGCACACACCGGTTGACGAAACGAAAGCTACCGAGTTACTGAAAGAGGCATTAAGCCTTAGCATTTATTCGAACAAATTGAACGATGCGGCCGATCTGCTCGAACA
Organism: uncultured Bacteroidia bacterium; assembly: GCA_903927965.1. GTDB lineage: Bacteria > Bacteroidota > Bacteroidia > Bacteroidales > Prolixibacteraceae > JAAFHB01. The sequence goes on along the minus strand of CAIYPA010000299.1, from coordinate 37,420 downwards.
GGCTTTTCTCCGTTTCCCCGATTACAAGGAGAAATATGAGTATTTGGCCAAGTTGTGGAGAAAAGGAATTTCAAGATAAACAACATCATAATCTGAATAAAAAATGGAACCAAAAAAAGCAACAAATGACGAATGTTTGATCCTCCTTCAGGCAGCAGTACCTGAAATATACAGGGGAAACGCTTTTCGTATCTCGGGTCTTTCTGTGAACGCCACGACACGGGAAATAACCACGCAGATGCAGAAAAACCAACTGATGGAGAAATACGGCAACAAAACGATCAGCACAGAAACTCCATTTCCAATCGTTCCAGCTCCTGATACCGACCAGCACAGGTTGGCACTCCACAGATTGCGCGAACCCGAAACAAGAATTCTTGACGAGTTTTTCTGGTTTTGGCCTCACGATTTTGAGATGGCAAATTCCGATAAAGCCCTTGGGTTTTTATCAAACAAGGATATTGCTGCGGCTGAAAAGACCTGGATCGAATATGAAAATATGTTGACCGAATCAAATGTATCGCGCCATAACCTTGCAATTCTATCTCATTTGCAAATACTTGACGATGAACTATCCGGCTATCCACAGAAGAAGCCTGAAACAGCCAACCTTGAACAACAATGGGTCAAAACCTTTAAAAGGTGGAAATTACTTATTGACCATGAAGGGTTCTGGCACAAGTTTTCGGAAAGAATCATTCAATTGGACGACCCCCGCATGACAACAAGCTTTGTTCAGGAATTCAGGGGATCATTGCCCATGGCATTGTTGTTGATCAACGCGAACCTTGCGCTCAAGGCTGCCGAAAAACAGGATTCCCAAACAGCCAAAAGGCATTTGGAACTTATCCTAAATTCAGAATTTGGCAAAGAGGCAGGTGATGTGGCATTACGTAAAACAGTGGAACCGATCAGGAACAGGATTAAAATTACCACAAAGTCTTTTACTAATGAAAAATATCCGAACCATGTTGGCGAATTGGAGGCAAGCCAAAAATTGATCGACCAGACTAAACCTTTGCTTGAAATACTTGATATCCTGTTGCCAGCCAACAATTCGTTGCGCGAAGTTGCCCACGACGAAGTGTCGCTCGAAGCCATGTACCTTGTCAATTCGGCCACCAATGCAAGCGAGGAATACGAAAAAGCGTTACCGATCTATGAGCAATTGATTTCCATTGTGAAGGGCGAATCGGCGAAGCAAAAAGTCAATGGCAACCTGAAAATCTATATAAGCAATATAGAATACGACAAGCTATACAATACTTGTTTCTTTTGTGAAAAAAATAAAAGCGATGAAAGCCATGTAGTTAAAATAAAAATGTGCGGCAACGTGAGGAAAGTTGTTGACATTGGCGGTCGCGAATATCCATATATGCCAGGGATTTACGGAAGTTATTCGGTAAAGTGGAGCCACAATACAATTGAAGTTCCAAGATGCCCAAATTGCAAAAAGGAGCATGATTTATACAACAAAACTGAAAAAGAAAGAAACAGTATTTTGGAAAAAAATTCACAGGTAAACGAAAAAATTTTAGTTAACATATTTGGGGGCTTTATTTTTAGCTTGGGTCTGAGCCTTTTCGCTTTTTTTGGTATACTTGAACTCGGATTTGAACATTTAGATTTCTGGCTCTATTTCACATTCCTAAACTTTGCGGCTTTAGGAATGTTAATCGGATATATTTTTTCACCGCAAAAAATAAAAATGGATATGGTTGAAATACATACACTTACAACCAAGGAGTATGTTTACTATTTACAATATCCAAAAATTGTCGAACTTCGTGAAAAGGGATGGCAATATGGCGAAAAACCAATCGAAGCACGCTAAAATAAACTATATATGAAAAAAATAGAAAGTATTAAACAGTTACAATTTCCAAAAGAGTTCCGAATTGTTCCATTAGTTTTAAGCGAAGATCTCCTAAATAACCTTGAAAACCTAATAGCTGGATTAACAAAAGAACAAATTGCTCCTGCGGTCAAGGAGGTTAGAAATGAAACCAACCTCAATTTTGTCGCCGAGCTTGCCGTTGGCGTTTGGCGGATGAAAAAACGAATGGTTGATCGTGCCACAAACCAGCCATTCGAGGATATGAAAAGAACGTACCGGCACCTCGAATCTGTGATCTTTGCAATGGAAAAGGAGGGGATCGAAATCCAGGATCACGACAACAACGACTTTGATTCGGGCCTATCGTTGAAGGTTTTAACATTCCAGCCTACGCCGGGTCTGAAAAAAGAGACAATCATCGATACGATCAAACCCACCATTTACTTTAAAGGTGAGCGGATCGTCATGGGTGAAGTGATAGTAGGGACACCAACAGAATAATTTTTATAAACTTAATAATCAGCACATAAAAATGAAAAACGTAACAATTGATTTCGGGATCGACCTCGGTACAACCAACAGTACAATAGCACGTTTGAACGGATTGGACGCAGAAGTGTTTAAAAACAACGATGGCAACGAATTCACCCCCTCGGCAGTTTGGATCGACAAAAAAGAAGCCGAACATGTGGGGCTTCGGGCAAAAGGGCACCTCGAAGACGATGTTGAAAATGCTTTCAGCGAATTCAAATTGCAAATGGGATCCAATGCAAAATACACGTTTGCCCGCAACGGCAAAAGCTATAGCCCTGAAGAACTTTCGGCAATGGTGCTAAAAGCATTAAAGAACGATGTGAGGCGGCAATTGGGCGAGGACATAACGTCTGTGGTCATTACGGTGCCGGCTGCTTTTGAACTTCCCCAATGCTCGGCTACAAACAAGGCTGCAGAAATGGCGGGGTTTATTAACCACCCTCTTTTGCAGGAGCCCATTGCTGCCGCCATGGCTTATGGTTTCCAGAGCGAAAGCAACAATAAATTCTGGTTGGTTTACGATTTTGGCGGCGGCACTTTTGACGCTGCAATTATCCGGATCAAAGACGGACAGATCGAAGTTGTCCACCATGGCGGCGACAATGGGCTTGGCGGGAAGAACCTCGATTGGGAAATCGTCAATAAGTTATTGGTACCGTCAGTGATCAAGGAATTCAAATTGAGAGATTTTGCACGCGATAACAAGTTATACCTTGGTGCGTTTGCAAAACTCAAAGCGGAAGCTGAGAAAGCAAAAATTAGGCTCTCGTTGGAGGATTCAATCGAAATAACGATCGACAACCTGTACAAAAACAGTAACGGTGAAGCGGTTGAATTTATATGCGAGGTTTCGAGAACCGATTTTGAAAGATTGGCCAAGCCGTTTATTGTCCGGTCGATCAATATCTGTAAACAGGTTTTGCTGGAAAAAAGGTTGGGAACGGCCAACATCGAGAAAATAATAATGGTTGGGGGTACCTCCATGATCCCCTATCTGCGCGAAATGCTTGCCGACCCCAATGAAGGTTTGGGTATCCCGCTCGAATACAGCATTTACCCCATAACGGTTGTGGCAAAAGGGGCAGCGATTTTTGCAGGGACTCAGATCATACCGGTAAATAAAGATACCAAGACCGAAAAGAACGAATTGCTGCTCGAATTGGACTATCAACCCGTTGGCTCCGATACGGAACCGTTTATCGGTGGCAAAATAATTTCTGATGGGTTAACGAAGTTTTCGGGCTTTACAATCGAATTTGTAAACAAAACTACAAGGCCGGAATGGCGCAGCGGTAAAATCCACATATCCGAAGAGGGTGACTTCTTTAGCCAGCTTTGGGCCGAAAAGGGGAAAAAGAACGAATTTTTAATCGAATTGTTCAACAACACCGGAATAAGGCAAAAAACCAACCCCGAAGCTTTGTCCTACACAACAGGGATTGTTTCGGCCGATTTTCCGTTGATCCATTCGATCGGTATCGCAATGGCCAATAACGAAACCGACTTTTTGTTGAGCAAAGGGGTTTCGTTGCCTGCCAAAAATATGAGCGTCCACCGGAACCTGAACGAAGTAAGGGCAGGGCAAAAAGAGGATTTGCTCCATATCCCCATCGTCGAAGGGGAAAACAGCCGCCATGCAGACCACAACCGGCTGATCGGGTCCTTGTCGATCCCTGGCAACAAGATCCGAAGGACATTGCCGGCAGGGAGCGAAATCGAAATCACCATTATGGTCGATAAATCGAGGTTGGTAAAGGCAAAAGCCTATATCCCCGTATTGGATGAAGAATTTGAGGTGGAGGCCAATCTGGTCATCGAACCTGCAAAGGTCAAGGATCTGAAAGCCGATTTTGCAAAGGACAAAGAATTGTACGACAAACTATATGAAAAGTCGCGAACTGAAAAGGATTTAAAGGCTCTTTCGATTTTTGGCCAGATGGACAAGGAGAACGTTTTGGAAGAGATCGAAACTTTGATCGAGGCAGCCAAAGTGGATCCCGATGCGAGGATCAAGGCAAACAACAGGATCCTTGACTTAAAGTCGTGGCTCGATCAGGTTGAAGATTCGCTTGCATGGCCTACTCTGGTCAACGAGGCCATCGCATTCAAAGAGGATGCACGGAGGATTGCCGATAGTTACGGCGATGCTGCCGACAAGCAGAACCTAACCAGATTGGAGCGGGAAATCGACAAGGCAATTGCCTCAAAAGATCCGGACCTTCTCAGGCGAAGGATCGATGAGACGGATATCCTTTATTTTACGATGTTGCACAAGCTGCCAGAGTATTGGATCTTACGGCTTTCAAACCTGAAAGAGAAAAAACACGACATGAAAGATGGCAGTAGGGCAGATGAATTGATTTCAAGCGGCGAAAGGGCGATCCAAAACAACGATATCGACACTTTAAAAACAGTGGTCCGAGGGCTTGGCGAATTGTTGCCGGTGGGCGAGCAGGGCGAAAATAATCGTTTTGGTGGAACAACATTAAGGTAATAAACTGTATATGAACGATATATCTAAAATGGATTTTCAAAGTACCCCAGAGGAGATCAACAAGCTTTTGTTTGATTATTATATGCACCTCTCCTCTGAGGCTGCTTTTAAGGGCGATTATATCACCGCAAGTTCTTATATCTCCGGTTTATCAAAATCGTTTGGTGACAATCTGGCATTGATGGATTTACAGGCCAAAATCTATGCGCAACAGGGAATGTTCAACGAGGCTTCGTTCCTTTGGAGAAAGTGTCTGAAGGCTGATCCGAACAACAATCACTTTATCTCCGCATTACACCGGATCGACCAACTTCAGAAAAGCCGTGTCTTTTACCGTTTCTTCAGGTTCAAAGGTGTTGTCCTAACCTTGTCGTTAATCGCAATTGGTTTACTGTTATATACCGTAGTGGCAGGAATAAACAGGCAGTCGGCTAACATGAAATTACTTCAGGAACAACAAATTACATTGCTCGCTAAGATTGATGCCCTACCAGCAATTAGGGAAATCAGATCTTCCACAAATATACTGAATGAAGTCAAAACCAACCTCGCCAAAGTGGCTGGAATTAACGTTGTCGAGAATAATGGAACCTTATTGGTTACCTTTAATGAAGGGTTGTTCCGTAAAGGGGCCAAGCCGTTAAAAACCGGAATTGAGACCATTGCCCTTTTGGCAAAAATGCTTGATCCATTTGCCGGGCGAATCTTGATGTCGATATTGGGGTGTTCGGACGATGTGCAAATTGTGCAGGGCCAATATTTCAATGATGACAATTCGTTAAGGCAGGCACGTGCAATGGCGGTTGGTAAAATAATCCTTAAAAACAGCAGGATACTTAACGAGGATATTTTGACAGGCATCCTGAGTGTGGATAAAGTCCCGTTTATAAACGATAACCATCAAAACCAGCAAAAAAACCGAACCGTCGCTATAAAAATAGGAATCAAATAATTCCTCAAGAAAGCAATACTAATTTTTAAATGTCAAGATATGAGCAAGAAAAATAAAATATTGATTTACTTGTGCTTATGGCTTATTGCCAATGTTGCTTATATAGTGTACTTTAAGGTGCAAGTTAAGGCAGAAGAGAAAGCCAAGGCAGAGGCAAATAATGCACAAGCATCGGCAAAAGCAAAAGAACAGTCCATTAAAGACAAGTTGTTATCCACATTTCAATGGGCAGACATCCCGGCAGGAACGTTTTCAATGGGTAGCCCAGAAAATGAAAAGAATAGGGGGAAAAACGAAACCATGCATCAGGTAACTTTGAGTGCCTTTAAGATGGGTAAATACGAGGTAACATTTGAACAATACGATTTTTTTTGTGTTGCCACCGGAAGGGAAAAACCTGGTGATGAGGGTTGGGGTAGGGGAAATCATCCTGTAATCAATGTGTCATGGGAAGATGCAAATGCCTTTGCAAAATGGGTCGGTTGCCGGTTGCCAACAGAAGCCGAGTGGGAATATTCAGCCTCCTTTGGTCCGGCAACAAAAAAAACAAAATGGTCCGGTACGAATGATGAAAAAAATCTTGGCAAATATGCATGGTACGGTGCAAATAGCGAAAGTAAAACACATCCTGTTGGGACAAAGCAACCCAATTCACTTGGTTTGTACGATATGACCGGCAATGTATGGGAGTGGTGCAACGATTGGTACGGTGCTGATTATTATGCCAATTCGCCGCAAAACAATCCTCAAGGTCCTTCAACTGGTAGTTCGCGTGTTTTGCGTGGCGGCTCGTGGAACGACTTTGACCACTACTCCTTCCGCACTGCCAACCGCCTCAACTTACCGGGTGGCCACAACGACTACTACGGTTTCCGGTGCGCCAAGGCTCTTTAGATTTTACAATCTTACCCTTAGCTTTTTTAAACCGAACGCAGTAGGTGCGAAAATATTTTTGGGGATTAGGCTGTCCTTTCTGGATGCAAATAGTAGCGGGTCGCTATTGTTTTACAATGCGTTGCCATTGGGTTAGGGTTTCATGTTTTTCCAAGGCGTTGCCGTTGGGTTAGGCTTTAGCTTCGCTGATCTTCGGTTCAGACTGTTGATGGTGCCGGGATGGTGATGGTGCAAACAAAATTGTTGGCAGTTTCAAAATGGTTAATGTGGCAATCCCATGTTTGAAGAACTTTCCAGAACATTGTTTTTGGCACGGTGCCACTAAGATGGGATTGCTTTGGAGTGCAAATGATAATCTTTCAAATTTAGTCCAGTTCCGCACTCCGCGCAATGACAGGTCCTAAGAGTGAAAGTGCGTTATGTTGTTTGGTATCTTCATGCAACTTTTAAAACTTTGAGGCGCACTCAAAATTGTTAGCACCGTTTTCGTTAGGTCGATCTTCCCCCACGGAATTGTCATTGCGAACGAGCGTATTGATTTTTAATGGTTTGCAGAATTTAAATGCGAGTGTGGCAATCCCATGTTTGAAGCACCTTCCAGAACAATGTTTCTGGCACAGTGCTTCTTAGGTTGGGATTGCCACGGTTTGCATGGTAATATGCAGATTAACAATGTATTATGTAGCAAACCTCGCAATGACAAGACATGAGGGGGTATGTTCTTATAATACAATTAGTTAGCCTTCAACGACTTTTGAAACTTGGTGGCGGAATCCATAATGAAGCGGGTAGCGAACGAAACAGGTTTATGGTTAAATATTTCAATATTAGTTTAATGATAATAAAAGCATAATGAACAATTATTCAACAGCAGTGCAACTTGCCTGGCAAATTAGCTGTTACGAAGCAGCCAATAAAAAATTGCCCTTTATTGAGGTTGACCATATAATGTTGGGGATACTTTCACTTGATAAGGTGAACCTGGCCAAAATGAACCTTTCGGAACAGCAACAAAGGAATTTCGTCGAAGAAAAAGACGACTTCTATAACCGGTTAAATACTTTTGGGATAAATATTGTCAAATTCAGAAGGGCCTTGCGGGATTTACTGCCCATGGGAAACGGAATTCCCGAAGATAAGGTCATCCATAGAAGCGCAGAATGTAAAAGCATATTCGAGAATGCGGCGATCTATGCAAACCAGGAATTAAAAATAAGGCATTTGTTCTATTCGATGATTGGATGGAATTCATCCTGTTCAAAAAAACTGTTTTCGGCCTTCAATATTGACATGAACCAATTCAAATCGGATATCCTGTTTTCGCGCTACAGAATCAATTAATATGAAATTTTATAATCTCAGCTTCCATGCACCAATTTTCAGTTTTATATTCTTAATCCTTTTTAGGCGAATTAACTATAATGCTAAAATATTCAATATTAAACTATTGAATGGAAATGAAAGAAATGATTTTGGAGCATCACAAAGCTTGTTCAATAAATAGATAGTGGTTATTGTTTTAGTTTAGGTGTGTTTGTTTTTTTCGCCCCCTTTGCCGGAAACGGCGAGGGGGTTTTCGTCATGGTAATTAGGGTACGTTTCCAAAACAGGATCAAATTAAAACAAGTATTCAAAAATCATTTTTACTGGTTTTCAATGGTAATATTTTGATTCTGGAAGATGTTCATCTCTCCGACCATATTTCCGGGTTGCGGCTTGTGTGCAACACTGCAGAAATAATTATGGTTTCGCTATCTTCATTTATGGTATAGTGCATCATAAATGGGAAAACATTCAGAACCATCGTTCTCACATTGTCATAGCGTACGCTTCCAGTTTGGGGATTTTGTTTTATAAAATACACTTTTTCACGAACCTGATTTATAAACCTTTTCCCGAGTCCTTTCTGTTTTTCATCGTACCATAAAGCAGCGTCTCGGATATCTTCTTTGGCAGGAGGAAGGATAATTGACTTATACATTACAATTCTTTTTCAATATCCATCATCGCAATATCAAAATCTAAAACATCGTTCGGATTATTCTCATATTCAGCCAAGCGTTTTCTTACTGTTTCTTTATGCCAGTATGGTATGTCAATTTCATCGATTTCAATGCCTTTGAATTTGCTTTTCAGCTCGTTCCATTCCTTAATTGGTATAAATACGCCAGTTGTTTGCCCTTTACTGTCTGAAATATATTGCAGCCTCATAATTCTGAATTTATTTTAAAAACTCGGATCTATTTAAAATGACTATTGTCGAGCAAATATACATAAATTAAAAATGAGGAATAACAGCAATTCATTTTGGAATTGGAGTTTTTTTATTGTAAAAACAAGCCAGTCGATTTGTTGTTTTGTTTATTCGCCCCCTTGCCGGAAAAGGCGAGGGGGTTTTGCTATTTGGCAGGTTATAAATATTTAGAAATAACACGGTTATTACTAAGGTATTGCACCAGATACACATCCTCCCCGTTGACAGAGTAGATAGTAAAAAATACATACCACTTTCATTATTTTAGCTTTCTACTGAACATTTTCTTAATGTCCTCTTCTATTCCAATCAGTAATTCTTCCGCAGTAACGGCATTGGCAAGGTTGGCATCAAGTGACAACCTTTCTTGTCTTGATAAAACAAAGGTTTTGGTTCTACCCCGTTGTATGACCACCGTTTCATCTTTGGCAAGATCGAGGTATTTTTTCATATTGTTGCGCAATTCCGCCGAACTAATTACTAACATATTAGTAGGTTTTAATGTACATTATAATATACAAATATACGCAGTTTTTTGAAATGTGGTAGCCTCAGCCTTCATGATGCAAATTTTCGGATTTAAAGGGCGTAACCTATTAAGCTAATTATTTTCATAAACAAATCCTTTCAAAGCAACCATAAGCAAGCAGAAATGGAAATCATTTTGGAGCATCACAAAGCTTGTTCGATTAGAAGATATTGGTTATTGTTCTAATAAAAATTAGTTTTGTTTTTTTTGCTCCCTTTGCCCGAAACGGCGATGGGGGTTTTCGTAATAATAATTCGGGTGGGTTTCCAAAACAGGATCAATTTATAACAGGTATTCAAATATCGTCATAATAGTCTGAAATTCAATACAAATAGAGTAAAATAGCAGCCCTTGGATAATCTTAGTGAGGTTTTCTAAATCAGGAAATAAAATATAGCCAAATCAGGAAGTAAAATATAGCCAAATCAGGAAGTTTAAATTGGAAACTATGAAACTTCACCTATATTTGCATAGAATTAGTACTACATTAATTATGAATGAAAGGTCTTATTTATTACGCTTGTGCGATCAGGAATTACAAATGGCATTGCAATCTTCAGGGGCTGTTTTGATCGAGGGAGCCAAATGGTGCGGAAAAACTCGTACTGCCTCAAATGCCGCAAAGAGCATCTTGTATATGCAAGATCCTGATAATACCTCCTCCTACCAGGCAATGGCAGATACAAAGCCTTCATTGTTACTCAAAGGTGAAACTCCAAGATTAATTGATGAGTGGCAAATGGCTCCGGTTTTGTGGGATGCGGTCAGATTTGAAGTAGATAAAAGAGGAGATACCGGTCAGTTTATTTTGACAGGCTCTGCAGTACCTGTAGATAATGTAACTGCTCATACAGGTACGGGACGGTTTTCCCGGATGTTGATGCGTCCTATGAGTCTGTTTGAATCCCATGAATCGAATGGCACGGTATCTTTGGGTGACCTATTTGGTGGAAATCTGACTATTGAGGCAATGTCCGAATTGTCTATAGAAAAAATAGCTTTTGCTTTATGCAGAGGTGGTTGGCCTGCCAGCATCAGGAAAAATGAGGCGTCTGCCTTACGCATGTCAAGGGATTATGTTGAGGCAGTGATCAATCATGATGTGTCACGAGTTGATGAAGTGGAAAAAAATCCCGAAAGAGTTCGGTTATTGTTGCGATCTCTGGCTAGAAATGTAGCTACAATGGCTTCGATACAGACCATTAAAAATGATATTGAAGCAACAGACATTTCAATTTCTGATAAAACAATCAGTTCTTATCTAAATGCATTGCGAAGAATTTTTGTGGTAGAAGATTTGCCTGCCTGGTTGCCGTCAATGCGTTCCAAAACAGCAATTCGCACTTCACCAAAGCGGCATTTTGTTGATCCTTCTATTGCTACAGCAGTTTTGCGAACAAACCCTGAGGGTTTGTTGAATGACTTTAAGACTTTGGGGTTTTTGTTTGAAGCCTTGTGCACAAGGGATATTCGTATTTATGCGCAAATGATAGATGGTGATGTGTTTCATTACCGCGATAAAACTGGATTAGAATCCGATTTGATTGTTAGATTAAGAGATGGTCGGTGGGCAGCCATAGAGGTAAAATTAGGGAATAAGCAGATAGAGGAAGCTGCTCAAAATTTATTGGTACTAAAAGCAAAAATTGATGAAGATAAAATGGGACAAGCTTCTTTCTTAATGGTATTAACCGGAGGTCAATATGCTTATCGTCGTAATGATTGTGTTTTGGTAGTTCCTATCGGTTGCCTAAGAAATTAGCAGGATAACTATTACATAATCAGTATTATAAAGTTTGTTTCAAGGAATTGGTTTTGTGTATTGTTGCACTTATCCTGCCAGACCTGACGACTGTCCTCTGACGGCTACTGAACAATTACTTTTCAAGTAATAGGTAGTATGGATCAAAGGATTGAGCAAAGAAGAAAAAGAAACCATTTTGGAGCATCACGAAGCTTGTTCAATAAAAAGAGAATGGTTAGTGTTTTAATAAAGGTTCGTTTTGTTTTTCTTTGCCCCCTTTGCCGTAAACGGAGAGGGAGTTTTTGCATTAAAAATCTTCCTGAGTAATACTGGAAATTCATATTTTCATTTTAATTCTGTGAGTTATAACCTCCATAAGTTGATAGCATCTTTATTTTGAAGTTTATACTTAATAAATATTGTATATTTGTACTGTTTGAAAAGTATAAAATATGGAAATATTAAACAGGTCCTATTATAGTAATCGCATCAAATCTTTTATCGGGAAAGGAATTATAAAAGTGCTTACAGGTCAGCGGCGGGTAGGGAAAAGCTATCTGCTTTTGCAACTTATGCAGGAAATTGAGACGAGCAATCCCAATGCCAACATCGTTTACATCAACAAGGAACAGGAGGAATTTCGTTTTATCAGAGGTGAAGCAGAGCTATTTGCCTATCTTAAAGATAAAATTGAATCAGGGAAAGATAATTACCTCTTTATCGATGAGATTCAGGATATAAATGGTTTTGAGCATGTTTTAAGGAGCTTGCAGTCGGCTGAAAGTTGTGATATATTTTGTACCGGGAGTAACGCAAAAATGCTGTCGAGTGAATTGTCAACCTATCTTTCAGGACGTTATATCGAATTTCGGATTCATAGTTTAAGTTACACTGAGTTCCTGTATTTTCATTCGTTGCCCGATGAGGATAATTCTTTAAAGCTATTTCTTACCTATGGTGGCTTGCCCTATTTGTCGCGTTTGGCACTCAATGATGAAATGGCGTTTGAATACCTGAAGAATGTTTATTCAACAATTCTGCTCAAAGATGTTGTGAGCCGCGAAGGTATTCGGAATGTTGATTTTCTGGAGACTCTTGTTGATTACCTGTCAGACAATGTAGGCAACCTTTTCTCGGCAACTAATATCCATAAGTTCCTGAAATCTCAACGCATAGATATTTCAACCAGTGTAATTATCAACTATTTAAAAGCATTAAGCAACGCCTATATTATCAATAAAACGAGACGGCTCGATGTTCAGGGTTTGAAAAAGTTTGAGGTTGGCGAGAAATATTACTTCGAGGATTTGGGACTTCGGAACTGCATGCAACGTCTTGATTTTGGACGAGACACTCATAAATTGATGGAGAATGCTGTTTATCAGCATCTGCGGATATTAGGTTACGAGGTATATGTGGGAAAACTGAATAACCTTGAGATTGATTTTGTGGGTATTAGAGATGGCCTTAAAGTTTATGTACAGGTTGCCTATCTGATTTTAGATGAAAAAACCCACGAACGGGAATTTGGCAATCTTTTGAAAATTGATAATAACTTCCCTAAATATGTTGTTACAATGGACACTTTCAATAGTAGCAGCAACTACAAGGGAATCCACCATCTTCATTTACGCGAATTTTTGAAGATGGAGAAACTATAAATTATTTGGATCACAAAAAGATACTATTCGATGAAATAAGTTCGTTTTGTTTTTTTTCGACCTCTTAACATAACCATTTCCACGCCGGAATCACTTCAATAATAATCCCTTGTTCCGAAATCGTTTCTTCCTCGTCTTTGGTGATGATGTTCCATTTTTTCACATCAATTCGTTTTGACATTTTTATCAATGCATTCATCTCGCGTTTACGGGTTTCCGGATCCAATAGGCTGTAACAAACCTGTACTGCCAATTGTATTTCAGGGATATAAAAATCCACTTCTATGCCATGGAGATAGAAATAAACATTATCCCCATACAGCCGACGAAGTTGGATCGCGACATGGTTTTCCAATAATGAAGTTGAAGGATCAATAAGGAAAAGATTGAGGAGGCCATTGTCAATAAAATAATACTTTTTATTTGACACTTTTTCAGCCAATTTGGCGCAAATATTCTCCACCGGAAATATCAACCACGACTCTTTTAAATAGCCCAAATAATCGATCACTGTGTCAGTACTGATTTTTTTACCGGTAGAGGATACAACATTTGCCAATCTGTTGAACGAAGTGGGCTGTTTAACAGATTCAGCCAATTTCCGGATCAGAACACGTAGTGCAAAATCGTTACGTACCTGATAGCGTGTGATTAAATCGCCAAAAAATATTTTTTGATAAAGGTTGCTTAGCCAGGCGCGTTTGTCGTTAACCTGAGTCAGTTCAGGTAAACCACCAAAACGAAAATAATTTTCATAAGCTTTTACTATTTCGTTATGAGAGCGATAAATAAAATTCTTGTCAGTAAGTTCGATCCCCAATGAAGTTAAATATTCAGGGAAAGAAAATGGATAAACGTTTTCAATGATATAACGTCCACCTAAAGTAGTCGCTATTTCACTGCTAAGCATTTTCGCATTGCTTCCAGTCACATAAACCCGATAACCCTGGTCGGCAAGCCGGCGGACAAATTTCTCCCACCGATCCACAATTTGTATTTCATCGAGAAAAAAAATCGGTTTACAATCGAACATCTCTTCATAGCAGACTTTTATACGGTCCAAATCTTCTGTGGCAAGTGAAGCAATGCGGTCGTCTTCAAAGTTAAAATAAAGAATCTCATTTTTGGAGTGACCAGCATCCAACAATTTGCGGATTTGTTGGAACATAAGGTATGATTTTCCAACACGCCGCAATCCTACAAACACATAATTAAGCTTGTCCTCAATGATATATGGACGTTCCTGAAATGAAATCTCAACGGCTTTTTGTTGATATTCAGCAATTAATAGTTTTACAATATCTTTGTTCACTTGGTATTATCGTTTATATTATACAAATATATATAATATTTATCGAATATACAAGATAAAACTATTGTTTTTATAATCATTAATTCGGCACATAGGTAAATTATTATAAATCAGGCGAATAGGCAAGTTAAACCATCTCCTCTTTCATCCACTCCACAATGTTCCTTTTCTTTTTCGAAAAATTAATGCCAATCAACGTAATAGGTTTTCCATCTGATAAATAAGGTAATGCCTATCCTTTTAAAAGAAAATCCGCTGTATGTGATTTACATACAGCGGATTTTTTATTTCTTATAATTGCTTGTCTATGGCAATTATTTTACCTCTTCAAAGTCAACATCGGTCACATCGCCGTCACCTTTTGGGCCCTGTTGTTGTGAACCGCCACCCTGATGTCCGCCTTGAGGTCCAGCCTGACCACTATGGCCTTGAGTTCCTGCTGCATTGTACATCTCCTGAGAGGCCGCTTGGAACACGGTGTTCAACTCTGCGGTAGCATTTTCAATAGCATTCAAATCCTGGGCTTTGTAAGCCTCTTTCAATTTACCAAGGGCAGCTTCGATCGGGCCTTTCTTGTCGGAAGGGATTTTATCTCCAAACTCTTTCAATTGTTTCTCGGTCTGGAAAATCAAACTATCGGCATGGTTCAGCTTTTCTACTTTTTCCTTTGCCTGTTGATCCGATTCTGCATTGGCAGCAGCCTCGTCCCTCATCCGCCTGATTTCAGCATCAGTAAGACCTGTGGATGCTTCGATCCTGATCGACTGTTCCTTATTGGTTGCCTTATCTTTTGCTGTGACGTGCAAAATACCGTTGGCATCAATATCAAAGGCCACTTCGATCTGAGGAATACCGCGCGGTGCTGGTGGTAATCCGTCAAGATGGAATCGACCAATCGTTTTATTTCCCTGTGCCATAGGACGTTCGCCCTGGAGTACATGGATCTCTACTGATGGCTGGCTATCAGAAGCTGTTGTAAATGTTTCTGCTTTTTTAGTTGGGATCGTAGTATTGGCTTCGATCAACCTTGTCATAACCCCACCCATGGTTTCAATACCTAATGACAGAGGGGTAACATCAAGTAACAATACGTCTTTTACTTCGCCCGAAAGGACACCACCCTGAATTGCAGCTCCTACGGCTACTACTTCGTCGGGGTTAACTCCTTTTGAAGGTACTTTACCAAAAAGGCTCTGAACTTTCTCCTGGATTGCAGGGATACGGGTCGAACCTCCTACAAGGATCACTTCGTCAATATCTTTGATCGTCATACCTGCGTTCTGTAATGCTTTGCGGCAAGGTTCCATTGTAGCATTAATCAGTTTATCAGCTAATTGCTCAAATTTGGCACGGGTAAGCGTCTTTACAAGGTGCTTAGGTATCCCGTTGACGGGCATAATGTATGGCAGGTTTATCTCTGTCTGTGTTGAACTAGAAAGTTCGATTTTAGCTTTTTCAGCAGCTTCCTTCAAACGCTGAAGGGCCATTGCATCTTTATGAAGATCGACGCCTTCGTCCTTTTTAAATTCGTCTGTCAGCCAGTCAACGATCACCTGGTCGAAATCATCACCACCAAGGTGAGTATCACCATCAGTCGATTTAACCTCGAAGACCCCTTCACCCAGTTCAAGGATAGAAATATCGAATGTACCGCCACCAAGGTCGAATACAGCGATCTTCATATCTTTGTGCATCTTGTCGAGACCATAGGCCAACGATGCGGCAGTTGGTTCATTGATGATACGGCGAACTTTCAGACCTGCAATCTCACCGGCTTCTTTGGTAGCCTGACGTTGCGAGTCGTTAAAATATGCCGGAACGGTGATAACAGCCTCGGTTACTTCCTGACCGAGATAATCTTCGGCTGTTTTTTTCATTTTCTGAAGGATCATAGCAGATATTTCCTGAGGGGAGTAGAACCGGTCTTCAATTTTGACACGTGGTGTGTTGTGATCGCCCTGGATAACAGGGAATGGTACCCGCTTGATCTCTTTTGACATATTGGTAAATTGCTCGCCCATAAACCGTTTAATCGAGTAAACTGTTTTGTGGGGATTCGTAATTGCCTGACGTTTTGCAGGATCTCCAACCTTACGTTCGCCATTGTCAACAAACGCAACTACCGATGGAGTAGTTCTTTTGCCTTCGCTGTTGGGGATAACCACCGGTTCGTTGCCTTCCATTACGGCAACACAGGAGTTGGTTGTTCCTAAGTCAATTCCAATAATTTTTCCCATTTCTTTATAATTGTTTTAAATTGTGATTCCTATTTTTATATACAGTAGCAAGCCTCCTTCAATCGTTGTGCCAATTTTCTGCAATCCACTTCGATTGGCACAATTGGCACGATTAGGAGTTTAAAATTGAATGAAAATGTCACTTTATATGCCAAAACGACAGCAAATTTATTGCTGAATTTTTTTTGCAAACCTTTACTGAAATCTTGTGGCGTAATTTCAAATTCATAACTTTGGCACTTACTATTGCTATTAATTAATCCCAAATTGATTTTTTATGAAAACAAAGAAAAGTGAGACAAAACAACCAGAGCGGCTTCAATCGCTTGATGTGTTGCGTGGTTTTGACATGTTATGGATTATCGGAGGGGGTAGCCTGATTGTTGCACTGGCTGAAACCTTAAAATGGGGTTGGCTGGATATCATCGCTGAGCAAATGGAACATGTTCCCTGGGCCGGATTCCATTTTGAGGATCTCATTTTTCCTCTTTTCATGTTTATTTCAGGGGTGGCAATCCCTTATGCCATTACGGCCAAAGTTGAACAGGGTGCTAACCGGAAACAATTGTTTTACCGGATCGTTAAACGGGGTCTCCTGCTCGTTGTATTCGGGATTATCTACAATGGTGCCTTGAAAAACGGTTTTGCGTCAATGCGTGTTGCAAGTGTGCTTGGACAAATTGGTTTAGGCTATCTGTTTGCTGCCACCATCGTACTTTATACAAAATCATTTAATACACGTTTGGCCTGGCTAATTGGCATTTTGGCAGGGATTGCAATTTTGCAACTGGCTGTTCCTGTTCCTGGGTACGGTGCAGGTGTCCTTGATCAGGTAGGTGGGATCAACGCATGGCTCGACAGGATGTTATTACCCGGAAGGTTACATGGCAAGACCTTTGATCCTGAAGGCTTGTTGTGTATTGTTTCGGCAATTACCGTTACACTAATGGGTTCTTTTGCTGGGTCGATCCTTCGTGACGGAGAGCCGGCTTCGAAGCGGAAAGCTGCTATACTTGCCCTCACAGGAGCAGTTTTGGTATCAGTTGCACTTATCCTTTCCACATTTTACCCGATCATTAAAGCTGCCTGGACTGTTCCATTCAACCTGTTAACCTCAGGGATCAGCTTTATGCTCTTGTCGTTGTTTTATTTTTCGATCGATGTTAAAGGTTGGACAAAAGGGATATTTTCTTATAAAATATTGTTTTTTAAGGTTATCGGGATGAATTCAATTACGATTTATCTCGGATCTGCAATTATTGATTTTCGTAAAGCCTCCATGTTTTTCACTGGTTTCCTTGCTGAACCATTGGGAGGATGGATTGTAATCCTTGGGGCAATTGTCCTCGAATGGCTGGTGCTTTACTACCTTTATCAAAAGAAAATCTTCCTGCGGGTTTAACGGTAGGATAGTTTGGAAACAGATAGGATGGGTCATCAATTTTTGAATATGACCCATCTTTTTTATTTCGTTTAACCAAATTTACCTGACAATGGAGGAAAAGCTAAATATATTATTGTCAAAAACGAGTGATTATCTCACTTTATTTCTCGTCTTTTCAATGCCACTTCTGGAAAATAAATTGTCCAAACTCATCGTTTTTTGGGTAGTGATCATGTCTGTCCAAAAGTTATTAAGCCTGAAATATAAGTTTGATTTTAACCTCCAGCGGGCACTTTTACCCCTGCTTTATATTCTTTACATCCTAGGTATTATCTGGTCAGGCAACAAACATGCAGGGTTCTTTGCAGTCGAAGTCAAAGCCTCTTTTTTAGTCTTTCCGATTGTTATAGCCGCTTATAGCCAATATTTTAAAGAGAACCAGATTAAAATATTGATGTCTTTTATTTTGGGCTGTTTTGTTTCCTCAATCATTTGTTTGTCCGTAGCCTTTTATCAATCGACAAGCCTTACTCCGGATGGCCTGGTCTTCAATACAATCGATCACAGATATGCTTCATGGGATTTTGGGGGTAGCCATTTCAGGTTTATCGCACTTTCCCTATTCCTGCATCCCACCTATTTTTCTTCCTATTTGTTGTTTGCTATTGCCAGTTGTGTTGAGATTTTGAGAAGACGAATATTTTCAAACCTTAATCTGAATGGTTTCCTTTGGATCTCAGCCCTTCTGTTTTTAATTATGATTTATCTGCTTTCGTCGAAAGCCCTGATCATTTGCACGATAGCCGTAGTTATAGGTTATGCCTTTATCTTTTTTAATCATGCACACAACCGCTTAACCAAGATTTCAATTGTCGTGGTAGCCGGATTTGTTACTCTGATTGGTTTTCAAAACCCAAGGTTTAAAGCTGTTTGTGAATTAATTGCAAATCCTGAGATCATCTTAGGTGACGATGGTGATGGAACAATTGTTTCACGTATCCACATCTGGAAATCGGGTATGGAACTCATTGGAACTAACTTTTTTTTAGGGGTCGGTCCGGGAGATACAAACAATGAACTGGTTAAAAAATATCAGCTTCACGGCTACAAAGATCCCTTTCGTGTCAATTCAAATGCACACAATCAATTTCTTGAAACCTTCATTGATTTGGGATTGGTTGGATTTTTATTGTTGGTCGTCATCTTGATCTACTCCCTTTACAAATCTGTCGCCAGCAAAAATAACCTGTTCTTTATCTTTCTATGTATCTGTAGTTTTAATTTTCTTTCTGAGTCGATGCTGAATGTCCGGGAAGGGGTTGTTTTCTTTTGTTTTTTTTATTGTTTTTTGGGCGTTTTGGATATCCGGGAGCTGGAGGAAAAGTCGGACCTGAAATCAGTGGTTACTTAATTTGATTTTTCTACTTTTGTCGGGATTATTCATTTCATATAAACTGAAGTTATGTCGGTACAGAAAGAGGTAAAAAGGGTGACGACCCATGTTCTTGCTGAAATGAAGTTGCATGGCGAAAAAATAAGTATGCTTACCGCTTACGACTACAGTATGGCAAAACTTGTCGATCAGGCTGGTATCGATGTTATACTTGTCGGAGATTCGGCATCCAATGTGATGGCAGGGAACGAAACTACGTTACCAATCACCCTTGACCAGATGATTTACCATGGAAAATCGGTAGTTAAAGGTGTTACAAGGGCTTTGGTTGTTGTGGATATGCCTTTTGGGACCTATCAGGGTAACCCGCTTGAAGCATTGAGTTCTGCTATTAAAATTATGAAAATCACACATGCCGATGCCGTAAAGCTTGAAGGTGGCAAAGAGATCATTGAATCAGTAGAACGCATTGTAATGGCTGGAATCCCTGTAATGGGGCACCTTGGATTAATGCCACAATCGATCCATAAATACGGGACCTATACTGTAAGGGCAAAGGAAGAAATAGAAGCAAAAAAATTGCTCGAAGATGCCCATCTTCTTGAGCAAGCTGGCTGCTTTGGGATCGTTTTGGAAAAAATCCCTGCCAGGTTGGGTACCCAGGTTGCCCACGAACTTAAAATACCGATAATTGGGATTGGAGCTGGTGGAGGCGTAGATGGACAGGTACTTGTGATCCATGATATGTTGGGAATGACCCAGGAATTCTCCCCCCGGTTTTTAAGGAGATATTTAAACCTGGCTGCAGATATTACAGGTGCTGTTGGAAATTATATAGCGGATGTTAAATCACGTGACTTTCCAAACGAGAGGGAGCAATATGATTAGGCAACTGGATGTTCTTTTTGAAGACAACCACATTATCGCGATCAACAAACGGTGTGGCGATATTGTGCAAGGCGATAAAACGGGGGACAGAACCCTTGGTGACGAGGTCAAGGAATACCTGAAGAACAAATACAACAAACCCGGCAATGTCTTTCTGGGAGTTACCCACCGTATAGATAGGCCAACCAGCGGAGCGGTGCTTTTTGCCAGGACATCAAAAGCGTTGGTCCGGTTGAACGAGATGTTCCAGGAGGAAGGTGCTATCCAAAAAACCTATTGGGCAGTTGTTGATAAAAAACCAGAGCCTTTGAACGGCACTTTAGACCACTGGTTGGTGAGGGATACCAAACAAAATAAGTCGTTTGCATCTAGCAGCGAAAAGAAAGACTCAAAAAAAGCAAATCTTTCCTACCGTTACCTGAATTCTTCTGATCGGTTTCATTTGCTTGAAATAGAATTACATACTGGGCGACATCACCAAATTAGGGCGCAATTGGCCGCAATTGGTCTACATATCAAAGGTGATTTGAAATATGGTTTTCCCCGGTCTGACAGCGATGGTGGAATCCATCTTCATGCCCGAAAAATTGAATTTATACATCCTGTAAATGGTGATTCCGTTACCATTATTGCTCTTCCACCCAATGGTCCAGTATGGAACTATTTTGTGCAATTGCTTGAATAATAATTAGATGCAATTTTAACACAACTTGTTTCAATTGTATTTCAAAACTATTTCAGTTCTTTGTTGCCCTAATCAATCCCCTTCTAAAAAACGGTGGCTGTAATTTCCGGTCATGATACATCAGGATGTATCCATCCGAATGAGAGGTTTCAAATCCGTTATTTCTTAAAATCTCTGTAAACAGCTTTTCATCATCTTGTTTGTGATAGGTGCAAATGGCTAATTTCAGAAGATGTGCTTCTTGAAGTATTCTTTTGGCTCCCTTTATTAATTGCATTTCAGCCCCTTCAACATCAATTTTTAGAAATGAAACTTTTTCATCCTTGGCAAAATAGTCATCAAGTGTAGTGAAACCTTCGTTTGTGACATCCCCAACGAATTTTCTAACGATCGTAACTTTCTCCTTCCAGGGTTCAAATGTCGCATTCAATGCTTCCACCCATCTTTCATCGCTTTCGAAAAGGATAACTTTTGAAACTTTTTCAATGACACTCAAAGCAAAATTTCCTTCCGCAGCGCCCACATCAACAAGCACATCCCCATGATCAATTTTAAAATCCTTGTTTTCGTAACAGTGGGGACAAACCGGATCCTGCTCTTTCAATAATCCATTGAAAGCTTTTTTGATCCTGAGCTTATTCCATTTCTTCTTGAAATAGAGCCGTTTGCCATCGAGTAGGACATATCTCAAACCTTTCTCCTTATCACGGAAAACCTTAATGTCACCGGGAACATATTTATCCAAGCCAAAATATGGGAAATTTGTCACCTCTTTTTTCCGCAAATAATCAAGGACCGTTTCAATTTCATTGTCTGGCTGGGTAGGCAAATTACCATAATAACTGAATATAGAATTGCGCACTGTCCTTTTAAGCAATACCTTATGGATAAATTTTGGAATAACAGCCCTTAAAAATTTCGAAGTAACAATGCTCATCCTATTCTTTTTTAATATCAATAATCGTTGCTCATTCTGCAATCGCGTATAAATCAAAATGTTTCCATTTTAACATATCGGTTTCGGCCAAAATTGGAATAATTTCAGCATTGGCCTCAAAATCAGAAAAATAATAAAGTGAATAACCTTTATCTTTTAATAGATGAAAATGTTCGAAACGTTCCTCGTTTGTATTGCGGAAAAAACACTCGGTGATGACCACCGGTTTGTATTTGTTCAGTAAGCTGGAAATTGATTTAATAATTTCCTTGTCATAACCTTCCGTATCTATTTTGATCAACTTTAGTTTATCAATGCGTTCGGGGAAATTTTTTTCAAGGAACGATTCAAGTACGATCCCTTTGATTTTATCTTTAAAGGTGTATTTGCCATGTTTACTGCTTTTTTCGCGCGAAATCCCTCCGTTGCTAAACGAAGCTTCCGAAGAATAATAATAAAACTCCTCTTCCTTGTCGGTAATCGCACAATTAAAGGTCTTGATATTGGTTTTCTCGGCGTTCAATTGGGAATTCTTTACCAGGATTTCATAGACAAATGGGTTTGGGTCGAACGAAATGGTTATACCGGTTTTTCCGGTTACCAAACCAAGCTGAAGAGACTCATGCCCAATGTTCGCTCCGATGTCGATGGCGGTATCGCCCTCCTTCAGAAACCGGCTAAAGAATTTTACTCCCGCACTTTCGATTTTCCGGTTCAGGAAAAGGGGGTTCTCCCAACGAGTAAACTTAACCGTACCGTAGTTTTCAATTTCATATGAATTGACGGTTGTAGGATATCTCTTTGTAAACCTTCTTGCAATTTTTCTTTTAAAGGATTTGATAAAATAGCTAATCATAAGTATTATAGTTAATTATATTCATTCTTTATATCGAACAGGATGCAAAGATAAATTTTTATGTGTCTCTGGCGAATGGTTTTTTGATGGATTTTAATCATTTTAATTAATTTTACAGCTTATTTTTATCTAGTTACCTTTTTAAGCCGGGTTAACCACATATCGAATGGAAAAATTATCTGTAGTCATCATTACCTACAATGAAGAGTCGGCCATTGAACGGTGCATTTCATCCGTAACAAAAGTGGCGGATGAAATTTTGGTGGTCGATTCCTTTTCGACCGACAGGACCCGCGAGATTTGCCAGCGTTTAGGAGTTAAATTTTATGAACATCCTTTTGAAGGTTACATTCAACAAAAGAACTATGTCAAATCGTTGGCGAGTTTTGATTATGTACTCTCGCTCGATGCAGATGAGGCACTAAGCGAAACACTCTGTAATTCAATTATTAAAGTCAAACAGAAGTTTGGCTATGATGGTTATTATATGAACAGGATGAACAATTATTGTGGTGTTTGGATCAGGCATGGAAATTGGTATCCCGACCGGAAACTCAGGCTATGGAACCGCAACAAAGGGGAATGGGGTGGACGTAACCCTCATGATCACGTTAATATGCAACATAATACGAGAACAGGATTTTTAAAAGGTGACATTTTGCACTTCACCTATATTTCGATTGAAGCCCACATTGATCAGTTTAACCATTTTACAACAACTTCTGCCCATGAATTATTTTCGGAAAACAGGAAGATCAGCAAAGTTGGGGTTTTGGGGAAAGGCTTTGCAACATTCTTTAAAGGATTTTTCCTGAAATTTGGCTTCCTTGATGGTTATTATGGCATTGCCCTTTGCATCATCAATTCGTTTGCGACATTTATGAAATACATGAAATTAAGAGAGTTAAACAGAAATTCAAATATTTGATCTTTAAATTATAGGAAGTTTAAACCTCATTACAACCTCGCCAGTCTGTTTATTGATTTCTATCGTTTGGTTTTCCAGGCCAAGGTCTTTTCCGGTTGACATTTTAAATAATCCTGCAAGGAATTGCATCCCATTGTTCATCACTTGTTCGACTTCCTGCGCCTTTTGGTCGGCAACCACCTGATTTGATGAAGGCTGCAAATCTTCAACGATTTCAGGGATTTCTTCGGCCACCTCCTCAACCAAGTTAATAACTTCGGGTTCAGATGGTCCTTCCGGCAAATCTACGGGAGAGGTTGTATTTGTAGAAATTATCTCATCCATTTCCTTTTCCAATCCAATGCTTTCGGCAGCCAAAATAAACTCTTCAAGCTGTTGGATAAACTGGGACCTTCCTTTGCTTGAAAAATCGACATAATCCGTATGGCTTGAACTGTCCAGAACCCCATCAAAAAGGCTTTGTTTAACCAACAATCCCGATGCAATTTGTTGCTCGATTGAATTGCGTGTAATAAAATTGAGGATTGTGAGTTTGCTGCTTTTTTGTCCTATCCGGTCGATTCGTCCTATCCGCTGGTTCTTTTTGGCTGGGTTCCAGGGAAGTTCAAAATTAATGAGGGTATCTGCGACCTGAAGGTTGAGACCCGTTCCACCTGCTTCTGTTGATAAGAAAATTTTACAATTCGGATTCGTTTCAAATTTTTTGATGATCTCCCCACGCAATTTGACAGGAACTGATCCATTTAGTTCGACAAACCCTATGTTATTGTCGCGCAACATCCTACCGATCAATTTGTGAACCTTGACCCACTCTGAAAAGATGATTATTTTCTTTTCAGTGTTCTGGATCTCCATTTTTTCGAGAAGGATGTATTTCAATTCATCCAACTTGGGTGATTCGTTGGTTTCTTCATCAATCAGATAGGTGGAATCGCATACCATCCGCATATTGGCCAATAGCAACTGTAAATGCTGGAGATCGTAAGGTGTCATGAATTTTTTACGGATGATCTGAGCGATGCCTTTGGCATAACCCGCATGGTACTCGGCTTGTAAGGGAGAAAGGTTGACTGGGATATTGGTCTGTATGACGTTGGGTAATTGATCTATAACCTTTCTTTTTTCACGCCTGATAAGGATCTGTTCCAACTCTTTATTGAGTTTCTGGAGGTTGTAATAGCCATTGATTTTGTCGCGACGGTCAGGATCAAACAAACAGTGTTGGTAGGAGAATTCCCATAGGGGACCGAAAAAATAGGGATCAATTATGCTAAGAATAGAAAAGATATCAATCAGTCGGTTTTCAATGGGAGTTCCAGTAATTACAAGTGTGTGTTTTGATTTGAGCCGTTTGATGGACGAGGCTGTTTTGGTTTCATAATTTTTTGCCCGTTGGGCCTCATCAAGAATCAGAAAGTCGATTCCTGCTTTGTTGATTGCAAGGTTGTCCCTCAAAATAGTCTCGTAATTGACGATAAAAAACAAATGGTCAGCGTCCTGATATTGGAGTGCCCTTTCATTGGGAAAACCTTGAACAATAAGGGCTTTTTCATCACAGAATTTCTCAATTTCCATTTTCCATTGTCCTTTGAGCGATGCAGGGCATACAACAAGGACTTTTTTGAACCCGAATACCTGCTTCTTTAGCAATGCAGTCCCGATAGCCTGTATCGTTTTTCCAAGCCCCATTTCATCAGCGATGATGGAGGCTTTTCGGAATAAGGCAAACTCAATCCCCTCCTTCTGGTAGGGGAACAATTCAGCATGAATCGCAGAAAAGTCAGGTTTCCATTTGTCGTGCAAATTTTCAAGCAGGTCCTTTTCAAATACCAACTCTATTTTTTCACGCACTTCAGGCCGGATATGAATTTTAGGCAAAGAAACAGATTCGTCAAGAAACCCGAGAAAATTCTTGATCTGGTCCTCTTCAATAAATCTGTTATTTTTGAAATATCTTGAAATAAGTACTTGTTCCTGAAGTGGCAAAGTATGCGGATAAAACCAGGATATTTTATATTCGTTGAGTGGGTCACAAAAGACCTCTATAAAAGGGCCAATTTTATTTAATTTGGTGTAAAGTGCCTTATCTTCTTTTAACTGTTGAAATGCAAACATGATGTGTTTGGTCGTCCCCAATTTATTGAGCCGGGAGTCCATGCTGTCGCTGTAACCGGTTTCGTTTTCAAAATCGCGTAAAAAGATTTTGTACTTTACCCCATTTTCGTTGGTCAGCATATGATCCCCATAAATATTTGAGGCCCATTTTATCCGGTATTTTGCTTTATCTGCTTTTTGTCTTCGTTCTAGCATGACCCGTTTGATCATCCCTTCCCGTGTATATTTCTTATGCTCGACAGGTTCCCTCGGGTCAAGATACTTTAATTCGTTCTCAACTTCGAGCAGGCATGCATATGAATGCTGGTTCCAGCCTATATTTTCCCCTTCAATTGACGGTATTATATCTTCATCAACAATATTCAGGCTACATTCCTTGGAGGGCCTTGATTCAGAAAAATTGACGATTAACTCAAACCTGACTGCCGATTGTGACAGGACTTGACAATCATTGTTGTTAAAGATGATTTCCCCCATTGCTAACTCATTGTTGGAAAGGATTTTGCCGAGTTTCTCAATTTGCTTTTTAATCAGTTGAGGAAGTTCCATATGTTACTGTTTTAATGAATGGGATTGTGATCCTGAATTGGGATTTGTTTGTGAAAAATATTGTGAGACAAAAATTGAGATAACATAAAAAAAGAGACCCAAACTTTCGGGCCTCCTGTATTAAATTTCGCATTGTATCAACCACATTTGGATGAAGCACAGTCCTGACAGATCAGACAACCTTCCTGATAAATCACATTGACTGAACCACATGCTTCGCACTTGGCATCTTCAGCCACAGTACCATTTGGGATGTATTTTTTAAGGGCACGTGCAACCCCATTTTTCCAGGTGTTGATCGATTCGACATCAAACTGAAGGCTGGAAACCAGTTCGACAACTTTCTCAATCGGCATTCCATGACGTAAAACACTGGAAATCAATTTGGCATAATTCCAGAAGATTGGATTGAATTTGTAAGATAACCCTTCAATGGTTGTCTTATAACCACGGGTGTTCCGGTACTGAAAATCATATCTTGAGGCACCAGACTCTTCACGCCCTTTAATAATCCAACCATTCTGAACCGAACGTGGAAGTAGTAATCCGTCCTCATCATCAGCCAAACCAGTAAATATTTCATAAGGTTTGCCCTCGATCAGGCCAATAAAGGCAATCCATTTCTCTTTGTTATTTTGCAACCTGACAATGTCGGCATCCAATATCTCAGGCCGTTTGGTCGGAAAGACGCCATCCTTCTTTTTGTCCTTGGTCGAGATCAAAACGCCAGACCTGGAGCCTTCACGATAAACCGTGACACCTTTGCACCCACTTTCCCACGCAGTGAAATAGAGCTTGTTGACAAGTTCTTCTGTTGCTTCTTCCGGTAAGTTAATGGTAACAGAAATGGAATGATCGACCCATTTCTGGATTTCTCCCTGCATTTTGACTTTTGATACCCAATCGATGTCGTTTGAAGTTGCTTTGTGATAGGGTGATTTTGCAATCAAGGCATCCAACTCTTCGTTGGAATAATTCCTTTTGAGCTCGTGGCCGTTGACTTCCATCCAGGTTTTGAACTTATGGTGGAACACCATATATTCTTCCCAACTATCGTTTGATTCGTCCACAAAATCAACCCTCGCATCCTTATCGTTGGGATTTACCTTGCGGCGCCGTTTATAAACTGGCATAAAGACTGGTTCAATGCCAGATGTTGTCTGGGTCATCAGGCTTGTAGTTCCAGTTGGGGCAATCGTAAGCAGTGCAATATTCCTTCGGCCAAAACGGGCCATGTCTTTGTACAATTCCGGGTCGGCCTGAGCCAGGCGTTGGATAAACGGATTGTTTTTTTCACGTTTGGAATCATAAATCGGGAATGCGCCCCTCTCTTTTGCCAGTTGTACAGATCCGCGATATGCTTCCAGTGCAACAATTTTATGCACTTCTACCGAAAATTCGACGGCAGCTTCTGAACCATACCGCAATCCAAGCGCAGCAACCATGTCGCCTTCAGCAGTAATGCCAATGCCTGTACGACGCCCATTGATGGCCATATTTTTGATTTTTTCCCATAAGTTGATTTCAACGAGCTTGATTTCATCGTCCTCGGGATCTGAGATGATCTTACTGTAAATGGCATCAATTTTTTCCAGTTCCAGGTCAATAATGTCATCCATGATCTGCTGGGTCTGGCGGATATGTTTTTTAAACAGATTAAAATTAAACTTGGCTTTCGGTGTAAATGGGTGATCTACATATGAGTAGAGGTTTAATGCGATTAACCTGCAACTGTCATAAGGGCATAAGGGGATTTCTCCGCATGGGTTGGTCGAAACTGTCTTATATCCCAGATCTGCATAACAGTCGGGAACCGATTCACGGATTATCGTGTCCCAAAAGAGGATTCCGGGTTCAGCCGATTTCCATGCATTGAACACGATTTTTTCCCAAAGCTTGTTTGCATCGGTTTCAACCGAATAGATAGGGTCGGTACTATCGATTGGGTATTTTTGCTGGTACATGGTTTTAGCTTGTACCGCCTTCATAAATTCGTCGTCAATTTTTACTGATACATTCGCACCTGTTACTTTTCCCTCATCCATTTTGGCTCCAATAAAATCACCGGAATCGGGATGTTTGATGGAAACAGACAACATCAATGCCCCACGGCGGCCATCTTGTGCCACTTCACGAGTCGAATTGGAGAACCGTTCCATAAAAGGGACAATCCCGGTAGAGGTAAGGGCCGAATTCTTCACTGGTGACCCCTTTGGCCGGATGTGGGACAAATCGTGGCCAACACCGCCACGTCGTTTCATAAGTTGTACCTGTTCCTGATCCACCATGATGATTCCACCATAGGAATCAGCACCATTTCCAACAACAAAGCAGTTCGACAACGAACCAACCTGAAATTCATTTCCGATGCCAGTCATTGGGCCTCCTTGCGGAACGATATATTTGAAATCTTTGAACAAGTCAAATAATTGATCCTCGGAAAGTGGGTTTGGATATTTTTTCTCGATCCTGGCTATTTCGGATGCCAAACGTCTATGTAGATCGTCAGGTGTCAATTCGAATATGTTACCATAGGAATCCTTCAGTGCATATTTGTTGACCCAGACCCGGGCGGCCAGTTCATCACCTTTGAAATATTTCACGGACGCCACAAAGGCCTCATCCGGGGAAAAAGTTTTTGGCGGTTCATCTTTTGGTTGAGATTTGATCTCTTTCACTTCCATCGCTTCTAATTATTAGGTTGATTTTATTACTTTTATAGACATTCATTAACCCTTATTGCTTTGGTTGCAAGATAGACAGCGTAAAATAATTATCACCACAATTTTTGGAAAAGATTTTAAAAGTTATCAACTGAACTGTGTTAATAGCTTGAAATACAAATTTATACAATTTTCGCGAAGCCAAAAAGTTAACCAAAATGCGAAATTTCGGAAGCGTCAATAGTTTGAGATATACAGATTTACAATTGAAATGAGCGGGAAAAACGACCGGAAGGAGTTGTTAACTAAAAAGGTATTTCACAATTTCTTTTGATGCTCCCCGATTTTGATCGACATAGTCAACAGCACAGGTTGAAGCATCTTTGAGAATTTTGGGATTTGAAAGAAAGGTGTCCATTCGAGATTCGAGTTCTTCATAATTGCTGATGCAAATGGCTGCTCCAAGGTTTATCATGTCGTAGGCTTCCTGGAATTTATGATAATCGGTTCCAAAAATTACGGGTAGTCCAAAAGCAGCAGGTTCGAGGATGCTGTGGATGCCAGAGGTGAATCCTCCACCTACATAAGCCAGTTTGCCGTAACGGTAAACTGAAACCAAATACCCATATCCATCCACAATCAGGACTTCTGCCTTTATCAAACTTTCCTTCGTAGCTTTTGAATAAAGAACATAGGATTTTTCGAGTACATTAACAATCCTATCAAGGTTTTGAGGGGTCACTTCATGGGGTGCAATAACAAATTTGCGGCCAAGAGGAGATTTGTTTATGTATGGGATTAATAAGTCTTCATCTTCTTTCCATGTACTTCCCGCCACAATGACTTTTTCTCCCTGGCAAAAAAAATCAAGTTTTTGCAGGAGGGGTGCAGCGTCTGAAATTTCGCTCACACGATCCAGGCGAGTATCACCTGACATTGATACATTTTTAAAATTGAATTTTAGAAGCAGGTCGTATGACGATTGGTTTTGTACAAAAATATGTTCGTAACTTGCAATGGCATTCAGATACCATTTTCCCCACGGTTTGAAAAAGATCTGTGAAGGCCGGAACAATGCGGAAAAAATGTAGGTGGGTATCCCGGCTTCTTTTAGCTGGGTCAAAAAATGATACCAAAATTCATATTTAATAAAAAATACCTTTTCGGGTTTTACAATTGAAATAAACCTTTTGGCATTTTTCCGGGTATCAAGGGGAAGATAAAAAATGTAATCGGCGTGTTCATAATTTTTCCTCAATTCGTATCCTGAAGGGGAAAAGAAAGTGAGCAGAATTTTGTATTCAGGTTTTAATTTTCGAATGGCTTCTATTACAGGCCTTCCTTGTTCAAACTCTCCTAAAGACGAGGCATGAAACCACAGCAATGGTTCACCTGGTATAATGGTCGCGCTAAGCCGTTTGAAAATATCGTGCCGGCCTTCAATCCATTTTCTGGCTTTTTCGTTCCGAATCGAAGCAATCCGAACCAGCAGGTAATATACAAGTATTCCTAAGTTGTAAAGCCACCTCATTTTTTTATAAATTTGGGTTTACAAATGTATTTCATTTAAGCAAATATACGAAACCAAAAATGTCATTCGTTATTGTTTTGATATCCAATATCATCAGGTAAATTAGGTTCAAAGGAAGCCGCTACGGCAAGTTGGTCGCACCGCTCATTTCCAGGAATATTGGCATGTCCCTTTATCCATACAAATTTTATAGAATGAAGCGGATAGGTGATCAGGAACCTCTTCCACAAGTCACTATTTTTCTTTCCTTTAAAGTTGGTTTTTAGCCAGTTGAAAACCCATCTTTTCTCGACCGAATCAACAACATACTTTGAGTCGGTATAGATTGTGACTTTACAAGGTTTCACTTTTAATGCCTCCAGCCCGGCCAAAACTGCCATCAACTCCATCCTGTTATTGGTGGTGAGTTTGAATCCCTTCGAAAGTTCTTTCCGATAATGACCAGAAATCAAAACAACCCCATAACCTCCGGGTCCGGGATTGCCACGTGCCGCACCATCGGTGTAGATAGTGATTTCAGGATTTTCGGTAACTGCCATAAATTTCTTGTTAAAAATTATGAAGCTGAAGCGATCCGGGAAGTGCAATCCCGATCCGCTCCAGCTTCATATACATTTGAAATGACCGTTCTATCTGACCAGCTTCATCTCGTTGATCAAATGGGTCGCACCAGCGTACTTATCAATTGTCCAAAGGACAAACCGGATGTCCACATTGATACATTTTTGAATTTCAGCCTCATAGGCAATATCGCCGCTCATGGCTTCCCAGTTGCCATCGAATGCGATTCCAATCAGTTCGCCATTGCCGTTCATGACCGGACTTCCTGAATTACCACCTGTGATGTCGTTATTTGAGGTAAAACAAGTATGCAAGGTGCCATCCTTATCCCCGTACTGACCGTAATCTTTGGCATTGTAGAGATCAATAACTTTCTGTGGAAAATCGAAGTCAACATCGCCGGCAATCCCTTTCTCAGGATACCCTTTCAACGTCGTGAAGTAGTTATAATAGGTGGCATCACGGGGCTCATAACCATTTACCTCGCCGTAGGTTAAGCGCATTGTTGAATTGGCGTCAGGATAAATTGATTTGTTACTGTTCATTTCGTTTAATCCGGCAACAAACAATCGCCGGGCCCTTTCAACCTTACCAGTCGATTTGTTCATATCCTGGTTTATTGTATTCAAAGTCTCGAAGATAGAACGCATGGCCACAAAAGCCATGTCTTTTTCAAGGACTTTTAAAGATGGGTTTTTCAGGAACGATTCCATCCTGGTCTTATCGACAAATAGGGATTTATCGAACATTTTTTGAACATACAGGTCAAAATTGCCTTTAAATTTGGATTTCACGACCTCAAAAATCGAAGGAATATATTTGGGAGAGACTTTTGCCGCATAAATTTTCAATAAGGCCCCGGCAACTTTCATGTCGGTGTTGGCATCGTAATCCTTAAAATATTCATCCAACGATTTTTGCACAACCTTTGCTGCGGACTCAATATTGTCTTTATTTTTCCCTTTTAAGGCCTGGTAAAGTGAAGATGCACCAGCTGAAAACCCAAATACTTCTGCCCCACCCAAAAGTGCTTCACGGGCATATTGGGATGCAATTTTTTCATCGACAGTTTGAAAGGCAGCATTGATGGAATCGAGGGCAGTGCCATATTTTGCGATCCTTTCGGGTGATTCGTTTACCCATTTCATAAAGTCCTTTTCGATGGCTTCTTTTTTACCGATCACATTAAGCGCAGCCAGACCTTTGTTCTGGCCGATCGAGTATTTGTAATAGTTTGAACTTCTTGCAAATTTTGAAGCGTACTGTATCCTGGCCTTTTGGCTAGTTGCCATAAAGTTGCTGATAATGTTCAATTTAGCCTCCCTTGCAATAATCCTAACGGTGTTGACAACATCCATAGTATATTTTACCTCTTTGGATGTCCTGTAACGGGTTGTAGTACCCGGATAGCCCATTACCATGGTAAAGTCATTTTTACCAATGCCTTTTAACGAAATCGGAAGAAAATGTTTGGGATGATAAGGAACATTGTCTTTTGAATAAGCAGCCGGTTTGCCATCAGGGGCGCAATAAACGCGGAACATCGAGAAATCGCAAGTATGGCGCGGCCACATCCAGTTGTCGGTTTCACCACCAAACTTGCCCAAAGACTGTGGGGGAGTCCCAACAAGTCGAATGTCTTTAAATGTCTCTGTAACAAATAAATAATATCTGTTTGATTCAAAAAAACTCCGAACTCGTGTTTCGTAAGCTGTTTCACCTTTGGCATCTTTTTCTATTTTTGAAGATACTTCGCGAACTTTACCCATACGAGCCTTATCATCCATATTATCGGTAACACCCGCCAATACCTGATCGGTCACATCTTCCATGCGTATCAGGAAAGTAACCGACTTACCCGGATTGACAAGTTCATCTTCGCGTTTCAGTGCCCAGAAACCATCCCTGAGATAATCGTGTTCAACAGAACTATGCGCCTGGATTTCGCCAAAACCGCAATGGTGATTGGTAAGGAGTAAGCCATCGGCAGATATGATTTCGGCTGTACATGAACCGCGGTCGAGGGCAACCACGGCATCTTTTAAACTTGACTGGTTGATGCTGTATATCTGTTCTGCTGTCAGATTACATCCCATGGCGTTCATTTTCTGAATGTTCAATTTTCCAACAAGCGAAGGTAGCCACATCCCTTCATCGGCTTTGGAGCTTAGGTTAAAAATGAGCACAATGGCAAAGAGAGCTGCTAAACTTTTTTTCATCCGTAACTATTATTATTATGTGTATCTACAGTGACATTCCCGGTTATGAAGCCTGCCATTGCAACTAAATCGTTTATCGGCGCAAATTTAACTTTATTTATAAATGTACATCATTGAAAATAATCATGTGAAAATGATTTTTTAATCATTTGAATTGTTTGACAAATGCTTCCACTTTGTCTGCAATTGAACCCTCCGCTTCAAGTGATTTGATAAAGGCGCTTCCAATGATTGCGCCATTGGTAAATTTAGCTGCAGCATCAAACGATGCACTATCGGATATTCCAAACCCGACCAAAAATTTCGACTTGAGGTTCATCTTGTGGATTCTTTCAAAATAGGCCATTTGTCCCAAGTCAACTTCCGTAGTTTTTACACCCGTGGTAGAAGATGAGGAAACCAAATAGATAAAACCGGAAGAGAGCGCATCGATTTTTCTGATCCTATTTTCTATGGTCTGAGGGGTAATCAGAAAGATATTGCTTAAATTATTGGATTCAAAAAATCCTTTATAGCCCTTGTCAAAGATTTCGAGCGGCAGATCCGGGATGATCGTCCCGTCTATCCCGATTTCACTACATTTCTTACAGAAATTCTCAATCCCATATTGCATTACAGGATTTAGATAACTCATTAATATTAAAGGAATTGATATTTCTTTTCTGATATCTTTCAATTGATCGAACAAAAAGCTGACCGACATTCCGTTATTTAAAGCAATCTCAGAGCTTTTTTGAATCACTGGCCCATCGGCAACCGGATCCGAAAAAGGGATCCCGATTTCGATCAGGTCGGCCCCGTTCTTCTCAAGTTCTGCTATAATCTTCACGGTGTCCTCCAAGTTTGGGTAACCCGCTGTAAAATAGATCGATAATATATTTTTATCTTTTCTCTTAAAGAGTTGTATGATACGGTTTTCCATTGATGTTTGATTTGAAATTTAGTTTTTAAACTTTTAATTTCTGAAATAATTACTTCTTTATCAGTACCAGCAGCAAATTACCAGTAGCCAGTCGCCAGCTGTCAGAAGCCCCTTATTTAACCGATTGATAATATTTAAGATACGCTTCCATGTCCTTATCCCCGCGTCCTGAAACATTGACCACAACCACATCGTCTGGTTTAAAACTGATCATTTCGAGAGCTGCCAAAGCATGTGCCGACTCCAAGGCAGGGATAATCCCTTCACATTGGGTTAAGAATAAAGCTGCTTTCAGTGCTTCTTCATCAGTGGCACTCAAGAATTGGGCCCGTTTTGTGACGAACAGGTTGGCATGCATAGGCCCGATCCCAGGGTAGTCCAAACCAGCCGAAATAGAATATGGCTCAATAACTTGTCCATCAGCTGTTTGCATTAAAAGGCTTTTACTCCCGTGTAGGACACCTGGTTGCCCAAGTGCAGTTGTGGCTGCAGATTCACCCGTTTCAACTCCTTTGCCTGCTGCTTCCACAGCAATTAATTTTACTTCAAGATTGTCCAGAAAATGGTAAAAAGCACCTGCCGCATTGCTCCCACCTCCAACGCAAGCGATGACATAATCGGGAGTTTTCTTCCCAGTCTTTTCAAGGAGTTGAACCCTGATTTCTTCGCTGATCACCGACTGGAACCTGGCAACCATATCGGGGTAAGGGTGTGGGCCAACAACAGAGCCGATAATATAATGTGTGTCAACCGGGTTGTTGATCCAATCGCGGATGGCTTCGTTGGTCGCATCCTTGAGGGTTTTATTCCCGCTTTGTACAGGCCTGACCTCCGCACCCAACATTTTCATCTTTTCGACATTTGGCGATTGACGTGCCACATCCACCGCGCCCATGTAAACGATACACTTCAAACCCGCCCTTGCACAAACTGTTGCCGTAGCCACTCCATGCTGACCGGCACCAGTTTCAGCGATGATGCGTGTTTTACCCAACCTTTTTGCCAATAAAATCTGGCCTATTGTATTGTTGATCTTGTGCGACCCTGTGTGGTTAAGGTCTTCCCTTTTCAGGTAAATATTGGTGTGGTAATGATCTGAAAGCCGGTCGGAAAAATAGAGTGGCGATGGCCTTCCAGCATAGTCGCGAAGCAGTTTGCGAAATTCCTGCTGAAAATCACTACTTTCGATGATTTCCAGGTAGCAATTTTGTAAGGTGTTGATATTCTGATACATCATTTCAGGTATATAAGCTCCCCCAAAAATGCCATAATATCCTTTATCGTCTGATTGATAATTCATTGTTTAATAGTAAATCTATGTGTTAAAAAGTTCGTTGAGCCACTTTAAAAAGGGGATACAAGTTTGAAACTTTGGTAGCCTAATATTTATTTGTTCTTCAAAAGTAATATCGAATCATCAATCTTCCACTAAAACCTCTTCCATAAACGCTTTTAACGTTGGAATATCCTTCAATCCCGGTTCAATCTCAAAACCGCTGTTCACATCAATTGCATATAATTTTTTGTGTGACAGGTGTTTGATGTTTTTAGCATCATCAGGCTTTATCCCACCACTCAGAAAGAATGGTTTTTCTCCTGAATAGTAGTCCAGTTTTTCCCAATCGAATTTTAAACCCGAGCCACCCGGTAATTCACCTGCGGTGTCGAACAGGTAAAAATCGCACCAGGGGCCATAGGGCTTGACAAGTTCAAAATCAAAATCGTTTGAGATGTTGAATACTTTGATCAGTGGGATACCCAACATTTTAAGTCGTTGGCAATAACCCGGAATTTCACTTCCGTGAAGTTGTGCCATGTCGAGCCGATTGGATTTGAATTTCTCCAGCAGGCTGTCGAAAGGTTCATCGACAAAGACCCCAACTTTTTGGATATAGACTGGGATCAGGGATAAAATTTCATCCGAAATCTGATCGCCAATAAAACGCTTTGATTTGGGATAGAAGATAAACCCAATGTAATCGGGCTTTAACTGAACCAATTCCTTAATATTTGATGGATTGCGCATACCACACACTTTTATCTTCATGACAGTTTCAATTTTGATATAAAATTAAGGCAGGCCAAACCAGGGTCATCTGTTTTCATAAAATTCTCTCCCATCAGGAAGCCTTGAAAACCACGGCTTCGTAAATAGTCCACTGTTTCAGGATCGCCAAGACCGCTTTCGGATATTTTGATTGCCCGTGCCGGAAGTTTCTCGAGCAATTGGAGGGAACGGTTCAGATCAACTTTGAAATCTTTTAGGTTCCGGTTGTTGATGCCGATCATATCCACGTTATTGTCTATTTTTTGAATCTCACTTTCGTCATGGAGTTCAAGCAGCACTTCCATTCCCAGATCGTGGGCGATGGACGTAAAGTGTGAAATCTCTGTTTTTTCAAGTACAGCAGCAATCAGCAGGATCACATCGGCCTCCATCAGCCTTGATTCAAAAAGCTGATATTCATCTACCATAAAATCTTTCCTGAGCATCGGGGTCAATGGGTTTGCTATCCGTGCTGCCCGAAAATCGGAGGTGCTGCCACCGAAATAGGTTGAATCGGTGAGCACCGAAATTCCAGAAACACCGGCTTCAGAATAACCCCTTGTGACAATTTCAGGAAATACACGATCATTAATAATCCCTTTGGACGGGGAACTTCTTTTGAATTCTGCGATAATGCCACTGCTTTCTTTTGATAATAATCTGTTTGCCAATGAATTACGCCGGAAAGATAAATCAATGCCTGATTGAAGTTCCAAAAGTGGGATTTTCTGTTTCTGAAGGGCAACCTCCTTCCGTCGATTGGCTACGATTTGGTCGAGTATTGTGCTCATTGTATTGAGATTAGCTGATTTAAAACCTTTAACGCCCTTCCTTCCATTAACGATGATTTGGCCAAACTGATGCACTCTTCAATCCCTTTTCCGGGGAAATAGGTCGCCAAGGCCATTGCCGAATTGGCAATCACCACCGAATTCTGGGCAAGGGTCCCTTTGCCAGTAATCACGCTTTTAAAAATGGCTGCAGTTCCTGGCACATCGCCTGATCCGGCCAACTCTTCCGGCTTAAATGTCGCCATTCCCAAATCGAAAGGCGAATACATCCGGTCGGAATTGTTGGTAAGGGCTTTAAAATCACCCGTAAGGGAAATCTCGTCATAGCCGTCCACACTATGGATAATGCAATAATTGACATTGCTCTTCTGATAGAGATAATTGTACATGCGGGCCAGTTCGAGACTGAAAACCCCAACGATCTGGTTTTGGGGCTTTCCGGGATTTACCAACGGACCGAGCATATTGAAAAAAGTTTTGAGCCTTAAAGCACGGCGTACGGG